>NZ_JBXWMF010000029.1:0-63682 GCF_059609725.1 Ruegeria sp. YTSC199
TACAAACGTCAGGCGCTGGAACTTGGTGGGAATGATCCTCTGATCGTCCGCCCAGGGCGACGATAACATCCAGATCGTCGAACCGTACGCATTGTTCTTGCAGCAGGCGATAGTCCGGGTTGGGCGCGAAATCACCAGTGATTAACTTGGCAGGCTCGGCCAGTTTTGTGGCTAGCGCCTGAAAGGGCGCACTGAGGTATGTCACCGAAGGGTACCGGCGACCAGCTGCGGCACTTCGTTGAAGGTCCCGGTGTCGAACAGGGTTCTTACTGGGTTGGAATACGTCCACATCAGGGGCCTCACAACGAAACTGAAGATTCTCTGCATTGGGCGCGATCTTCTGAGAATACCGCCAACTGTCGAATAGAATGTTATGATCTCAATCACTGAGTGAGACTATTTTCGGTACAGAACCTCGTGTTTTGCCTTCCTGAGACCAGTTTGGAGAAAGGATGTGAAACGGGAATAACACCCTGTTGATCACGCCGCCGGATGCGGTACGTCACTTGACCGCAATCGTCGCGTGTAAGGGACTTGGAAATTCACCACTCATTTTGTATTTTGGATACAAGTTTCCTGCACCCGAGACCGACCTAATGCCCAGAACCCGCGCGATTCCCCGACAAAGCCTGCCCGAAGTCATCACCAACGATCTGCGCGAGCGGATTCTGAGCGGTGAAATGGCCGAAGGCGAGACCATCAGGCAAGAAGCACTGGCAGAGGATTATGACGTCTCGCGCATGCCGATCCGCGAGGCGCTGAAGCGGCTGGATGCCGAAGGTCTTGTGCAATTGACCAACAATCGCGGGGCATCGGTCACTAAGCATTCGCTGTCGGAAATCGGAGAAATCTTCGACCTGCGCGTGCTGTTGGAAGTGGACCTGTTCCAACGCGCCATCCCGCAGATGACCGAGGCCGATTTCATCGAATGCGACCGTATTCTGGACGAGATGGAAAAGTCTTACGATGCCTATGATGTGGGCCGGTGGGGCAGTCTCAACAACGAATACCACGTAGCGCTTTATGCCGCTGCGGGGCGAGGTTTGAGCAATGAAATCCTGCAGCGCGTCAATGTGCAATCCGACCGTTATGTCCGGATGCACCTGAGCGTTATGGAACAGCGTGAACCGGCCAAGAAAGACCATCGGGAACTGTTGTCACTGGCGCGCGACGGCCGGGTTGAGGACGCCTGTGCCCTGCTTACTCGGCATATTGGGCGCACCAAGGACCAGTTGCTGGAAATGGTCCTTGCCACTCGAAAAGGCGAATAAGCCCGATCAACCCAAAGGATGCAGACAGGCCACCTGATGGGCCTCACCGCTAAGTGCGGGCGGGGCCGCGCGGCATTCCTCGGTCGCCAGCCAGCACCGTTGCGCAAACGCGCAGCCCTGGGGGATGTTCATCGGTGAAGGCAACTCACCTTCCAGCTTGATCCGGTCTTTTTTCGCTTCGGGATCGGCGCGAGGTGTGGTGGACAGCAACGCCTTGGAATAGGGGTGCCGGGGCGTTGCGAATAGCATTTCCTTGGGGGCTTTTTCGACAGCCCGGCCCAGATACATGACGATTACGTCATCCGCGAAATGCTTCACCACCGACAGGTCGTGCGAGATGAACAGATAGGCGAGGTTCAAACGTTCCTGCAGTTCGACCAGCAAGTTCAGAATCTGTGACTGGATGGACACGTCCAACGCCGAGACCGGCTCGTCCAGCACCAGAACCTTGGGGTTCAGCATCAGCGCGCGGGCAATAGCGATCCGCTGACGCTGACCGCCCGAGAACATGTGCGGATAGCGGTCGAAATGCTCCGGTCGTAAGCCCACGAGATCAATCATCTCACGCGCGCGGGCCTCGCGGTCGGCGGCAGACATGTCGGGGCGGTTGATGATCAGCGGTTCCTGTAGGATCTGCCCGATCCGCTGACGCGGATTGAGCGAGCCATAGGGGTCCTGAAACACGATCTGTACCGTCTCGCGCATTTGGGCCCATTTCGAAGGGGTAATATCGACCCCATCAATGGACAGGCTGCCCGAGGTCGGTTCCTCGATCATCGTCACCACCCGTGCCAGCGTGGATTTCCCGCAACCGGATTCTCCGACGATGGCCAGCGTCTTGCCGGGTTGCAGATCGAAATCCACACCTGACAGGGCCTTGACCGTTGCCGGTTTCGACAGCAACCCGCCTTTGACGGTATAGAATCTGGCCAACGCGCTGGCCTGAACGATAGGGGCGGTCATGCCAGTTCTCCGTCGGTTATCTTTTCAACGTAATGGCAACGGGCCTTGCCGAACTCCGCGCTGTGCGGGGTTGGGGGCAGAGACCGGCACAGGTCGTCGGCATATTGGCATCTGGGGCTGAACAGACAGCCCTTGGGCCGGTCGAACTGGCCGGGTACCACACCCGGTATTGTCGGCAGCAATTTCGAGGTTGCGCGTTCCGGCAAGGCGCTCAGCAAAGCAGCCGTGTAGGGGTGACGCGGGGTACGGAACAGATCTTTGACCCGCTGCTCCTCAACCTTTTGGCCGGCATATTGCACCTGCACTCGTTCGGCTGTTTCCGCGACCACGCCCATATCGTGCGTGATCAGCACCAGCCCCATGCCCTGTTCGTCGCGCAGCTGGACCAGCAGGTCCAGAATTTGCGCCTGAATAGTCACGTCGAGTGCCGTTGTCGGTTCATCCGCGATTAGCAGCTTGGGGTTACATGCAATGGCCATGGCGATCATGACGCGCTGGTTCATCCCGCCCGACATCTGGTGCGGGAAGGTGTTCAGGCGGCTTTCGGGAGCCGGGATGCCGACCTGATCGAACAGCTCGATGGCGCGCTGATGGCGATCCTTGCGGTTCAGACCCAGATGGATGCGCAAGGCTTCCTTGATCTGGAAACCGACCGTGAAACAGGGATTCAGGGACGACATCGGTTCCTGAAAGATCATGGCGATGTCTTTACCGATGATTTTGCGGCGGTCACGGGCCGAGATTTTGGTCAGGTCGATGCCTTCGAAGCTCAGCTGATCGGCGGTAATAGTGGCTGTCCAGGGCAGCAAGCCCATCAGGGCCAACATCGACACGGATTTGCCCGAGCCGCTTTCGCCGACGATGGCTATCAACTCGCCTTTGTCGACGGACAGGTCGACGCCGTCCACGGCTCGGAACTTGCCCGAAGCGGTGGCGAATTCGACGGTGAGGTTTCGGATATCCAACAGGCTCATGTCGTCAGCTCCGCTTCAGTTTCGGGTCCAGCGCGTCGCGCAGACCGTCGCCCATCAGGTTGATGGCGAGCACTGTGATCAGGATGGCGAGACCGGGGAAGGTCACCACCCACCAAGCGCGCAGAATGAACTCTCGCGCTTCGGCCAGCATGGTGCCCCATTCCGGAGTCGGCGGCTGCGCGCCCATGCCCAGAAAGCCAAGGGCGGCAGCGTCCAGAATGGCGGTCGAGAAGGACAATGCCGCCTGCACGATGATTGGAGCCAAACAGTTGGGCAATACGGTCTTAAACATCAGCCGGGCCTTGCTTGCGCCTGCCACGCGGGCCGAGGTGACATAGTCTTTTTGCCGTTCCGACAGTACCGAAGCACGGGTCAGTCGCACGTAATGCGGCTGGAACACGATGGCGATGGCAATCATCGCGTTGGTCAGCGACGGGCCGAGGATAGCGACCAGAACCAGCGCCAGCAGCAGCGACGGGAAGGACAGGATGATGTCCATCACCCGCATGATCATTGTATCAACCCATTTCGGAGCGAAGCCGGACAGCAGCCCGATGATCACGCCGCCTGTTACGGCCACACAGACCACAACGATGCCGACAAAGAAGGAATACCGCGAGCCCATGATCAGGCGCGACAGCATATCCCGGCCCAGCGGATCGGTGCCCAGCGGGAAGGCCCAGCTGCCGCCCTCTTGCCACGCCGGAGGCTGCAGGATGTGATCGCGGAATTGTTCGGTCGGATCATAGGGGGCCAGCAAGGGCGCGAAGGCCGCGCAGAAGACAAAGGCAAGAAAGACCCACAGGCCGAACACCGCACCGCGGTTTTCGCTGAAGTAATACCAGAACTCACGCAGGGCGCTGGGGCGGTCTTCGGTTTTTGGCGCGTTTGCGGAAAGTTCAGCCATCACCGCCTCCGGATTTTTGGGTTGATGATGCCATAGAGGACATCGACCAGAAGGTTCACCAGCATTACGATCACGGCGATCATCAGCAGGCCGCCCTGCACCACCGGGTAGTCACGGCGGAAAATGCTGTCGACCATCCACTTTCCGATGCCGGGCCAGCTAAAGATCGTCTCGGTCAGGATCGCGCCCGCCAGCAGGGTGCCGACGGATAGGCCAATCACCGTGATCACCGGGATCAGAGCGTTGCGCAGCGCGTGCAACCCGTTGATCCGCGAAGGCGAAAGACCTTTGGCCCGGGCGGTCCGGATGTAGTCCTCACCCAGTACTTCCAACATAGCCGAGCGTGTCTGACGGGCGATCACCGCAAGCGGGATGGTGCCCAGAACGATGGTCGGCAGGATCAGGTGTCGAACGGCCGACCCGAACGCCCCTGGCTGACCTGACAAGAGGCTGTCGATCAGCATGAAGCCGGTGACGCTTGGGAAGTAGTAAAGCAGGTCGATCCGACCCGAGACCGGCGTCCAGCCCAGATTGCCCGAAAAAACGATAATCAGAAGCAGCGCCCACCAGAAAATTGGCATCGAATATCCGACCAGCGCCGAGGACATCAGCGCCCGATCAAAGAATTTGCCCCGGTTCACGGCAGCGATCACGCCCGCTGGCAGACCCAGGGCCACCGCAAAGATCATCGCACAGATCGACAATTCCAATGTTGCGGGGAACAGGGCAAAGAACTCGTCCCAGACAGGTTTTTTGGTCACAAAGCTTTCGCCCAGATCGCCGTGCATCACGCCGACCAGATAGTCCCAGTATTGTTGCAGGGCCGGTTTGTCGAAGCCCAGCTTCTCGACCATTTCCTGATAGCGTTCCTCGGTCATGCCGCGTTCGCCGGCCATGACGATGATGGGATCGCCCGGCAGGACCCGGATGAACATGAAGGAAATCAGCGTTACGCCCAGAAATGTCGGAACGAACATGCCGAGACGAGAGAGTAAGTAGCCAAACATCAGCGACCTATGATTGTGAGATCTTTGGGAAAGCTGGTCAGAGACCGGCAGCCATCCTCGGTAACAAGCACGTCATCTTCTATGCGAATGCCGAAATTGTCCAGTTGATAAAGTCCCGGCTCATTGGTCCAGACCATCCCGGGCAGGATTTTCTGGTCATTTCCACGCATGATATACGGCGCTTCGTGCACGTCGCGACCCAACCCGTGGCCCGTCTTGGTGCGGATGCGGTCAGCATAGGGCGAGGCCTCAAGTACGCTGATCACTGCGTCGTCGATGTCATGGGCCGTGACGCCGGGGCAGCAGGCTTCGAACCCTGCAAGGTTGGCACGCAGAACAGTGTCATAGACGTCCCTGCCCTCGTCCGAGACCTCCTCGACAAAGAAGGTCCGCGTGATGTCGGCGGCAAATCCGTGTTTTCGGGCCCCGAAGTCAAACAGCAACGCGTCACCCGGTTTGATCCGATAATCCGCGCGCGCCTTGCCATGCGGCCGTGCTGAATTGTCCCCGGCCGCAACGATCGGCGCAAAGGCCAGTGAGGCCGCGCCTTCGGCAAACAGGGCTTGAACAAGGGCCTGCTCGATTTGAATTTCTGTCTGACCGACGCGCACATCCGCGATTACACGGGCCAATGCACGTTCCGAGATATCAATCGCCGCCTGCATTGCCGCGACGTCGTCCTCTGTCTTGCAGATCCGCAGACCGGAAATCTCACTCTCGGCATCGACAATCCGCAGGTTCGACAGAGCGTTGGTGAACGCCTTGGAGACAAAGACCCGCATCACCTGTCCTTCAACGGCCAGTGATGTCAGCGGCACATGCTTGGCCAGCGCAGCAAACGCATCGTCATAGCCAGTCTGATCGTACCAGTCGAAAACAGCGCCTTCGAACCCGACGAGTTCCCACGAGCCCAGCTCAAGATTGGGCACGACCGCGGCCGGAGCGCCTTCGGCCGGGATTACGACCACAAAAGGTCGCTCGTGGCTCATGAAGGGTTTTCCCAAAGCGCGGGTAAAATTCGGACCGGGCACAAGCGCCACGGCGTCTACTGACATGTCCTTTGCCAGTTGACGGTACTCGGACAAATCCGGCATTGGCGCCGACCTCCAGAATAAAAGAAACCGGAGCCGCCGATTGGGCGGCTCCGGTCAGTGAGTGATGATTTATTCGACGCTCACACCGTAGAAGATGTGGCCGCCCAGCGGGTGCACCTTGTAGCCTTGCACCTCGTTGCGCATCGGCATGAAGACAACCGAGTGCGCGATGGTCGCCCAAGGCGCCTGTTCTTTGAAGATCGCCTGGGCGTCCTCATAAAGTTTGGTACGCTCGGCCTGATCGGTGGTCTGCTTGGCCTGCAGGATCAGGTCTTCAAACGGCTGGTGGCACCATTGTGCGCGGTTCGACGCTTCGCGGCCGTCACAGCCCAGCAGCACGGCCAGGAAGTTGTCCGGATCGCCGTTGTCACCGGTCCAGCCCAGCAGAACTGCGCCATCGCGGTTCAGTTCTTTCGAGCGCGACAGGTACTCGCCCCATTCATAGGAGACGATTTCCACGTCCACGCCAACTTTGGCGAAATCCGCCTGGATCAGTTCGGCCATGCGGCGGGCGTTCGGGTTATACGGACGCTGTACCGGCATCGCCCAGACCTTCATCGACAGATCAGAAACACCTTCGGCTTCCAGCATCGCCTTGGCTGCTTCGGGATCATAAGCGTCGTCGGTGATGGCGTCGTTATAGCCCCACATGGTCGGCGGGATCGGGTTCTTGGCAACCTGGCCCGAGCCCTGGAACACAACATCGATGATCGCGTTCTTGTCGATCGCCATGTTGAGCGCCTTGCGGACGTTCGGATTGTCGAACGGCTCCATCGTGGTGTTGTAGGCCAGATATCCGACGTTCAGGCCCTCTTGCTCCATCATGTTGATGTCGCCGTCATCCTTCATCGCCTGAATGTCGGCGGGGTTCGGATAGGGCATGATGTGGCATTCGCCGGCCTTCAGCTTTTGATAGCGCACCGAAGCGTCCGGAGTGATCGCAAAGATCAGGTTTTCGACTGCCGCCGGGTCTTTCCAGTAGTCGGCGTTCTGCGCATAGCGGATCACCGCGTCTTTCTGGTAGGCCACGAACGAGAACGGACCAGTGCCGATCGGCGCGGTGTTCAGCTTTTCAGGCGTGCCCGCTTCCATCATCGCATCCGCGTATTCCGCAGACAGGATCGAGGCGAAGTCCATCGCCATGTTGGCGACAAAAGGCGCCTCGGGCTTGGTCAGGGTGAATTTCACGGTGTAGTCGTCGACCTTCTCGATGGACTCGACCAGTTCCGGCATGCCCATGCCCTTGAAATACTCCCATGTACCGCCCGAGACCTGATTGTAGGGGTGGCCCTCGTCCTTCTGACGCATGAACGAGAAGATCACGTCATCGGCGTTGAAGTCACGGGTCGGGGTGAATTCGTCGTTCGAGTGGAACTTGACGCCCTGACGCAGCTTGAAGGTGTACTCCAGACCGTCATCGCTGGCCTCGACGCTTTCGGCCAGACCGGGGATCACGTTGGTCGTGCCGGTTTCGAACTCGAGCAAGCGGTTGTAGATTGGGTGCGACGAGGCATCAAAGGTCGTACCAGCGGTAAACAGCGCCGGGTCGAAGCCTTCGGGCGAGCCTTCCGAACAATAGACCAGCGTATTCGCTTGTGCCGCGGCAGCCGACAAGGCGATCGCAGCAGTTGCGGCCATTAATTTCAGTTTCATGTGGGTCTCCCAGAAATGGTTTTTTCAGACATTCGCGTTGCTCTTTGTGGCCAGAGCATTCTTGGACGACTCTGTTCGCCGCGAAATCTCTGCCCAATGTATCCAAAATACAAAATCCATTGTCAACTGACTTGCATGCGTAGCTGCGGTCAATTGGCAAACCGGCTGGATACGCCAACACGTTCGGCCTTTTGGACCGGACGGGCAAGAAGATTTTACGACGGTACAACCGCACCCTTTCGCCGAAAAAGGAGCGCATGAGAGTCAGGTTTTGAGGTGTCAGTGCTTGCCTGCGGTGGCGGTCGCGCGACTTTTGGTATGAGATCAGCCCGAAAAGGTTGGCGTGACTCCGACCGGTGGTTTCTTATTAATAAAGTCGCCGATGCGGTCCAGCAGAGGTCGGCGCGGACAGCCTGGGCGTGTCACCGCCCCGAGGTTGCGCAGGTTGCCGGGCGCGTCAAATGGCACAAAGCACAGGGGCCACCCGTCGCGCCTGAACTGTTCGGCCGCCAGCGCCGAGACAATGGTGCAGTCGTCCGAGTGGCAGATATGGCGGCAGATCGTTTCGAACCGCAGGGCGCTCAGGTCAAATCGTTTGCTGATCCGGTGCGTGGGGTCCGATTTGGGCAGGCGGTTTTCCAATTCATAGCCAAAGCTGTGCGGCAACCGGATAAAATCATGGGCAGGCACATCCTCGGGCGCGATGGACGGCAAATGGCACAGCGGGTGTCCTTCGCGGAGGGCCAGAAACAGAGGCTCGGTCCAGATAGAGGTGAAATCAAGCGCTGCCTCGGTGTTGACTTTGGCCACCAGCGCCACATCAAGCGTGTGATCTTCGACCATTCGCAGCATGTTTTGCGGCAGGTCTTCAACCATCGTGACGCGCATATTGGGAAACAGTTTGCTGAACAGCTCCGAGAAATACTGCGTTAGATATGGGGCCAGCGTCGGGGTCATACCCACTTTGAACGGAACGGCCTCGGGGTCACGGAACTGGGTCGCGGTATCCCGGATGTTTTGAGCGTCTTTCAGGATGCGTTCGGCGATTGCGATCACGCGGGTTCCGCAGGCGGTCGGACGCACCTCGTTGTTGAGGCGGAGAAACAAGTCGGTTCCCAATTCCTGTTCAAGCTTTTTGACCTGATTGGACAATGCGGGTTGCGATACATTGCAGGCCACAGCCGCCTGGCTGAACTGGCCGTGTCTGGCGATGGCTAGGACATATTCCAAGTCTCTGAAATTCATAATCGCTTACCAATAATGTGCTTTCCAACCGCATAGGGGATGCTCTTTAGATACGTCAACGCAGGCTTCGATGCAGGAAAACGGCATCACAATCACTGACAAAACCGTCACCCTGCGCCACTGAATAGTGCCGACTGAGTCCCGAGATCCGTCTAACTTGTTGAAATTACTTGTCACGCTACCACCGCACATCACGGCGGACGTGACTATTTGCTTTGGTTATATGCCCAATTCGCAGGATGAATTTTAGCTGACCAACGGTGGCGACTACCCCTTTGCTACGCGGAACGTCCAGACCAGCGGGCGGACCGCCAAATGCAAACCCATGATGGAGTCCCCCATGCTGTCCCAATTCATTGAAGGCTTACGCGCCCGTCTTTTGACCACGTCTACCCTGGCGCAAGAGACATCCCGCGATGGCCAGTCCCTTATCAACAACTTCTTTCAAAGTAACGTGGTCGATGACACTCCGGCTTTTGTTCTGGCAAATGACTTCTCGCGCCTGCTGAACTTTGGTGAAATCGTCACCAATAACGCGGTCGCGGCTGTTCTGGCACAAGGCCAGAATGTCGATGTCTTCAACTTCCGCTCGGGCCGGATCGAGGCCAACAACGGACCCGACGCGCTGGCTGCAGGAGTACAGGTCACCGGCAACGCCTCGGTTCGCAACTTCGGTGAAATTGTGGGTGACTTCAACGGTGTGCAGTTTGCAGGTGCAGACAGTTCGGGCAATCTCGATAACTTCCGCGGCGGCGTGGTCAGTTCGGATAGCCGCGCGGTCGACATTCAGGGCCAAGACATTGATGTGCGAAACTTTGGTGACATCATCGGCACCGGCGATCAGCGCAACGGCACAATCTATACCAACAGCACCGCAGAAGATGTTACGATCTCGAACTTCACGGGCGGCACCATTGATGCTGGTGAAGACAACCAGGGCGCCGGTATTTCGCTGCAGGTTGGCGATGAGGTCGGAGACCGCGTTGAAACCGATGTGTTCAACGGTTTTGGTGCAACCATTCAGGGTCGCGGTCAGGCTGCGTCGAACACCGCGCTGGCCGGTGATGGCATCCGCATCGATGATGGCGCTGAAGGCACGATTCTAGAAACCGAGATCGTCAACGGCGGCTTAATTTCAACCGAGAGCAATCAGGGCACCGCCGCTGGTATCCGCATCGCAGATGGCGCGAACACCGAAGGTGAAATCCTGAACACCTCGACCGGTGTGATCGAAGGTCCGCGCAATGGTTTGTACATTGGAAACGGCGAACATGATCTGGACGTGCTGAACTTTGGCACCGTCCAGTCGGGAAGCCGAGCGGTGAATATTGACGGCTCGGGCGTTGATCTGGTCAACGGCGGTGACATTCTGGGCACCGGTGATCAGCGCAACGGTACTGTCTATGCCGACGACACAGCGCGCGACTACACGATCAACAACCTTGCAACTGGCACGATCGATGCGGGCGAGCACAACAACGGCGCTGGTATCTCACTGTCACTGGCCGAAGGCGGTAATGGTGAGGTCGAGATCACCAACGATGGCACCATCGCCGGACGCGGCAACGCGGGCGCCGGGCTGGGCACGGCCGGAGACGGTATCCGGCTGGAAGGAGCGCGTCAGGAAGGCGGCGGCTTTGGCTCGGCCCTTTTCACGGGCACAATCACCAACACTGGTACAGTGTCCTCCGAAGGCGCGAATAATACTGTGGGTGCGTTCCGGACAGTGAACGGCGTCAATTTCCAGGGCCAGTTGGTAAACGAGGAAACCGGCCTGTTCTCCGGTGGTCAGAATGGTGTGTACTTCGGCACCGGCGATCACGCAGGTGGGTCCTTCGTCAACCGTGGCACTGTGACCTCAGACAGCCGCGCGCTGAATATCGACGGTGACGGGCTTGAGGTCGTGAACGAAGGCGACATTCTCGGCACAGGTAACCAGCGCAATGGCACCGTCTATGCCGATGGCACCGCGGACAATTACAGCTTCACCAACACCGGCCTTGTCGATGCCGGTGAAGGCAACAACGGCTCCGCAGTTTCGCTGCAAACCGGTGATACCTCGGGTGATGTGGTATCGGCGGTCGTTGTCAACGAAGGCACGCTGCAAGGACGCGGTGACGCGGCTGAGGGTAATCAAGTCGGTGACGGTCTGCGCCTGTTCACCAGTCAGGACGATGCCTCGTTTGCGGGTGTGGTCGTCAACGAAGGATTGATAGCCGGGTCCGAAGGCTCAGACGCCGCTGCAGGAATTCGCGTCGATGGCGGTTTGAACCTTCCGGGCGCAATCCTGAACGAAGGTGAGATCCGCGGTACGGTCAACGCGATCGACGCATCGGATGCCGGTGACGTGACCCTTGTCAATGACGACGAAGGCGTGATCAACGGTAACGTTCTGCTGAGCGGTGGCGATGACATCTTTGTCGACCTGGGCACCACCAATGGCGATATCGCCGGTGGCGCGGGGGATGACGTGCTGATCTCAGGTGATGCCGACAATGTTCTGACCGGTGGTCTGGGCAATGACTTTATCGATGGGGGCGACGGCATCGACACAGCCGATTTCTCGGATCTGGATGTTGCGGTCGAGGTCTCTCTGGACGCCAACGGCAACGGCACCGCGACCCGTGACGCTGGTTTTACTGTTACGGTCACCGATGCGGTTGTCGATGACCCCGACCAGTTCGGCTCGAACATCCCGGACCCGTCGTGGTTTGTTGAGGAAGCCATCCTGGGCAACTTGTATTACAACATCCACACCGCGGACTTCTCCGGCGGGGAAATCCGCGGGCAGCTGCTGGTCGACAACGTTGTGACCGAGAACGGCGTCCGGACAGTCACACTCAGTGGTGGTCTGGACGCGGCGCAAGAGCCGGGTCCGTTGTCGGACAGCGAAGCCACCGGTCAGGCCACGGTCGTCATCACTCAGAACCTGAACACGGGTGTTGTCACCTATTCCAGCGAACTGAGCGTTGTTGGTCTGAACGAAGCCGACCTGAATACGCCGATCCCGGGTGTTGTCTCGGCCATTCACCTGCACAATGCACCCGCCGGTCAGAATGGCGCGGTCGTGCAGGACACGCTGGTGGACGCAGGCGCTACATTGGATACTGAAGCCACAGGTGGCACCGGTGTCATCGGTCAGGACGTCATCGATAACCAGATTGAAATCGACGTTCTGCGCTCGATCGAACGGGTTGTCGGCTCAGATGACAGCGACACGATTGATGTGTCCGGCTTTGACGGCGTGACCGTTGATCTGGACCTGAGCGGTCCTGCGCCGAACCCGGCTGGCAATGGTGATGAAGGCCCGCAGGACGGTGCTGTTATCGTCAACGGCCAGATCGTCGCCGAAGTCGACAATTTCGAAAACGTAGTCGGTTCCAGCGGAGATGACCTGATCCTGGGCAACAACGAGTTCAACGTGCTCGACGGCGGTGCAGGGAATGACGCCATCCACTCGTTTGGTGGGGCTGACGTCATTATCGGTGGCGAGGGCATCGACACAGCGTTGTTTACCGCAGGGCCGGGCGTTGTTCTGGACCTCAACGAAGAGGGCAACGGTGTCGCCAGGGTCAATACACCGGAAGGGGCCACGCTGGATCAGGTGTTCGGATTCGAAAACATCAACGGTTCGAACAACGCAGGCAGCCCAAATGGCGGCAACGACATCCTGTCGGGTAACTCAGGTGCCAACACCCTGAATGGTCAGGCCGGTGACGACGTGCTGAACGGTGAAGGTGGCAACGATATCCTGATCGGTGGCGCGGGACAGGACACGTTCGTCTTTGCGGGCAACTTCGGCGACGACGTCGTTCAGGACTTCGAGATTGGCATCGACCAGCTGCAATTCGGTGATTTCGGTCCTGACTTCGGCGGCAATGTCAACGTCGCTCAGGATGGCGAAGACGCGCTGATCACCTTTGGTGATGCGGGTTCGGTTCGTCTGGCCGGTGTCAACAGCGCCGACCTGAACGAAGACGACTTCGTCGCATAAGCGATCCCCTGCGGGGCGGCCTTTGGTCGCCCCGCCTGTCAATCCGGAAAGGGCCCAAGACATGTTCCAGAACGCCAATCCTGTCAAATCCGCTTGGGGGTCGCTGCGCAAAGGCTTTGTTGCGGTCGCGGTCTTCAGCCTGTTTCTGAACCTTCTGATGCTGGCCGGACCGCTGTACATGCTACAGGTCTACGACCGCGTGCTAACCAGCCAGAACCCCGATACCCTGATTGCCCTATCGATGCTGCTGGCCGGAGTTTTCGTCGTGATCGCCTGCCTTGATCTAATGCGAATGCGGATCCTTGGCCGTCTGGCCGCCCGGTTCGAGATGAGCGTGGGCGCGCCTATCCTTGGAGCCGCTATGCGCCGTCGGGTACAGGGTGAAAGCGAGGCCGGTGCAAACCTGGTCGAGGACGTAAACGGCTTTCGCGAATTCATCTCGGGCACCACCCTGACCGCGTGCTTCGATGCGCCGTGGATACCGATTTACCTGTTGGTGCTGTTTGCTCTGCACCCGTTTTTGGGACTGCTGGGTTTGGGTGGGGCGGTCACACTGACCATCATGGCGCTGATAAACAACGCTCGCGCCCGTGCGCCGATGCAACAGGCATCGCAGGCGCGGGGGCGTTCTGACGCGCTGTTTAAAACCAGCGACAACAATGCCGAGCTGGTTCACGCCCTGGGAATGAAAGACGATCTGGTAAGCCGCTGGACGGCGTTGCAGGCGGATGCGCATCAGCACAAGACCCGAGCCGCAGATCGGATCGCCAGCTTTTCGGTGATGTCCAAAACCATCCGCATGGGTCTGCAATCTGCGGCTCTGGGTCTTGGGGCCGCGCTTGCCATCACCGGAGAGTCCACGGCCGGTATAATGATCGCCGCGACCATCGTTCTGGCACGCGCGCTGGCGCCAATTGACCAGTTGATTGGCCAGTGGCGCACATTTCTGGCGGCGCGCGGCTCGTACAACAAGATCAAACAACTGACCGATGATTTCGCGGAGACACCACCCAATCTGCACCTGCCGCGTGCGTTCAAATCTTTGGACGTCCGCATCGCGCAGGCCGGCCCTCCGCGCGCACTGAATGCCACCATTCGTGGAATTGATTTCAACCTGAAAGCCGGGGATGTTCTGGCCGTGATCGGCCAAAGCGGGTCGGGCAAGACCACTTTGGGCAAGATGCTGGCCGGTATTTGGCATCCGCAACGGGGTGAAGTTCTTTTGGATGGCAGCCCGATGTCGAAATGGAACGCCGAGGATCTGGGCAAGCAAATCGGGTATCTGCCTCAGGACATAGACCTGTTCGACGGCACCATTCGCGAAAACATCGGTCGGTTCTCGACCACCATTGACGATGCCGAGGTTCTGCGCGCCGCCCGAGAAGCCGGCGTGCATGAACTGATCAGCAGCCTGCCGGACGGGTACGAAACCCGGATTGGTCAGGGATTCTTTCTGTCCGGCGGCCAACGTCAGAGGCTGGCTCTGGCTCGCGCGCTTTACGGCGATCCGTTTGTGCTGGTGCTGGATGAACCGAACTCGGATCTGGATGCCGAAGGTGAGCAGGCCTTGCGTGATGCGTTGCTGGCAGTACAGGACCGGGGCGCGATTGCGATCGTTATGACCCATCGCCCGGCCACGTTGCAGGCCGCAAACAAGGTGTTGGTTTTGCGCAACGGGGATCAGGCCCAGTTTGGCAACAAACAGGACGTGTTGAAGGTGAACAGCCGCAATGTGCTGCAGACACCCCCACGCCCGACAGGCGAAACTCAGATCACAGGAGTGGCCCAATGACGGACCTGATCAAATACGCATCTTCCGGCAACGCAGTTGGTTTCCACGAGACGCAGTTGAAAGAAATCACTGATACGTCATCCAGTATCGCGCGGTATGTTCTGTTCGGGCTGTTCACGCTGGCAGTGTTCGTCGGCGGCAGTGGCTATTGGGCCTTCGCCTCGAAACTGGATGGGGCCGTGGTCGCGCCCGCCTCTTTCGTGGTTGAGGGCGACCGTAAGACAGTCGAGCATCTGGATGGCGGCATTATCCAATCGATCCTGGTGACAGACGGGCAATTCGTTGAGGCCGGGCAACATCTGGTGCAGCTCGATAGTACCGAGATCGATGTTGAACTTAGCGTACAGGGTAGCCAGCTTGGCGAGTTGTCTGTCCGGCGCGCGCGCCTGCTGGCGCAGATGAGCGGGCAAACCCAGTTCGACGAAGCCGCCGCTCTGGCTGAGTTCCGCACAGGGATGGACCGCTTGCATTGGGTGTCTCCCTACGTGACGCAAAAGCAACTGTTCGACGCTGAAGCACGGGCCAGACGGATCGAGGCACAGATTAACGCGCAGCGCATCACCGGGCTGCGCAATCAAATCAGCGGCTTGGATGAGCAACGAAAGGCGACGCAAAACCAGATGGAGATCACGCGAACCGAGCTGACCAACCTGCAATCCTTGCTGGCCAAGGGGTTGGTGGCCGTCACGCGGGTCAGTGCGCGGCAGATCGAACTGGAACGGCTTGGCGGGGTAGATGCCTCGTTGCGCACCCAGATCGCGCAGGCCAAGGATCAGGTGCAGGAGCTGGAGCTGTCGCTGCTCAGCCAGCGTAAACTGCGCGATGAGGTCATCGCCGGGGAACTGGCCGTGGTAGAGGCCCAATTGGATCTGATCCGTCCTCAGTTTGCGGGAACTCTGGCACGTCTGAAACGGACGCAGGTTCTGGCGCCTGCCAGCGGCCGTGTCGTGGACCTTGGCGTGTCGACGGCAGGCGGAGTGATCCGTCCGGGTGAGCCGATCATGGATATAGTCCCCGCCGACCAGGCCCTTATCGTCGAAGCACGGGTCAAGACTGGTGACATCGACAAACTGCGGATTGGTCAGACCACGCGCATCCGCTTGTCGGCCTTTGCGCAGGCGGACGTGCCTGAGGCCAGCGGTCGGATTTTCGATATCTCGGCCGATGCACTGGAAGATGAACGCACGGGCGAACCTTACTATAAAGCGCGGGTCAAGCTGGATGCCGAACAACCGCAGGACGTTGCCGCGCTGGAACTGGTGCCCGGTATGCCCGCTGATTTGTTCGTCAATACCGGTGAGCGTGCGGTAATCAGCTATCTGTCGCAACCGATCAGCGACCGGTTGGCCAGAACGTTCATCGAATGAACTGGGTCGTCTGTGCTTAGAAATTAGGCACAGGCATTCGGTTTGATGGAAAAACTGTCGGTACGGATTTACATCACGTATCGGCAGACTTCTAATTCGAGGGCGATGAACGATGCAGCTGCCTTGCCCCTTCTGGTGTTTTCCGATTTAGACGGCACGCTATTGGATCATCGCGACTACGGTTGGGAAGCCGCCAGACCGGGACTCGCCCGCCTGAGGGAACTGGGCGCAGGGCTGGTTCTGGCCAGCAGCAAGACGGCTGCGGAAATCCGGCCTTTGCAGCAGGACATGGGCCTGACCCATATGCCCGCCATCGTCGAAAACGGGGCCGGGGTACTTTGGCCCGATGGAACCGACGAAGACACCGATTGCTATCTGCGCCTTCGGTCCACGCTGAGGTCTCTGCCGTCGGGATTTGTCGGCTTTGGCGATCTGACCGATCAACAAGTGGCTCGGAATACTGGTCTTAACCTTGCGCAAGCCGTCCTGGCCAAGCGGCGCAGGTTCAGCGAACCGGGGCTGTGGACCGGCTCAGAGATTGACTTGCGAGAGTTCCTGTCGGCGGCCGCACGCGCCGGATTGCACACCCGACAAGGAGGGCGGTTTCTGACCCTTTCATTCGGCAAAACCAAAGCGGATGCGATGGCCCAAGTTGTCATGCGGTTGCAGCCCCGGCGGACCATGGCACTGGGCGATGCGCCCAACGACAGAGAGATGATCCGCGCAGCGGATCAGGGTGTGGTGATTGCCAATCCGGACGGCCCCCCGGTTCCCCTCTTCCCGCCCGAGATTGAGGCGCGGGTTCTCAGAACAACCCAAAGCGGGCCGCGCGGCTGGTCCAAGGCGATCCTAACGCTAACGGCAGGGCTCTGACCCAGAAAAGGCACCACACATGGCAGATTTTCACCAGAACGGAAACATCACTACCCTGCATAACCTGCGCAGCAGACCCGCCGGGCAACTGGCGCATGAGATTTCGGTCTTTGCCGAAACACGCAAGATCACCCTGATCCTGCCCTGCCTCTATTCCGAGTTGGAAGGGCCGGCGCTGGCAAGCATTTTGGAGGAACTGGCCCAGGTGCCCTATTTGCACCGTATCATCATCGGTCTGGATCAAGCAGATGAGGCGCAGTACCGCCACGCGCGTGCATTCTTTTCAGATCTCCCACAAGACCATGCGGTGATTTGGAATGACAGTCCACGCCTGACCAAATTGCAATCGCATCTGCAAAAGCTGGGGTTGGCCCCGCAAGAACCCGGTAAAGGCAAGAACGTCTGGTCGTGCATCGGTTACCTGCTGGCCTGCGCTGACAGTTCGGTGATGGCGATCCACGACTGCGATATCGTCACCTATGAACGCCAGATGCTGGACCGGCTGGTCTATCCGGTCGTGAATCCTACCTTTCCATTCCAGATGGCCAAGGGGTTTTATCCCCGCGTTGGCGCGGGCAAGCTGAACGGCCGTGTTACGCGCCTGCTGGTCAGCCCTTTGCTGATTGCACTGAAGAAAGTGATCGGAGACCGCGATTACCTCGATTACCTGCGCAGTTTCCGCTATCCGCTGTCGGGTGAATTCGCCATTCGCACGCCTACCCTGCCTGATCTGCGCATCCCGTCAGATTGGGGCTTGGAGATCGGAGTTCTGTCCGAGGCGTGGCGCAATCTGGCGCCGAAATCCGTCTGTCAGGTCGAGATCGCAGACAACTACGACCACAAGCATCAGGACCTGTCGCCCGAAGACGCCAATCTCGGCCTGTCCCGCATGTCCACCGATATCTGCAAGGCGATCTTCCGCAAGCTGGCCGCTGATGGCACCGTGTTCACCCCCAACACCTTCCGCACGCTCAAGGCCACCTATTACCGTTCCGCACTGGACCTGTTGGAGGGCTACTATACTGACGCAAAGATGAACGGATTGGAGCTGGACCGTCACAAGGAAGAGAAATCCATCGAATTGTTTGCCGAAAACATCATTCGCGCCGGTCAGGTCTTTCTCGACAACCCGCACGAGACGCCATTCATCCCGACATGGAACCGTGTGCATTCAGCTGATCCAGAGTTCCTGTTGCGTTTAAAGACAGAGGTGTCCGACGATCTGGCGGAATTCACCCCGCGTTCGTGATCCATCGGCATTGGTACGGTGCGAGCACGATATCGGGACCGTTGGCGGCTAGGATTTCTCCAGTCAGGGCATCGGTCCAGACTTCTTCTGCGATCATGTTGAACTTGGAAGGGCTGACATGGACCGGTTCGGCCGAGACGTTGTGCAGTGCAAAGATTGACTGACTGCGGTCCAGGCTCTGCCGCCAAAGGCCAAAGACACGGTCTTCCAACCGGAGAGTGAATTGTGTGGCATTCGGGTGGAATGCGGGTTGTTTCGCCCGCAGGCGCAGGCGGCGTGACAATTCCGACAACACCAGTGCCTGATTGGACCCCGGATCGGCCAGTCGTGCCAGCAGGTCGGGATAGTGCCAGCGGTGCCGGTTGATCGCCCGGTTCATGCCGCGCCGTTCCACGGCCTCGTGATCGTTGGGCGTGGCCAGCAGGGAGTGAATGTAGAAGGCCGGTATCCCCTCCAGGGACATGACAATAGTCTGGGAACATATGAACCGTGCCAGATGGTATTGATCCTCACCGGCAAATGTCTCGCGCGTCGCCTCGAAATACCCGCAATTCAGTTCATAGGGCTCCTCGCGCCCATCTGGCAGTGCCCGCATGGACACCAGCCCACCGATCCGGCGTACGGTGGCGATCATGCGGTCCTTTTCATCGGGGGGCAGAACCCCTTCGGCGGGGCGCATTCCGATACCGTCATGGCTGGCGGTGAAATTGAGATAGGCACAGCCCAGCTGTGCGGGCGGCATCGCAGCCTGCCAATTGCGTAGGTATCGCGCGGTGCCCGACTGCATTGCGTGCAGGATCAGCGGCGGCAGGGGGAAATTGTAAACTGCGTGCGCCTCATTCCGGTTGCCGAAGTAACTGAGGTTTTCGGTCCGCGGCACGTTAGTCTCGGTCAGCAGCACCAGCGTTTCGGTGGTGTAATCGCACAGCAGTCGCAGCAGTTGCACGATGGCATGGGTTTGCGGCAGGTGGATGCAATTTGTGCCGATCTCTTTCCAGACAAAGGCTACAGCATCCAGCCGCAGGATACGCACCCCCTTGTCGATATGCAGCCGGATGATCCGCAGCATCTCAACCAATACTTCGGGGTTAGAGAAATCCAGATCCACCTGATCGTGGCTGAAGGTACACCAGACGTATTTCTTGCCCTGATTGGTCTTGACCTGTCGCAACAGAGGTGTCGTGCGCGGACGCACGACCTGAGACAGATCATCCTCGGGCGAAGCTTCGAAAAAGAACCGGTCGTGCGGCGATTTCCCCTGCAGGAAATTGGTGAACCATGCGCCTTGGCTTGAGACGTGGTTCAGCACCAGATCCGACATCAGGTGAAAGTCGCCTGCGATCCGGGTGATATCCGTCCACTCCCCCAATTGCGGACTGACGGAGTAGAAATCTGACACCGCAAATCCGTCATCCGAAGTGAAAGGAAAGAACGGCAGAATGTGCACCCCGTTCACCACGCCGCTCAGATGCCGGATCAGGAAATCATGCAGCAGATCCAGTGGTTTGTGGGCCTGATCCTCGATCGAGTTGCCATAGGTGATCAGGACGCTGTCTTTTTCTGACCACAGCTTGTTGCCCGGCTTGCGCCCCTGTTTGCGCCGATGCGTTCCTGCAGGCCAGAAAGCTTCGGTGATCTGGTCGGACAGTTCGGCTTGATCATGTCCGGGGTAAATCTGAACGAGCAGATCGTTCAGTCGACGGGAGAAGCTGGTATTCACACTGGTCAAGGGTCACAGGGCCTTCGCTGTATCCCGCCTGATGGTTTTCCAGAACGATCCAGCTGTCAAACATCAACTGTTTGATTGGCCGTATTTTAGGCATATGCCCGTGCGTGTGCCCAAATCTTGATCAGACCCCGTAGCGGGCCATGAACATGTCCACCGCCTGCAGCGCGATTTCGTCGATTTCCGGCTGGCTGAAACTGGTCTGGATGCCCAATGCGGCCTTGGTCCAGATCCGCACCTTGCACAGCTCCGAGAATTGCTCGGCCGCGATCTGAACGTCTTCAATGGCCAGTTCGCCTTTTTTGACGGCCTTTTCCAGATACTCAACCATGTGGCGCTGGCCGTTTTGAGGTCCGGCTTCGAAAAACGCCATTCCCAGCTCGGGAAACCGGTCGCGCTCGGCCACGCAGATCCGAAAGACCTGTTGCGAAAAATCGGACACCAGAAAGGCGGTCAGCTGAGTGGCGGTGATCGTGAGGACTTCGCGCGCCGGTTTGGAATCATCGATCATCGAGATGACATTTTCGGCCAGACGTTTGCACTCGGTCTGTGCGACCTCCATGAACAGAAGCCGTTTATCGGGGAAATAGCTGTAGAGCGTCGCCTTGGACACGCCAGCGGCGCGGGCGATGTCATCGACACTTGCGCCTTCGAACCCATCCGCCATGAAAACCTCTCGGGCGCCACGCAAAACCTGATCGAATTTGCGACCCGTACGAAGGATGGCGGCTGTCTCTGTCATGGGCTCTCCTTGGCTGAATGATCCCCTAAAACTATAAACCGTTCGGTTCAGATACAACGATTCGCATTATTTCCACGGATGTGACGTGGTGAAACCCGTTCATTTTCCCGTCAGAACCTAGTGCGTGATGACTGCGTTCGCTAAACGCTTGCCGCTCCGTCAAACAATGCTAACACTCTGGCCATGGTCGATATCTTTCTACGCACGCTTCCGTTTTTTGCGATCATCGGCCTCGGATACTGGGCCGGCCGCAGCCGGTTTTTTACCGAAGAAGCAACAGCCTACCTGACCAAATTTGTGTTTTTCTTCGCGCTGTCGGCGATGCTGTTCCGCTTTGCCGCCACCCTGCCCTTTGCCGAGATTTTCAACGGTCGGCTCGTTCTGGGCTATTTGCTGGGCACCGTCGTCGTCTACGTTCTGGCGACACTGGTTGCATGGATGCGGGGGCTCGACGTTCCCACAGCCGCGGTCGAGGCCCAATGCGCCGCCATCGGCAATGTCGGCTTTCTGGGTCTGCCGATGCTGGCCCTGCTGTTGTCCGAAGCCGCCATCGGGCCGGTGATGCTGGTTCTGACGGTTGACCTGGTGGTTTTTTCGTCCCTGATCGTAATCTTGATCAATGCGGGGCGCGACGGGCGGCTGACGCCGGCGACCCTGAGGCTGATCGGGTTGGGATTGATCAAGAATCCGATGATCGTGTCGATATCTGCCGGAATGCTGTGGTCGGCGTTTCAGGTGCCGGTTCCAGGGCCTCTGAACGACTTTCTGACCATTCTGGGTGGGGCAGCCACGCCGGGTGCGCTTTTTGCCATCGGGGCCTCGCTTGCTTCTAAGTCGGCCGAACGCGTGCAGGTCGCGGCATGGCTCAGCTTTTGCAAGCTGGTCATCCATCCGGCTTGCGTTGCCGTGGCGCTGCTGTGGTTGATCCCGGTGGCTGCGTTTCCGGCTGCAGTAGCCATTGCAGCTGCGGCTCTGCCGGTGGCGGGGAATGTCTATATGCTGGCCGCCCATTACCGCGTGGCCCCGCATCGGGCATCCGCAGCCATCCTGCTATCCACGGCGGCCAGCATCCTGACCGTGCCAGTTGTGATCGCCTGGGTCGCGACACTCTGAGCTGCATCTTCAAAAAATAGGCGCGCCGAAGGCACGCGGTCTTTACGCCGCGTCCCTGTAGGGTTAGCCATGTCGCGACCTAAAGCTAAGGACTTTGCCAGATGGAAACCCTTTCGGAAAACGCCTGTTTCGGTGGCGTGCAGGGCGTTTACCGCCATACCTCCGCAGCTTGCCAATGCGAAATGACTTTTGGCCTGTTTCTTCCCGCCGAAGCCAAGGATGGGCCGGTTCCGGTTCTGTGGTATCTGTCCGGCCTGACTTGCACCCATGAGAACGCCATGATCAAGGCGGGCGCTCAGGCCTGGGCGGCCGAACAAGGCATCGCCGTGGTCTTCCCTGACACCTCGCCGCGCGGTGAGGGCGTGGCCGATCACGAAGACTACGATCTGGGCCAGGGCGCCGGATTCTATGTGAACGCGACGCAATCCCCCTGGGCACCGCATTTCAACATGTGGGACTACGTGGCAAACGAGCTGCCGGCCCTGCTGGCCGACAGCTTTTCCATCGATATGGATCGTCAGGCCATCACCGGCCATTCGATGGGTGGTCATGGCGCGCTGACATTGGCGATGAATCTGCCGGGGCGGTTCCGGTCGGTTTCGGCCTTTGCACCGATCTCGAACCCGACTGGATCGGATTGGGGCCGCAAACAGCTGAGCGCCTATCTGGGCGATGACGAGGCCGCATGGGCCAAACACGACGCCTCGGTGCTGATGAAAGAAAACGGCTTTGATGGCCCGATCCTGATCGACACCGGCACCAATGATCAGTTCATCGACCTGCTGCGCCCCGAGGCGCTGGCGCAGGCAATCGCAGAACGCCGCCAGCAAGTTACTTATCGCCTGCAGCCCGACTATGACCATTCCTACTTCTTTGTGTCCACCTTCATGGAAGACCACATCACCTTCCACGCCGAAGCGCTGTACGGAGACTGAGACATGAGCAATTTCGACTATGACCTGATCATCATCGGGTCCGGCCCGTCGGGGCGGTCGGCAGCGATTCAGGCAGGTAAACTGAAACGTCGGGTGCTGGTGATCGATCGCAAGGACCGGTTCGGTGGCGTTTCGGTGCATACCGGTACGATCCCCTCCAAGACGCTGCGCGAGACGGTGCTGAACCTGTCCGGCTGGCGCGAGCGAAGCTTTTACGGCCGCTCCTACCGGGTCAAAGATCAAATCCGCGCCGAGGACCTCAAGGCGCGTCTGCACATGACGCTGGATCACGAGGTCGATGTGCTGGAGCACCAGTTCAACCGGAACCATGTGGAGACGCTCAACGGTCTGGCCAAATTCGTCGGCCCACACGAGGTTGAGGTTGCAACGGACGCGGGTGAAACCACGCGCCTGACAGCGGCCAAGTTTCTGATCGCGACCGGAACCAAAACCTATCGCCCGGACTACGTGCCTTTCAATGGCAAGACGATCGTGGATGGCGATGAGTTTCTGGAGATGGCTGAAATCCCCCGCTCGCTGGTTGTGATCGGGGCCGGGGTGATCGGGGTGGAATATGCCACCATGTTCTCGGCGCTTGATGTGCGGGTGACACTGATCGAACCGCGCGACACGTTTCTGGATTTTATCGACAGCCGCCTGATCCACGATTTCACTCATCAGATCCGCGAAAACGGCGTTGACCTGCGCTTGGGGTCTACAGTTGAAAAAATCGAAGATGCGGGAGCCCATGTCGAACTGACGTTGGAAAACGGGCGCCATGTCCGGGCCGAGATGCTGTTGTTTGCTGCTGGCCGAATGGGCGCGACGTCCAGGCTGAACCTGGATGCTGTCGGGCTGAAAACCGATCACCGCAACCGGATTAAGGTGGATCACAAGACTTATCAAACTGCCGTACCACATATCTATGCAACCGGCGACGTGATCGGGCACCCGTCGCTGGCGTCGACCTCGCTGCAACAAGGCCGGGTGGCCGCCTGTCATGCGCTGGACACACCGACCCTGCCGGAAAGCCCATGGTACCCGTATGGCATTTATTCGGTGCCCGAGATTTCCACCTGCGGAATGTCCGAGGAAGAACTGCAGGAGCGTGGCATTCCGTACGAGGTCGGCGTGGCCCGATTCCGTGAAACCTCGCGCGGTCATATCATGGGGCTGGAGCATGGGATGCTGAAGATGCTGTTCTCGCTGAAAACCCGCCGGGTGCTTGGCGTGCAGATCGTGGGCGAAGGCGCGACCGAGCTGATCCACATCGCACAGGCAGTGCTGAACCTGAAGGGCACGGTGGACTACTTCGTGCAGAACACGTTTAACTATCCGACCTTGGCCGAGGCCTACAAGATCGCCGGTCTGGACGCGTTCAACCGGATGCCGATCCCGGAAGAGTTCAAGGTCCGCAAGAAGCCCGCTGAGCCTGCGAAAAAGCAGGTCAAGAAGACGTGACGACACTCTATGTCGATGCGGATGCCTGTCCGGTAAAGGCCGAGGCCGAGCGTGTGGCGACCCGGCACAAAGTGCCGATGGCGTTGGTATCGAATGGCGGGCTGCGACCATCGGCGAATCCTCTGGTGCAGGTCGTCATCGTGGCGGAAGGCGCGGACGAGGCGGACAAGTGGATCGCCGAACGGTGCGGGCGTGGGGATGTAGTGGTGACCTCCGATATCCCATTGGCCGCGAAATGCGTTGAGGCCGGGGCGCGCGTGCTGCGCCCCAGTGGTGAAGCGTTCACGGCGGCCAATATCGGGCAGCAACTGGCAATGCGCGACCTGATGGCTGACCTGCGTGCGGCGAATCCATTGGGGGCTGGCGGCGGTGGAAGGCCGTTTGGCAAAGCGGACCGGTCGCGGTTTCTGGACGCACTGGAGCGGGAATTGAGGGCGGCACAGCGCGGGTAGCGCTCCCGCCCGTCAGAGACGCATCAAAGATGCGCCCCCTTCGGTTGGGCCGGGCAGCGCTGTGCGCTGCGGTTCCGCCCTTGTAAATCCGGGCCGGGATTGGTTCAGTCGGCGCGAGCTGGATTGATTTGACGGGGGCACATCATGCCGATTGAAGCCGTAATTTTCGACATCGGGAACGTTCTGATCGAATGGCAGCCAGAACGATATTACGACAAGGTGATCGGCGAAGAACGCCGTCGTGCCATGTTCGCTGAGGTCGATCTGCATGGAATGAACGATCTGGTGGACCAAGGGTATCATTTCACCGACACGATCTATGACTGGGCCGAGAAGTACCCCGAGTGGCGCGAAGAAATCCGCATGTGGCATGACAAGTGGATTGAGCTGGCGGCGCCCGAGATTCCACATTCGGTTCGTTTGCAGCGGGCCTTGCGCGCCAAGAAAATCCCGGTTTTTGCACTGACCAATTTCGGGGTGCAGAACTTCGACTATGCCACCACCGTGTACCCGTTCCTTAATGAGTTTGACCGTCATTATGTATCGGGCCGCATGCAGGTGGTGAAACCGCATGTCCCGATCTATGAAATGGTCGAGGCCGATTGCGGTATCGCACCCGAGACCTTGCTGTTCGCGGATGATCGGATCGACAATATTGAGACGGCGCGCGTACGCGGGTGGCAGACGCATCACTTCACTACCCCACAAGGGTGGGCAGACCGTTTGGTGGCCGAAGGCCTGTTGACCGAGGATGAGGCGCGATGAACGTCCTGCAGATTCCTTTTGCTGAAGGAGAGGCCAATCTGGACTGGTTGGAACTGACCCAGGCCATCGCGGAAGGACATCGACGGCCGAAGGCCCAGATAGAGGACACATTTCTGTATCGCGGCGCGGATACGCTGCTGTCGCGGTCCGCATGGATTGACGGGTTTGGCATCGCGGTGAAATCCACCACAATATTTCCAGGCAATGTTCAGGCCGGGCGCCCTCTGATTGATGGGTCTGTCTGCGTTTATGATGACGCGGATGGGCGATTGGCGGCGCTGGTAGACTTTTTCCTGGTAACCAAGTGGAAAACCGCCGGGGACAGTCTGCTTGGCGCGCTGCGGCTGGCGAACCCGGACAGTCGCAGCATTCTGATCGTGGGCGCCGGGCCGGTTGCCAGATCGCTGTGCGAGGCCTTTGCCGCCGGTTTTCCGAAAGCCACAATACGAGTTTGGAACCGCACAAGTTCCAAGGCCGAGGCTTTGGCTACGAAACTGGGGCATGTTGACGTCGAATATGATCTGGCGGATGCGGTGGAGCGGGCGGACATTATCGTAACAGCCACTATGAGTACCCGGCCATTTATCAAGGGAGAGTGGTTGCACCCTGGTCAGCACTTGAACCTTGTCGGGGCGTATCGGCCGGATATGCGCGAGGCTGAAGACTTGGCACTGCAACGTGCACGTATCTTCATGGATAGTTTTGACTCAACCGTTGATCATATCGGTGAGATTAAGATTCCCATCGAACAGGGCGTGATCACACGTGGAGATTTGGTGGCAGATTATTATGATCTGGACCAGTTTGCCCCCGACCCAAACGCGATCACGCTGTTCAAGAACGGTGGCGGTGCACATCTGGACCTGATGACCAGCCAATACATCATCGGCAAGTACCGGAATGATCAGGCGACAGCACCTACCTGAGGTCTGTTTTCGCGGATGGGCAGGTGGACAATGGCGCTGAATGCACCAACGGCGATGCCGATCCACCAGACCATTGTGTAGTCGCCATAAACGTCATACATGCGCCCGCCCAGCCAGACACCGAGGAAGCCTCCGATTTGGTGGCTGAGAAAGATAAAACCGTAGAGCGTGCCCATGTAACGCAGCCCGTAGAGATGCGCGACCAGGCCCGAGGTCAGCGGTACAGTGGCCAGCCAGAGCGAACCCATGACGATAGAAAACACGATAACCGAGATCGGTGTGATCGGCATGATGATGAAGATGGCGGCTGCTAGCGTGCGGCCGGTATAGATCGCCGCAAGCAGGTATTTCTTGGGGAAGTGGTTACCTGCCCAGCCCGCCAGCAGCGTGCCGCCGATATTCGCCAATCCCACCAGCGAGATTGCCACGGCGCCCAAGGCTGATGTGGTTGTGATGCCCAAAGAATGCAGGACACCGCCGGGTTGGATCGGGCCACACATCTCGGTCACGAATGCCGGGAAATGCGCGGTGATGAAGGCCAGCTGATAGCCACAGCTGAAAAAGCCCAGAAATATCATAGCGTAAGACGGATCTCGGAAGGCACGGCCCAGGATCTGGCTCATGCTCTCTTCCAGCTCGGCCTTGCTGACCGATTGCGGCGCGCGCATGAAGGGCAGCGTCAGTACTAGGGCAAGGATTGCGGCGGCGAAGACAATGAAGACCTGCTGCCACGGCAAAAAGGTCATAAGCCACTCGGCCGTCGGGGCACCGATCACCTGACCGAAACTGCCGGCGGCCGTGACAATTGCCAGAGACATCGAGCGGTGCTTGTCGGAAGAGGCGCGCCCGACCACGGCCAGCACAACACCGAACCCGGTGCCCGCGATGCCGAAGCCCACCAGCCACGCATACATCTGGTGTCCGAACGGCGTAATCGACCAGGCCGACAGCACCATGCCCGCTGCATAGGCCAACGCGCCAAGGATGATCGCCTTTCGGTCTCCGATTTTTTCAGCGATTGCGGCAAAGATCGGTTGTCCGATACCCCAGGCGAGGTTCTGTATCGCAATCGCCAGCGAAAAATCGGTCCGCAACCAGCCAAACTCGCTGGCAATGGGAATCTGAAACACTCCGAATGAGGCGCGCACGGCAAAACTGACCGTGATGATGATACATCCAACGATCAGGATCGGGTTAAGCAGGCGGGCAGATTGCAGCATTCGGACCTCGGGGATTAGGTTCGGCGGAAGTTAGAGGTTTTGGGCAACGCGTCAAATCAGCAGATTTGCGGTTTCGGATAAGGAAAATTGATGCGTCGACAAAATGGCTGCTTTTCAAGCCTGAATGGGGGCGCTATGGCTCGGCTTCATGACGGATTTGATTTCGCTTTATAACGACCGCGTTGCTGAGGGCATTCTGACACGGGACGACGCGCAAGAGGCCGTGCTCCCCCATTTCGAGCGCATTCGTGCAGCCCTTGCTGCTCCGGTCAAGCGCGGGCTGTTTCGCAAGGCCCCGCCTGCGCCGAAAGGGTTGTATCTGTGGGGCGGCGTCGGGCGCGGCAAGTCGATGCTGATGGACATGTTCGTTGACGCGTTGCAGGATACCCCCGCACGGCGTGTTCACTTCCACGCTTTCATGCAGGAAATCCATGCGGGTATGCACAAGGCCCGTCAGGACGGTGTCGAGGATGCGCTGGCCCCGGTGGCGCAGGAGGTTGTGAAGACGGTCAAACTTCTGGCCTTTGACGAGATGCAAATCACCGACATCACCGATGCCATGATTGTGGGGCGGCTATTCGACCTGCTTTACGAAGGCGGCGTTGTGGTCGTGACAACCTCGAACCGGCATCCCGATGATCTGTACAAGGACGGGCTGAACCGCCAACTGTTCCTGCCCTTCATTGCGCATATCAAGGAACAGCTTCAGGTGTGGGAGCTGGTCTCGCCCACCGATTACCGCCAGAACCGGCTTGAAGGCGCGCCAGTCTATTTCGCGCCAATCGGTCCCGAAGCGCGCCAGAGCGTTAGGAGCGTCTGGAATGATCTTTCGGGGGGCAACGCCGAGCCGTTGATCCTGCAGGTCAAGGGTCGCGCAGTTGAGTTGCCTGCATTTCGCAACGGGGTTGCGCGGGCGTCGTTCTATGATCTGTGCGGGCGAATGCTGGGGCCTGCAGACTATCTGGCGATTGCCGAGGAACTGAAGGTTCTGGTGTTGGAAGACATTCCGCGCCTGTCGCGGAACAACTTCAATGAAGCCAAGCGGTTCGTGACGCTGATTGATGCTCTCTATGAAGCAAAGGTGCGCCTGATTTGTTCGGCCGCAGCTGAGCCCGAGATGTTGTATGTCGAGGGTGAAGGAACGTTTGAATTTGAACGCACGGCCTCTCGCCTTCGCGAAATGCAAGATCAGGATTGGGGGCAATAGAGGACTCTGCCCAGCCGCGCTTTGTGCGCCTCCCCCCTTGGGTTTTCTGGCTAGATGATGCTTTACGGGCTTTCTTCAGCCGTTTTCGCGCAGGATGTTACCGGCTAGGTAAAGCGATCCGCAAATCAGCACGCGGGCCTGCGGGTCGTCCGCCACGATTGATTTTAATGCATCGGAGACGCTGTCAGCGGTAATCGCGGGCAGGTCGACCTTGGCCGCTGCGGCGGCGGTTTCTTCAGCGCTGAGCGTAGCGGCCTCTCCGGGAATGGAGACGGCGGTCAGGCTTTGGGCGCGTTTCGCCAGCGGAGCCAGATAGCCGGTGACGTCCTTGGTGTTGAGCATGCCGCAGATCATATGTGTTGGGCGGTCGGGCAGCTTGGCCAGAACGTCTGCCAGAGCGATCCCGGCGGCGGCATTGTGGCCGCCATCCAACCACAGTTCGGCCTGCGGGGCGGCTTTGACCAGCGGGCCAGTTTTTAGACGCTGCATCCGTGCAGGCCATTCGGCTTTGGTTGCGGCGGCCTCATATGCGTTATCGCCCATATTCAGGTGGCGCAGCACGGCCAGCGCGGCACCGGCGTTCAGGATCTGGTGTGCGCCCAGCAGATTCGGCAACGGCACGTCGCGCAGGCCGGTTTCGTCCTGATAGATCAGGCGGCCGTTTTCCTCATGCACGTGCCAATGCTGGCCGTGGATCAGCAGCGGAGCGCCCAGACGCGCGGCAGTGTATTCGATGACCTCCAGCGCTTCGTCCTGTTGCGGGCCGACGATGCAAGGAACGCCGGGCTTGATGATGCCTGCCTTTTCGGCAGCGATCTTGCCAAGCGTGTCGCCAAGGAATTGTTCGTGGTCGATCGAGATCGGGGTGATCACCGTCACCGCCGGTTGGTGGATGACATTGGTGGCGTCCAATCGGCCACCTAGGCCGACCTCAAGCAGTGTATAATCCGCCTTAGCCCGGGCAAAGGCCAGCAGGGCGGCGCAGGTTGTGATCTCGAAATAGGTAATGTTTTCGCCGTTATTCGCGGCGTAGCATTCATCGAGAACCGCCGTCAGATCGGGTTCGGAAATCAGCTCTCCGGCCAGACGGATGCGCTCGTGGAACCGAGCGAGGTGTGGCGAGGTATAGGCATGGGCCGACAGCCCTGCCCCTTCTAGCCCGGCCCGGATCATGGCCTGAGTCGAGCCTTTGCCATTGGTTCCGGCGATGTGAATCACCGGCGGCAGTTTGGTCTGCGGGTTGTCCAGTGCGGCCAGCAAACGCCAGACGCGATCCAAGGTCAGGTCAATGATCTTGGGGTGCAGCGCCATCATCCGGTCAAGGATGACGTCGGATGTTGGGCTAGTCATTCTTCAGCCGTTTCCTCGGCCGGGGGTTCGGCCGTGGCCTCTTCGGGCTGGGGCGCGGGCAAATCGCCTTTGACCGCCGGAGGCTGGTTCATCAGCATGCGCGTGATGGTGATCAGTTCTTCGCGCATCTCGGTGCGTTTGGTGACGCGGTCCAGCATCCCGTGATCCAGCAGATATTCGGCGCGCTGGAACCCTTCGGGCAGCTTTTCACGAATGGTTTGTTCGATCACACGCGGACCAGCAAAACAGATCAGCGCGTTGGGCTCCGAGATATGCACGTCACCCAACATCGCATAAGACGCGGTTACGCCCCCGGTCGTGGGATGGGTCAGCACGACGATGTAAGGCAGGTTCGCCTCTTTCAGCATTTCGACTGCGACTGTGGTCCGCGGCATCTGCATTAGGCTAAGGATGCCTTCCTGCATCCGCGCACCGCCTGCAGCTGAGAACAGGATCAGCGGGCGCTTAAGCTTTACCGCCTCTTGCGCGGCGGCAATGATGGCGTTGCCGACATACATGCCCATCGAGCCGCCCATGAACGAGAAATCCTGCGCGGCGGCGACGATAGGCGTGCGGCCAATCTCACCGCAGGCGACCAGCATCGCCTCTTTCTCACCGGTCTTTTTCTGAGCGGCTTTCATGCGGTCGGGGTATTTCTTCTGATCGCGGAACTGCAGCGGGTCGTCTTTCGGTGCGGGCACCTCGACCTCAGTAAAAATTCCACCGTCAAACAGGTGCTTGAACCGGTCGCGCGGAGTGATCGCCATGTGGTGATCGCACTGGGTACAGACGTTCTGGTTTTCCGCTAGTTCGCGGTGAAACAGCATTGTGCCGCATTCGTCGCACTTGTGCCAAAGGTTTTCGGGCACTTCCCGGCGTGAGAAGATCGAGTTGATCCGGGGGCGGACGTAGTTTGTGATCCAGTTCATGTCGGAACCTTGCTTGAGCGGCTTTGACGTCAAATAAGACGCAACGGCAGGAAATGCAATCAACGCCTGAGCGCAAGACGCGCTGTCAGCCAGCACACAATCATCACGACGAAGTCCACGAACAGCCATTGTCGCAGCATCCCGGTCTCGGTCATCTCATACGGCAGCAGGTAGAGCGCGAGACCGCTGAGGGTGTCAGGCAGTGAGATGAACAGCAACGCGACCGTATTATTTAGGAAATGCAAGGCGATAGCGGGGCCCAGCGTTCCGGATCTTGCGGTCAGATCCGCCGCCAGTAGACCGAAAGCAAAGGCCCAGACCGTCACGAGAAGCGCATTGTCCCCGGTCACACCCGGCGCGTAATGTCCGGCGGCAAACAGAACCGAGGGCAGGCCCATCCAGATCACAGGAGACCGGAATCTGGCCGCCAGGGATTGCTGGATATAACCGCGAAACAGCACTTCCTCGGCGCTGGTCTGAATCAGTACAGCAATGGCTGAAACCGGTAGTAAGAGCAGCCATGTGGACAGGGTAAGATTCTGGGTCAGCGGCTCACCCATTCCATAAGGTGGCAAAAGGGCCATCACCACGCCCAAAACCGCCAGTGCCAACGCCACGAGAATGAACTGCTGCCGGAATAGACTGCGTTGCCCCAGAATCGCTCTCAACGACCGATGCTGCATTTGGCGAGCCGCAACAGCGACGCCCAGCGTCAGAAATCCGAAACTCATCAGCAGAAGCAGCGTGGCTAAAACTGAGGTGCCGCGCAGAAATCCCTGCGCCTGATTCGGGGGGATCAGACCTCCGATAAGGGCGAACAGAACCGAATTCAGTGTCACATACAGCACGCCGACAATAAGCAATCCGACCAGCAGGCGCCAAAGCTCGGGCCGGGCGCGGGCATCAGCCACAAGCTGTTCGTGTGCGGAATAGGCGGCGGGTTCATACATTGTTGCCGGTGCTTTCGCCTTCGATAGAATGCGGTACGCCCGGGAAGACATCTGCGGTGTTCTCAACCGTGTTGAGCCTGTTCGACAATGTGGTGAGATATCCTGCAACGGTCTGCAAAAGTTGAACTGCGACCGAGGCGTCGCTTTCGATTACGGCCCTCAACTCTTCGGCGCCGATGCGCAGGAAGGTGCAATCCGTGATGGCCTCCAGATCCAATTGGCGAAGATCGCCGGTGATGATCGACAGATCACCGATCAGGCGACCGGGTTCGATGATCGAGATGGGTCGCTTGCCGCCGCCTTCTTCAGTCCAGATTAGTTTGGCCTGACCCTTGATGCACAGATAGGCCGCATCGGGCGACTGTCCTCGGGTAAAGATCATCTGACCCTTGGACACTTCATACCATTGTGCCGAGAATGCCAACAGGCGCTGGTTGCGCGCGTCTATGCCCGAAAACAGCTCGGTCGAGGCAATAATCTGCAGTTTCCGGCTCAGATCAGCCGAGGTCCCTTCTTTGTGGTCTTCCTGGGTTCGCGCGACGCCGTCGATGCGCCCATCCTTGATTTCGATGAACAGATCGTAGGCCTCGGGGTGGGCAAAGTGATCTTCCATGAAAATCATGATCGAGTCTGGTAGCAGTTCGCGCAACCGCAGGCGCGTGCGCAGACGGCTTTGCGAGTCATGGCTGGCCAGTGCCTTGTCGAGGATCAGAATATCGGGACGTTTGATCCCAGCGCGGGAAAATGCCGCGCGCTCCTGAAACACGGTGGGCAGGTTGTTTCCGCCTAACCCGGTGGGCAAGTCAAACATGGTGGATGCTGCTCGGCGCCGCAGGCCGGCTTCGTTGATGGCTTGTGCCACTACGTCCTCAATCTCTTCGGCATGGGCGCCCGCCATCAGCGAAACCCGGCCATACAGAGCGTTTTCCATTACCGTCAGCCGCGGCAGGTAAACGTCTGGCGACAACGGCACGAACATGCCGTCCAGCGCCCCTCGCAACCGTTCGGCATGGTCTTTTCGGATCGAGAGGATCTTGTCCTTGTATTCTTCGGGGAAATCCGGGCCGATCTGCTCAGCCGTCAACAGGAACGGGATGGTCAGCAACAGCGAACGTTCAGAATCACTGATCCCGCCATCCCCTTTGGCCTTGCGGCGATCCTTGATGTCGAGCAGACGGTGATACATGTCCTTCGACATCCCCAGACGCAGGAACAGGGGGTGATCCGCTCCGTCCCGTCCAAAAGCCTGATCCAGCGTCTCAAGCACGGCGCTGGCCATGGTCATGGCATCTTCGGCCAACTCATGCATCCCGAACATGTTCATGAACCGCCTGTCGCTTGCCAGAGATTCCGGCGTAATGTCCCGCGACGGGGCGGCGAACAATAGGTTGCCCCCAAGCGGAACTGCCGGATTAAAACGGCCGGGGTCGAAGCGATAGACATGACGGTCCAGACCCTTGTCCTTGATCCGTTCTGCAACGGTTTCGCGCAGGTCAACGACCCCTTGCGCCAGAACCGGGTGCAGTTGCGGGTCAAACCGGGTGCGCAGGGTGCGCCGCAGCATGAACTCGTCGATCCCCATCGCCTCGACCAGTTTGAACCACCAGTCCCGGATGTCGTCGATATCGTCCAACCCGGCCAGCCCGGGATCTACCCATTCATCGGTCAGAGAATCCGTTGGATTCCCAGCCCGGGCGGCTTCGACCTGCCAACGTTCTGGAGACTTTTCCGCCTCTGCTGCGTGTTGAGGATGCGGCCGTAGCGGCATCAACAGGTTGTCGCCCAACGTTCCATTGAACAGGTATGGTCGGGAATAGGCATAGCCGATCCGGGCCGCGATCACGGCCTGGTGCAGGTCCTTCAGGTTATGACCGGCCATGAAGACGTCACCTTGCACCGGAAGGACTTCTCGGGTCAGCACCTGTGCCAGCGCATTGCGCTCCGACGCATGGCCTGATTGGATCGCCACCCGGGCGCCTTTCGGAATGGTCAGGTCGATATCTTCCAGAATGGTTTTCCCGTCATCGTCGCGTACGGTCACGTTGCGCAGTTCGATATCGCCGGTGAGATGGGGGATCACCTCGGGGTCGCCCACGAACAGTTCTTCCGGGATCATGTTCGAAGGTGCAAAACGTTCGGTCACCACCTCCCACCGCAGGGACATGTCCTGCACCTGATTGTAATAGGTCAGCAGATCCTTCCACGGGCCGCTGAGGTCCTTGTAGGCCCCAAGCGCCGCGACCAGAGCGCCCACTGTGACCTCTCCCTTGATCGCCAGATAACCGCCGACCGAGTAGAACAGGAACGGTGTCATCTGTGTGATCAGGTTGTTGAGGAACTTCATGAAGAACTTCTTGTTGTAGATCTTGAATCGGATCTCGAACAAGAGCCCCAACCGATGGCTGAACTGCGCCAGCCGATAGCGCCAACCACCATTGGTGCGCAAATCGCTGATGCCCGCCGCACTTTCTCCGATCTCAGAGCTGAGGCTTCGAACCTCCTGAATACGTTCCTTGTTCAACAGGTTGATCTGGCGTTGCAATTTCGGAATTAGCCACGCCTGCAACGGGATCAGAGCGATGCTTGCCAGCCCGAACCAAACGCTCTGCATGAACAGGAAGGTGACGATGGTCATCATCTGGCCGAACTGGAACACCGGTTGGGCGATCGCATCGCCCATCAGGCCACCCATAGGTTCTGCCTCGGACGTGATCATCGACACCAGTTCGCCCTGGCTGGTGGTGGCAAAGTAGGATTTTGGGAATCGCATGGTGCGATGGATCAGAGTGAACCGCAGGCGGCGCAGCATACGCTCGGCCAGAATGCCCTTCATCGTGTTGATGCGCATCTTCATCAGGCCGCTGGCGATAACCGTGGCCAGAAAAGCAAAGCACAGGATCATCAGAAACTGAACCTGTGTCACCGTGAACCCCAGAACCGTTACCGAGTCACTGGGGGCACCGATGGCACCGTTGATGATTTGCTTGGGCAGCTCAAGCGAGGCATAGAGGAAGGGAAACGACAGGACCGTCAGCAACAGCAAGACAAGCTGTTGTTTCCTGGAGTGTTTCCAGATGAATGCGAACAGAGTGGGTTCCATGCCCCGGTCGTGCCTCAGATCTGTTGGATGCGTTTTGGAGTGAGCCAGTGCAATCCGGTGATAGACGGTACGCATTGGCCCCGGTGATTGCAAGAATGCGGCGGGGTAACAGAATATGGCGGGGTTGACCATCCGTCCGTTCGTTCACGAATTCGAGAGATTTGATCCTCTATTTCGTTGATTCACCTTTAACCTTTGCGCCGTCTTTGACTAAACAGGGTCATACTCTGAATGTTGGGGCCATGGGCAGACTTCTGGATCGCTATATTCACCGCCGGGTTGTCGAGCGTTGGCGCAAGGCGCTGCGCGGTGCGGCCGAAGCGCCCGAGACGCAGCTACGTCAACAGCGAGACGACGCGCGTAAGCTGCGCACCCAACTGGACATGCTGATCCACGAAGCCGATGGCCGCTTGGCCCGGCCCAGAATCGGGTCGGCTCAGTTTCCCAAACCTTTGGGGACGGACTGGTGCTGGCGGCCGGACCTGTGGCGTGGGCCGCTGCCGCGCCCCGGGGTTGCCTCGGCCCCGCGCAGGGCGCGCATGGATCGGCAGGTGACGCTGTTTCACGACTGCCCCTTAGCCGAGATCGGGATGCGACAGACCCGGAATGCCCGCGACAAGGATCTGGCCGCATTTGGGCTGACGGTCGATGTGTTCGGATTTTCAGGCTCGTTCCTGTCGCTGTCCGTGGAACTGCCATCCGAAGCCGCGCAGGGGCTGACCAAACAGCATCTGATGCGCGCCGATGTGCAGGTCGAACTGGAACAACCGCTCGAGATGTTTGCCCGCCTCAACATCCAGCACGGCCCCAACGCCGAACAGGTGTTGCGCAAACTGGACCTTTCCAGCCCGTCCAATTCGGTAGACTTCGATCTGGCCCACCTGCCCCTGAACGAATCGCGGATCGAGAAGATCTGGCTGGACCTGATCTTCGACAATCCCAAGATGAACCGGGCCACGCTGCGCGACCTGACCTTCTGTCGCCACCACCGCGCCGATTTGTGAGAGTTTCGACCATGACGCTTCCGACATTGACGCCCATACGGTTCGAGAATGGCCTTTGGCAGGGGCACTTGCAGACCGACAAAGAGCCAAGGGTCGAAGTGCGCTACTTGGGCGAGAATCTCGACGACGTGCGCGTTTCGGCGTCTGAAGGCGGGTGGGGCTTGACGGTTCCCGTGCCTATGACCGCGCTGTCCGACGGGGTGCATTGCTTTGTGGTCGTTGATGCAGCGACCTCGGAAAAGCTTGGCGATTTCACCATCATTGCAGGCACCCCAGCGGCCTATGACCTTCGGGCCGAGGTCGAGCTTTTGCGCGCCGAACTGGACATGCTGAAACGGGCGTTTCGCCGGGCGCAAGGCACTACTGAGTGATCGGCTCGGGGCAAGTCCCTATCTTTTCATAGGAATTCCGTGCATCCTAGGGTGACCCGCAGCAGTCTGGGCAAGCTCATGGATCGCAGCAGCATTGTCAAAATCATTGCATTGATGGTGACGGGGTTCGGGATTGGCATCGACTTTACCGGCGCTCTGATCCTGGTTCCGGCCATCGAAAACAGCTTCGATGCGGACATCACCAGCACTCAGTGGGTTCTGAACATTTACGCCCTGTTCTTTGCCATGACCATGGTTGCCGGGGGGCGCATGGGAGACATGTTCGGGCATCGCAAGATGATGCTGATCGGACTGTCGATCTTTCTGTTCTCGTCCATTATGTGCTTTGTCTCGCCTAGCCTGGACTTCTTGATTGTTGCCCGCGCCCTTCAAGGTATCGGTGCAGGATGCGTCTGGCCCTGCACGCTGGCTTTTGGTGCAACAAAGGTTTCGCGGCCCGAGCATCGGGCCATGATCATGGGGTTGATCTTGGCTGGTGTCACCTGCGGCAACGTGTTTGGGCCCCTGATCAGCGGAACGGTGGTGAGTCTGGGGGATTGGCGGCTGTTTTTCCTCGCAAACGTGGTGTTTTCGACCATTTCGATGGTGACCGCCCTGCTGCTGATGCAGCGAGAAACCCAGCACAAACAGGGGGAGCATATCGACTTTGCCGGTATGGGCGTGCTGTCCCTTGCCGTCTTGCTGTTGCTCTATGGATTGGATGTGGGGGCGGATTGGGGCTGGACCTCTGCCCCATTGCTGATGCTGTTTCTAGTCAGCGCGGTGTTGTTTGTCCTGTTCCCGCGGGTGGAAAAGCGGGTGAAAGAGCCGCTGCTGCTGCCGCAGATGATGGCGAACCGTGAGTTCCGCATCACCTTGGGGCTGAACATGTTCAACGTGTCGGCAGCCTTCGTGGGGCTGATGTATTTTCCGCAATACATGCAGAAGGTCCTGGGGTGGTCGACCCTGCAATCGGCATTTGGGTTGGCGCCTTTGACGGTTCTTCTGGCGGTTGGGTCCATCCTGTCGGGCCGATTGTATAACGATTTCGGTCCCAAGCGGCTTTTGCTCTGGGGGTATCTTTGCGCCACGGTCGGGGCGGCCAGCGTGGTAGTGATGCCCGCCGGGTTCGGATATTTTCAGATATTGCCCGGCATGGCCATGATCGGGCTGGGGGCCACGCTAACGGTTGGGCCATCCGGCACCGCCGCCGTCTGTGCCGTGAAACCGGAACGGGCGGGGCTTGTCGGCGGGCTGAGTTTCATGACCCATCTGGTCTACGGCGCCATTTCGGTCGCCTGCGCCACCGCAATCATGTACCTCTTCAGCTTGCGCAGCTTGGGGGAACGCCTGCAATCCGCCGGAATTGACCTGACGGACGCCAGTCAGAGAGCCATAAATGGGGGGACGTTGACCACACCCTCTGCAAAGGCCGTCATGGAGAAACTGAGCAGCGCCGAGGCCGAAAAGGTCAAGTCAGCCATTGCCGCCGCCTTTGACACTGGAATGAACATGGCCTTCATTTTCGCGACCATTTCTGTTTCGGTCGGCGTCTTGCTGGCAATGATGCTGGATGAAGAAAAGCTGCATAAGGTGGAAAGCTGATCCACCTGCAAGGAAAAAGGGCCGCCCATCCGGCGGCCCTTCTCCTGTTATTGCGACGGCCCGTTCGGGTTGAAGGCCGACAGACCCTTGAGGATGTCGATGGCATAGGCCAGCTGATAATCCTGCTCGCGCAGCTCGGCGGTTGCTTCGGCGCGGGCGCGGTCTTCTTCGATCTGACGGATTTCATCTTCGCTGAGGCTGTCATTGTTCAGGCTGCCGCGCAGGTCGGCTTCGGACCGGGAGGGACGGTTCGAGTCTTCCTCTTCCGTCGCGGGTGCCGGGCGCGGCTGTTCGACGATGATGTCAGGACTGACACCAAGTGCTTGGATCGAGCGACCCGACGGCGTGTAGTAACGCGACGTGGTCAGGCGCATCGCACCGTCGCCGCGCAGCGGCATGACCGTTTGCACCGAACCTTTGCCAAAGCTCTTGGTGCCGACAACGATGGCGCGGCGGTGATCCTGCAGCGCGCCGGCGACGATCTCGGACGCCGAAGCCGAGCCGCCATTGATCAGAACCACGATCGGTTTGCCTTCGGTCAGATCGCCGGGGGTGGCGTTGAATCGCTCGCCCTCGCCCGGATCACGGCCTCGGGTCGAAACGATCTCGCCTTCATTCAGGAAGGCATCCGAGACCTTAATCGCCTGCGTCAACAAACCGCCGGGGTTGTTGCGCAAATCCAGAACAAAGCCGTTGACCTTGTCGATGCCGCCAGCTTCTTCGATCTGTTCGTTCAGGCCTTCCTCGAGGTTGGGGAAGGTCTGGTCGTTGAAGGTGGTCACACGCAACACAACGCTGGTGCCTTCGGTGCGGGCGCGTACAGCCGTCAGTTTGATGGTGTCGCGGATGATGGTGACGTCGAACGGCTCCTGCTCACCTTCACGCACGACGGTGATGACGATTTCCGAGCCTACCGGGCCGCGCATCAGATCGACCGCCTTGTCCAGCGTCAGGCCCAGAATACTTTCGCCATCCACATGGGTGATGAAATCTCCTGCCTCGATACCCGCCGCATCCGCGGGTGTATCGTCGATGGGCGAGACGACTTTCACAAAGCCCTCTTCCTGCGTGACCTCAATACCCAGCCCGCCGAACTCACCACGGGTCTGCACCCGCATCTGTTCCGCGTCGTCGGGCGACAGATAGCTGGAATGCGGGTCCAAGGAGGTTAGCATGCCGTCAATCGCGGCTTCGATCAGCTCTTCGGGCTCGACCTCTTCGACATATTGCGCACGGATGCGTTCAAAAATATCGCCGAACAGGTCCAGCTGCTCATAGACGCTGGCGTTGTTCTCGGCCTCCTGCGCCAGCAGAGGGCCGGCGATCTGAGTGGTCGCAATTACACCTGCCACGGTTCCGGCCAGACCGGCCATCACAAATTTCTTCATACGTGTTCATCCATCCTTGCTGGTCCGGAACCATGATTCCGGGTCCACGGGGCTGTTATCCTGTCTTACCTCTATATAGAGCGTTTCTGACCGGTCAGTTCCAGTGCCATCACCGCTTGTTGACAAAATAGCGCCGATTTCAGGCGTTTCACCGGGCATCAGCCCGACCGGAGTACCCTCGGGAATCACTTGTCCGGTGTTGCCGTAAACCTCTAGCAGGCCTGAAAACACGAACAAAAGCCCGGGTTGAGGCTCCAGTATCACTAGATTTCCCAAGTCTAGAAGAGGTCCGCGATAGCGTATCGTGGCGGCCGTCGGCGAGGTCACAATCGCGCGGGGACGCGTTCCCAAGACCACGCCGGGACGTTTGACGCCAGCCGCATCCGTTTCCCCCGCGCGGTGTAGCAGGATACCCTGTGCGGGCAATGCGATCTCGCCTTTGCGGTCGGAGATATCGGCATTGGTTTCGGTGATTTCCCCTTCAGAGATTTCCGACAGGCCGCTGGCAAACCCTTCCAGTGTCTCTGTGGACGAGATCAGGATTGCAGTGCGAACCGGATCTTCGACGAAACGGCTGGGCAAGTCGGTGCGGTCGGCGATGGCGGTACTTAATTGCGTGCGGGCGGTCTGGACGCCAGCCAGTCCTTCGGTCAGCGTTTCGGCCGCACTTTGCTGCAACTGGCGCAGGGTCTGCACCTCTTGCAGATCATGTGCCAATGCCTGCGCGCGGGCGTTCAGGCCCGGCGTGACCTCGGACAGCATCATCCCCGCCCGGGCTGACCCCAGCGGCCCCGAGGGGTGCAGCATGAGAACCGGCGGAGCCGTCGTCTCAATGGTCTGCAACACGCCCAACAACTGTGCTATTTCTTTTTCACGGGTACGCAGTTCGGCGGTCAGTTGCGCCTCGCGCGTGGCTGCGCGGCGCAGGCCTTCACGCATGGCGGTCAGACCGGCCTCATAGGCCTGAATGGTTTCGGTCAGGGCGCGCACGCGGTCGCGGGCACTTTCCGCCTCGGTCAGGGCGACCGAGGCCTCCTCCAGCATCTGCGCCGCATTTAGCGCGGCTGTGGCCGGGTCGGTCTGCGCATGAACCGGTGTCACAAACAGCAGCGCCAGAAAAAGCGCACGAATGGTCATGACAGCAGGCTCTTCCCGGTCATTTCCGGTGGCTGTTCCAACCCCATCAGCTGCAACAGGGTTGGCGCCAGATCAGACAAGCGCCCGTTGCGCAGCGTGGCGTCCGCGGGACCGCCAACCAATGCCACAGGGACCGGGTTCAGTGTATGCGCAGTGTGCGGCCCGCCGGTTTCGGGATCGACCATCTGCTCGCAGTTGCCGTGGTCGGCGGTCACGATCATTGCGCCGCCTGCCTTTTTCAGCGCAGCGACAACTTGAGCCAAACCCTGATCCACGGCCTCACAGGCCTTGATCGCCGCCTGCAGGTCACCTGTGTGACCAACCATGTCCGGGTTGGCATAGTTGGTGACGATCAGGTCATAGCCTGCTTCGATCGCCTCGACGAACTTGGCAGTCACTTCAACCGAGGACATTTCGGGCTGCAGATCATAGGTCGCCACTTTGGGCGATTTCGGCATAAAGCGGTCTTCGCCCACTTCGGGCGTTTCCTTGCCGCCGTTGAGGAAGAAGGTGACGTGCGGGTATTTCTCGGTCTCGGCCAAGCGGAACTGGCGCAGACCTTGTTTGGCGACCCATTCGCCCAGCGTGTTTACAATATCGCGCTTTGGGAACACGGTGGTCATATAGGCGTTGTGCCCGTCCGAGTATTCAACCATTCCCAGCAGGGCAGAAAGCTGCGGGCGCGGGCCGGTGTCGAAATCGGTAAAACCTGGCTCACCAATCGCGCGCAGAATCTCTCGTGCGCGGTCTGCGCGGAAGTTGAGACAGAAAACCCCGTCGCCGTCTTTCACGCTGTCAAATCCATCCAGAACCGTGGGCACGATGAACTCATCGGTTTCCGACTGGTTGTAGGCATGGTCAATCGCGCCATGCGCGGAGGCAGCTGTCCGGCCCTGACCCTTGATCATTGCCTCATAGGCCTCACTGATGCGTTCCCACCGATTGTCGCGGTCCATCGCGAAATAGCGCCCGCTGACCGTGACAATACGCGCGCCTTCGGGCAGGCGGTCTTCCAGCTCGGCGATGTAGGAAAAGGCCGATTTCGGCGCCACGTCGCGCCCATCGGTCATAGCGTGCAGCGCGACGGGAACGCCTGCGTCGGTGATCGCTTTGGCCGCGGCAACGATGTGGTTCAGGTGACCGTGGACACCACCATCGGACACCAGCCCCATCAGATGCGCGGTGCCACCCGAGGTCTTAACCTTGGCGACGAAATCCTGCAGCGCTACGTTTTCGACGAACGAGCCATCCTCGATCGCCAGATCAATCTGCCCTAAGTCCATCGCCACAACACGGCCCGCGCCGATATTCGTGTGGCCCACTTCGGAGTTGCCCATTTGGCCGCTGGGCAGGCCTACATCCGGCCCGTGCGTTATCAAAGTCGCGTGCGGACCGTCGGCCATGATCGCGTCGAAGGTCGGCGTGTTGGCCAGATAGGGCGCGTTGGCTTTGGTGTCCTCGGACAGGCCCCAACCATCAAGAATGCACAGGACAACGGGTTTGGGGGCGGTCATTTCGGCTCTCCGGATTTCTGCTCTTGGCCCGTCTTGTATCGTCTGACCACCGGCGGGTGAACCGCCTTTTGACCCGCGCCGGACAGAATTAATGACGTGGCGGTTTGTCCTTGCCGATATATTCAGCAAAAGGCCTGGCTTTGCGCCCCCGGTACTTGACGGTCAGGTCCAGCGGGGCCTCGTTTTCGTCATATATCCCCAAGACAACCCCCCTGCCCCGGCTTTTCGTGCGCATCTCGATCAGTTGTCGTTCTGACCGGGTGGTGCGTTGCGAGGGGCGGCGGGTCCAGGTGAAGAGGTGGTCGTACATCTCGGCAATGACCTCAGCATGATCGGCACCGTCGCCCAGATCGGTCAGCTCTTCCGGATCGTTCTCCAGATCGAAAAGAAGCGGTCGGTAGCCCCCTTCGCAATGGATCAGCTTCCATTTCTTGTTGGCGACCATGAACATCACTGCATCGCGGACCGGGGCATTTAGCATATCGGCAATGGGCGAGGCCGAATAATCGTATTCGCAGATCACCACATCGCGCCGCGTTTCATCCTGCTGACCATGCAGGATCGGCAGCAGAGAATGCCCTTCAAGGATATGTGGGGCGACCTCTCCCCCGGCCACATCCACAAAGGTTGGGGCGAGGTCGATGGATTCAACCAGCGCATCACTGACGGTGCCGCGCGTCAGGTCTGCCTCGGGCGACGGGTCATAGATGATCAGCGGTATTTTGGTTGAGGCATCGTGGAAGAAGGTCTTCTCGCCCATCCAGTGATCGCCCAGAAAATCGCCGTGATCCGAGGTCAGAACGATCATCGTGTCGTCCATCCGGCCGGATTTCTCCATCCAGTCGAACAAACGGCCCATCTGATCGTCGGCCTGTTTGATCAGACCCATATAGGCGGGGATCACTGCTTCTCGCACGTCCTGACGCGAGAAAGCCTGGCCGATTTTCGTGTCCATGAACGCGCGCAGCACCGGGTGGGCATTCTCATGCTCGGCGATTGACCGGATCACCGGCAGAATGTGCTCGGGCCCGTACATCGAGGCGTAAGGTTCCGGCACGATATACGGCCAGTGGGGCTTGATATAGCTCAGGTGACAGCACCACGGGGCATCATGGCTTTCCATGAATTCGATGCCACGACCCGTCAGGTATGGCGTTTCACTGTCCTCTTCGGCAATATTCGCCGCCTTGCTCGAGTTCTTCAGAAACCATCCGGAAAGCACGTTGTCATCCGCATCCAACCCGGAATTGGCAAAGTCGTGCCAGGGGTTATCACTCTCGTAACCTTTATCGGTGAGATACTTGTTGTACTCCTTCGCCCCGTCCGGGTCATAGAAACCATCCGGGCCTTCGGGGCGCATCCCGTCGTCACGTTCGTAGACGTCGAACCCGCATTCCGCCACGCGGGCACCGATCAGGCTGTCGGGCTCCAGACCCAGCCGTGCCATCCCTTCGGCATCCGCTTTCATATGGGTTTTGCCGACCAGCCAGCAATCCATCCCCGCCTTACGCAGATGGTCACCCATGGTGATCTCACCCACCTTCAGAGGGATGCCGTTCCACGAAGCCCCATGCGAATGAACATAGCGCCCGGTATAGGTGGACATGCGTGAGCTGCCGCAGATGGGAGATTGAATATAGGCCCGGTCGAACCGAACGCCCCGCGCGGCCAGTCGGTCAATGTTTGGGGTTTGCAGATGCGGGTGGCCGTAACAGCTCAGGTAATCCCAGCGGAGCTGATCGAACATGATGAACAGGATGTTTTTGGCTTTGGCCAAGGCATTGCCCCCCAAGTGTCTCTGGGGACCTAGTTAGCCAATTCCCTGCCCGGGGCGAAGCTTAAATTACGCCTCTGCCTGACGTTCCATCTGCTCCTGCATCTTCTTCGCGCGCTTGCACTGAAGCTTATCCCGCAGCGGCGAGTTCGGATCGACGTCTTTCTGGCAGACCACGCATTTATCCGAGCCCGAGATCGCGTTCAGACCGCCGCAGCTGCCCTTGATGGTCTTGCCCATCAGCATCACGCCCAACGACATGCCCACCACAACGAGGGTCAGCAGAATAAAGGCCAGAATAAAGGTGCTCATCATGGGTCCTACCGGTTAGTTGGTTCCGAGCGCGTCTTTGAACGCTGTGCTGTGTACGGTGATATAGGCTTCTTCGCCGCCTGTCACATCCCGCGAAATGAAATACACAGCAAGTTCATGCTGTTCAGCCAGCTCAAGGCCCTTTTCCTGCCCCAGCGCCAGCATCGCGGTGGCCCAGGCATCGGCCATCATCGCGTTTTCGGCCAGAACGGTCACTGAAGTGGTCCGGTGCGTGATCGGTCGTCCCGTTGTCGGGTCGATAATATGCGAATAACGCACGCCGTCCTGTTCAAAGAAATTTTTGTAATCGCCCGAACTGGCCATGCCCAGATCGCCCAACGATACGATCAGCTGCGGCGTTTGCGCCCCGGCCTGCGGCTTTTCGATCCCGATCCGCCAGGCCTCGCCCTTGTCGTTCTGGCCCTTGGTGACCAGATCGCCACCTATCTCGACCAGGTAATCCTCGATCCCGGCCTCACGCAGGGTCCCGGCCACAGCGTCGATACCATAGCCCTTGGCAATTGCGGACAGGTTGATGCCCACGCCAGGCGCGGATTTCGACAGCGTGCCCGCTTCGGCATCCAGGGTCAGCAACCGGTTTTGGCCGACGCCGTTCAGCGCGGCTTCAATCTCGACGTCCGAGGGCACCGGGTCTTCCGGCGTGCGCGGGCCAAAGCCCCACAACTCGATCAGCGGGCCAAGGGTAACGTCGAAGATGCCACCGGTTTTCTCATGCACCTCATTTGCAGCTGCCATCACCAGTACAAATTCTTCGGACACCGGCATCGGATCGGTGCCGATTGCGGCGGAAAAGGTGGAGACCTCGGAATTCGGGTCCCAGTTCGACATCTTGGCGTTGACCTCGGCCAAGGTTTCTTGGACCGCTGCGGCCAAAGCGTCCTCGTCCAGATCCTCTCCAATGGCGGTGATGTTAAACGTCGTACCCATTGTCTCACCGGAAAGGCGAACCACTTCGGGCTCCTTGTCGAACAGGCAGCCGGACAAAAGTGTGACAAAGGCCAGAACAGGCACAAGACGCATGGGATGGTCTCCTGGAAATCAGTGCCCGGCATATGCCAGCCACCCTTGCCGGAGTCAAACCGGCGTCACAGCTTCAGCGGCAAAAAGCCCAGAACCAAAAGGCCGATTCCCGCTGGTACGCCGAACAGCCACGCCCGTTTCTGCCATCCCGGAGCCTGCTGTTTCCACGCCATGCGGAAATTATGGCCGCAAACGACCACCGCAAAGAAAATCAACGCGGCCACGGGTGGGGTAAGGTACAGCTCGTTCAAAGGCTTAAGGTTCCTCTGCTGGCAGGATATTCTGCCGATCAGTGCAAATGCACCCTATACAGGTCGTTTAGCTGCGCTAAGGTGAAAGGGAAAGACTTTGCAATAACCATGAAGGAGATTGCCCATGGCCCCAACCTCTTACCAATCGCCATCGCGTGGCGACAAGGCTGACAAGTCCACGTACAGCCAATCGACGGACTCGAACCTGTCGCACTCGCAGACAACCGTGGCCAAGTTGCTTGAAGGTAAAGGGGATGCGGTGTTTTCGGTGCGCCCGAACGAAACGATCCATTCAGTGGTCAACACGCTCAAGGAAAAGCGGATCGGTGCGGTTCTGGTGACCGACCAGAACGGCACGTTGCAGGGTATCCTGTCCGAGCGTGATATCGTGCGGCGCATGGCGGACACGCCCGGCCAGACCCTGCCGCAAGCGGTCGAGGACCTGATGACGCGCGAGGTAAAGACCTGCGCGCCGGATGACTATCTGAACGACGTTCTGAAAACCATGACCGAAGGCCGGTTCCGCCACATGCCGGTACTGCGTGACGGTAACCTGTGCGGCGTCATCACCATCGGTGACGTGGTGCATTTCCGCCTGAAAGAACTGGAATACGAAGCGCTTCGGATGAAGCAGATGATCGTCGGCTAGGCATTTCTGCCCAGAAACCCCTTGACCTTGTTTCGGTGACAGTATCCCTGATGCGTCAAAGATAGCGTTGAGGTCGAGGGTTGCATGAAACGGGTTCTGGTCACGGGCACGGCGGGATTTATCGGGTTCCATCTGGCGAAGCTGCTGCTGTCCGAAGGATTCCGTGTGCATGGCTATGACGGGATGACGGACTATTATGACGTTACCCTGAAACAGCGTCGCCACCAGATGCTGTTGCAGACACCGGGATTTTCCGCGACCGAGGATTTGCTGGAAAACCACGAACGCCTGATGCAGGTCGCCGATGAGTTTCAGCCCGAGGTGATCGTCCACCTCGCCGCGCAGGCCGGGGTGCGCTACAGCCTCGAAGACCCGCGCAGCTATGTCAGTTCGAACGTGGTCGGAACTTTCAACGTGATGGAGGTTGCGCGTGAACATGAGGTTGAGCACCTTCTGATGGCCTCGACATCCTCGATTTACGGCGCAAATGAGAAGATGCCTTTTGCCGAAACGGACAAGGCGGACAACCAACTGACGATTTACGCGGCCACCAAAAAAGCCAATGAGGCGATGGCCCATTCCTATGCCCATCTGTGGAACCTGCCGACCACCATGTTCCGGTTCTTCACTGTCTACGGTACCTGGGGGCGGCCCGATCTGGCCTATTTCAAGTTCACCGAAGCGATCCTGAACAACCGGCCCATCGACATTTACAACAACGGCGACATGTATCGCGACTTTACCTATGTCGACGATCTAGTGCGGGGGATACGGCTGCTGATCGACGCGGCTCCGGTCCGACCGCAGAGCAAGGATGACATTGCTGAAGGCGACAGCCTGTCGCCGATCGCGCCGTTCCGCATCGTCAATATCGGGAACTCAGATAAGGTGCGCCTGATGGACTTCATTGAGGCGATCGAAGATGCGCTCGGCAAGAAAGCGGTGCGAAACTACATGCCGATGCAGAAAGGCGACGTGCCTGCGACCTGGGCAGATACCAATCTGTTGCAGAGCCTCACGGGCTATAAGCCGAAAACGGACATCAGCAGGGGCATGAAGGAATTCGTGGCCTGGTACAGGGACTTCTACCAAAAGCCCGAATGAAAAAAACCGGCGCTGTGTGCGCCGGTTTTTCGTTCCTTAACCGCCGAAATCGTCCAGCATAATGTCTTCGCGATCCACACCCAAATCCAGCAGCATATTGATGACCGACTGGTTCATGATCGGCGGGCCACACATATAAAACTCGCAATCCTCGGGCGCGGGGTGGTTCTTGAGATATTCCTCGAACAGAACGTTGTGGATAAAGCCGGTGTAGCCTTTCCAATCATCCTCGGGCTGTGCGTCCGACAGGGCCACGTGCCATTCAAAATTATCGAACTCTTCTGCCAGCTGATCGAAGTCCTCGACAAAGAACATCTCTTTCTTCGACCGGGCACCGTACCAGAAGCTGATCTTGCGGTTTCGGTTCTCAAGACGTTTGAGCTGGTCGAAGATGTGGCTGCGCATCGGCGCCATACCTGCACCACCGCCGATGAAGACCATTTCCTTGCCGGTCTCGCGGGCAAAGAACTCACCAAACGGACCCGAAATCGTAACCTTGTCGCCCGGCTTCAGGTTGAAGATGTACGAAGACATCTGACCCGGAGGGATGCCGTCGGAGCCTGGAGGCGGCGACGCGACCCGGACGTTCAGCATAATCATGCCTCTTTCATCCGGATAGTTGGCCATCGAATAAGCGCGCTCGATTGGTTCGTTCACAACCGACTCGTACTGCCACAGATTAAAGCGGTCCCAGTCCTCGCGGTATTCCTCCTCAACGTCGAAATCAGTGTATTTCAACTGGTGAGCGGGCGCTTCGATCTGGATGTATCCACCAGCGCGGAAGTTCACATCTTCGCCTTCCGGCAAGTCTAGCGTCAGCGCTTTGATGAAGGTTGCCACATTCTCGTTTGAGCGGACAGTGCATTCCCATTTCTTTACGCCAAAGACCTCTTCTGGGACTTCGATATTCATGTCCTGCTTGACCGCGACCTGACACGATAGACGATCACCACAAGACGCTTCGCGCTTGGTAATATGGCTTTCCTCGGTCGGCAGGATCGACCCACCACCCGAATGCACCTTAACCCGGCATTGCGCGCAGGTGCCGCCACCGCCGCAGGCGGACGGGACGAACAGTTTCTCGGCCGCCAACGTCTGCAGCAGCTTGCCGCCGGCCGGAACCGAGATGGTCTTTTCACCGTTGATGGTGATGTTGACGTTCCCGGTCGAGACCAGACGCGAGCGCGCGGCCATGATGATGGCGACCAGCGCCAGAACGATCAGCGTGAAAAGGATTACGCCAAGGCTAAACGTTTCCATGGGTCCCTCCTTACAGTTTCACGCCCGAGAAGGACATGAAGGCCATCGCCATCAGCCCTGCGGTGATGAAAGTGATACCCAGACCCTGCAGGCCGTCGGGAATGTCCGAGTATTTCAGCTTTTCCCGAACACCCGCCATCGCGGTAATCGCCAGCGCCCAGCCAAAGCCGGAAGACAATCCATAGGTTGTGGCTTCGGCAAAGTTGTAGTCGCGTTCGACCATGAACAGCGAACCACCCAGAATGGCGCAGTTCACCGTGATCAGCGGCAGGAAGATCCCCAGCGCGTTGTAGAGCGGCGGGAAGTACTTATCCAAAACCATCTCGAGAATCTGAACCATCGCCGCAATCACGCCGATATACGAGATCAAGCCAAGGAAGGTTAGGTCCACGTCCGGGAAACCCGCCCATGCCAGCGCGCCCGGCTTCAGCAAATAATTCAGCAGCAGGTTGTTGGCAGGCACGGTGATGGCTTGAACCACCATGACCGAGATGCCCAGACCTAGCGCGGTCGAAATCTTCTTGGACACGGCGATGAAGGTACACATCCCCAGGAAGAAGCTGAGCGCAAGGTTTTCGACAAAGATGGCCTTAACGGCCAGTGAGATCAGACCTTCCATCAGTGGGCCTCTACCTGCTGAATTTTGTATTCACGTTCTTCGACCTGGTTCGGCTTCCATGTGCGGAAGGCCCAGATGATCAGACCGATGATGAAGAACGCCGAGGGCGGCAACAGCAACATGCCATTCGGCACGTACCAGCCACCGTTGTTGATGGTTTCCAGAATGGTGACACCAAACAGCGACCCGGCGCCGAACAGCTCACGAATGAAACCGACCAGCATCAGGATCAGCCCATAACCCATACCGTTACCCACACCGTCGATGAAGGACGCAACTGGTGGGTTCTTCATCGCAAACGCCTCGGCGCGGCCCATCACGATACAATTGGTTATGATCAGGCCGACGAAAACCGACAGGGTTTTCGAAATCTCGAAGGCATAGGCCTTGAGAACCTGATCAACCAGGATCACCAGCGAGGCGATGATCACCATTTGCACGATAATCCGGATCGAGCCGGGGATCTGGTTGCGCAGTATCGAGATGAACATCGACGAGAACGCGGTCACAAAGGTTACCGCCAGGGCCATCACAAAAGCCACCTGCAGCGAAGACGTCACCGCCAGCGCGGAACAGATGCCCAGAACCTGCAGCGTGATCGGGTTGTTGTCGACAAGCGGGTCGACCAGCATCTCTTTCTTGGTCTGGGACATCAAAGCTCTCCTGCTTGCAGTTTGGCCAGAAACGGAGCGTAGCCCGCATCGCCCATCCAGAATCTCACCAGGTTATCGACACCAACCGAGGTCAGTGTGGCCCCCGCCAGTGCATCGACATAGAAGTCAGGTCCGGCCGCTGGTTGCGACTTGGCGACGGTGATCTGCAGATCACCTGCGTCATCACGCAGCCTCTTACCGTTCCACAGGGCTTTCCAGCGCGGGTTGTCCACCTCGGCACCTAGGCCCGGGGTCTCACCATGCTGATAGAATTGCAGGCCGTAGATATCATTGCCGTTATTTTCCAGCGCGATGAAGCCATAAAGCGTCGACCACAGGCCATAGCCGTGCAGTGGCAGGATCACCTTGTCCAGCGCGCCTGCATCGTCACGCAACAGATAGATTACGCGGTACTTTGCCTTGCGGCCGATCCCTGCCGGGTCGTCATCCAGCGCGACGCTCAGCTCGGGGTCGCTTGCAGCAGCCTGATCATCGAAAGTTGCCGGATCGAATTGATCATCCACGAAATCGCCCGTGGCCAGCTCAAGCACGTGCGGTTCGAAAGCGGCGAAGGCTTCGGACACGTCGATGCCGGGCTCGTAAACGCCCGCTACTTGCAAAACGTTTACCTGCTTGTCTTTCAGCGCGTTGGCTTCCTGAACAGGGCGCAAGCTTACAGCTGCGGCGGATACAACCATCGAAGCGACAAGGCAGACGGCCACGGCGATAAATATCGTTTTGCCGACCGAGTCCGGTGAGGCCGCCAGAAACTTGGCAATCGCGCCCTTCGGTGCGCCGTTGTTATCTGGGGATTGCGTATCAGACATGGCGACGCGCCCTCCGTTTTATGTTGGCCTGAACGACGAAATAGTCGATCAGCGGTGCAAAGACGTTGCCGAACAGGATGGCCAGCATCATGCCTTCGGGAAAGGCCGGGTTGAGCACGCGGATCAGCACAACCATGACACCGATCAGCGCGCCATAGATGTAACGACCCAGGTTGGTGTGGCTTGCCGATACCGGTTCAGTGACCATGAAAGCCAGACCGAACGCATACCCGCCCAGTACGACATGCCAGTACCAGGGCATCGCAAACATCGGGTTGGTATTTGACCCGATCAGGTTCAGTAGCCACGTAAACACGATCGTACCGGCCAGACAGCCGACAATCAGGCGATAGTTTGCGATCTTGGTCATCAGCAGGAAGGCCAAACCAATGATACAGGCCAGCGTTGAAGTCTCACCAAAACTGCCCTGAATGGTACCGTAGAATGCGCTCCACCAGGTGATGCCCTCGGCGGCCAGCGCCTGCATCCCGTCGGCCGCGGAAACGGCCAGAGCCGTTGCACCCGAGAACCCGTCAACCGGCGTCCAGACCGCGTCACCCGACATCTGCGCCGGATATGCGAAATACAGAAATGCACGGCCAACCAGCGCGGGGTTGAGGAAGTTCTTGCCTGTTCCGCCAAACACCTCTTTGCCGATCACAACGCCAAAGATGATGCCCAAGGCGACCTGCCACAAAGGTGTGGTTGCAGGCATGATCAGTGTGTAAAGCATTGAGGTAACAAGGAAACCTTCGTTCACCTCGTGACCGCGCACGGTGGCGAAGATGACCTCGAAAATACCACCTGCGACCAGCGTCACGATATAAATCGGCAGGAAGTAGAGCAGCCCGTGCATGACGTTGGCAAAGATGCTGGACGGATCCAGCGAGATACCGAACATCTGCAGCAGAGCGATCCGCCAGCCTGTGGCCGCATCCGGCCCCAGCGTGGCAATGGCCGAGTTCGCCTGATATCCGGTATTCCACATACCCCACAGGATACAGGGGATCGTCGCGATCACGACATAGGTCATGATACGCTTCATATCCACATAAGACCGCGCATGTGGGGCGACGGAGGTTACGGTTTTCGGAGTGTAGATAAAGCTTTCGACCATCTCGTAGATGGGGAAAAACTTCTCGTACTTGCCGCCCTTGGTAAAGTTCGGCTCGATCCGGTCAAAGAAGCTGCGCAAACCCATTCGGATTAGCCCTCCTTTTCAATCTTGTTCAGGCAGTCGCGCAGCGCCAGCCCGTATTCATATTTCGCCGGACAGGCAAAGCCCACAAGGCCCAGATCCTCTTCGTCCAGCTCCAAAGCACCCAGTGCCTGAGCGGTATCGGTGTCCATTACCAGCAGTGCCCGCAGCAGCTGTGTCGGCAGGTAATCCTGCGGCATCAGCTCTTCGAACGTCCCTGTTGGCACCATCGCGCGACGGCCACCGTTCAGGTTGCTGGTCAGTTTGTAGAGTTTGCGCGCAAAGGCCGAGCCCAGCACCGGCTGGACCGCGAACTTCGAGGGCATCGGAAGAATCCAACCCATCGTGATCTGATCGTGATCCTCGCGAATGATGCTGATCTGACGGGCAAAACGGCCCAGATAGGCGGTCGTGCCCTCGGCGTGCACGCCAGAAAGGATCGAGCCCGAGATGATCCGGGCGGTGCCGTCTACATCAATCTCGTCGCGGGTCAGATCATCGGTCGAGGCGCCCATCACGGTTCGGATCAGGCGCGGTTGCCGCGCGCAGGGGCCGCTGAGGGCGATCACGACGTTAGGATCCAGATGCCCGGTTTGGAACAACCGGCCAATGGCAATCACATCCTGATAACCAACGGTCCAGACCTGCTTGTCGCCGGCCAGCGGCTCGAGGAAGTGAATATGCGTGCCCGCCAGACCCGCTGGGTGCGGACCGGAAAAGCCCGCGGCTTCGACACCCGCCACATCTGCACCCGGAATGGAATCGCCGTCCTTGTGGCACAGATAGGTTTTACCCTCGGTCAGCTTTGAGATCACACCCAAGCCCGCGGCAAATGCCTCACTCGCATCGGCAATGATCATGGCCGCGTCGGCTGCCAACGGTTCGCTATCCATCGCGGTGACGAAAACTGCCGCCGGTTTGGTGCTCGGCGCCGGCATTTTCGAATATGGCCGCGTGCGGAAAGCCGTCCACAGACCCGCCGCGCACAGTTTCTCGGTCACACCTTCGGCGCTGTTACTGTTGCCGACGCCCGAGAAATCAACACCCGCGTCGTTTGGGTCCGAAACCTCGATCACGACGCTCTGCAATACACGCCGGGCACCACGGTTGATGGCGACGACCTTACCGCTGAGCGGCGCAACCATCATCGCGTCGGGAACATCCTTGTGACAAAACAGCGGTGTGCCGCGCTGGACCGTGTCACCTTCCTGAACAAGCATTCGCGGTTTCAGGCCAAGGTAGTCGTCCCCCAACACTCCAACAGATTTGAATTCTGGTCCCGGATGGATGGTTTGTTCCGGTGCGCCCTGCACCGGTAACTCCAACCCTTTTTTCAGTTTGAAAGTTTGCATGTCGCTACTGTCTTCCAAGCCTCTTTACCTGTGCCAGCCATGCCGACACCTTTTCAGGGTCAGACAATAACGCGGGATTTTCAAACAGTCGTCGCAAAAGCGTCGAAATGCGTCCGAATTCCGCGGGCGTAGTTCTGATTGGGGGTCCTTTACGCGGGGATGATGCTAAAAGCAAACCTGTTACCGCCAAAACTGAACTTTGACGGTCACTTTCCACAGAAGATATACGTTTTGTCGCAGCACAAATTGCGTGTCGCGCCCGGAATGCTTCCAGTGTAAGCAAATCCAATGGAACAGACGAGTGATCTTGAAATTTTTCTGGCGGCCACCCCGGGGCTTGAGGCGCCATTGCACGCCGAAGCTGTTGAGAAGGGATTCGCTGGCGCCAAAATTGTACCAGGCGGGGTAAGCTGCCGCGGCAACTGGCCCGAAATCTGGCGTGCAAACCTGTGTCTGCGCGGTGCCAACAAGGTTCTGGTCCGTTTGGGCAGTTTCCCGGCGGTTCATCTGGCGCAACTCGACAAACGGGCGCGCAAGTTTCCCTGGTCTGATGTCCTGTGCCCCGACATTCCGGTCAAGGTCGAGGCCACCAGCCGCAAGTCGCGTATTTACCATGCAGGCGCCGCCCGCCAAAGGATCGAGCGGGCGATCACGGACACAGTAGGCACACCGGTTTCCTCAGACGCGGGCCTGCGGGTTTTGCTGAGGATCGAAAAGGATATATGCACCTTGTCTGTCGACACTTCGGGCGAGCCATTACACAAGCGCGGCCATAAAACGGCAGTTGCCAAGGCGCCGATGCGCGAAACGATGGCCGCCATGTTCCTACGCGAGTGCGGCTTTGACGGTTCCGAGCCCGTTCTGGACCCGATGTGCGGTTCGGGGACATTTGTTATAGAAGCGGCCGAGATTGCCCTGGGGCTGAATCCAGGACGGTCCCGCCGTTTTGCTTTCGAAGACCTGCGAGGGTTCGACTCCGAAGCATGGGCCGCGATGCAACAGAGCGGCCCACGATCAGAAACGGAAACAGTGCACTATGGGTCGGATCGAAACGCAGGGGCTGTCGAGGCGGCCAGTACCAACGCGGAGCGCTCTGGAGTTGCCGCGCACACACGGTTTCGGTGCAGTTCGGTCAGTGACATCAAACCCCCGGTTGGCTCTTCGGGTCTTGTCATCGTCAACCCGCCCTATGGCGCCAGAATCGGCGATGAAAAGCGTCTGCGCTCTTTATATGGCAGCTTGGGAAAAGTTCTGATGTCCCGGTTCAGCGGCTGGCGTGTTGGAATCGTGACCAGTAACCAGTCGCTTGCCCGTGCAACCCGCCTTCCGATATTGGCCCCGGGACCCATAGTGGATCATGGCGGAACGAAAATCCGGCTTTACCGAACCGATCCCCTGCCCTGACGAAAATTCGGCATCATCAGACTGACTGGAATTCCCACGAAGGACTTCAAAAACCCTCTTGCACATCCAAATTGCCGGGTATAGATCACCCGCCACGGTCGGAGTGTAGCTCAGCCTGGTAGAGCACTGTCTTCGGGAGGCAGGGGTCGGAGGTTCGAATCCTCTCACTCCGACCAATAAAAGCGAGTGTCAAAAGCAGAGAAATTTTGCCTTTTGATCACTTAACTTACCTTTCCGCCAACTAAAGTTGCCTCTGACAGCCTGACTTGTTGCTAGTTCGGGTTTTAACGTTAAGCGAACGGCCCTTTGCTGCCACTCATCTCGTGATTCAAGTGCCGCAGGACGGCCCGTCAAACCGGTCTTTCGCCGCGAACGCGAAAGCTTAGACGCATCGAATTCACAATTTGCAGACGAAGCCGCCTCGAGCCGGAGTTGGCAATGCTTCCCCGGGTTTGTCGCAGATGGGGAAGTGCCGCATCGATCATCAGTAAAGGCGCGGTGAGGTTGGCCTTCAGGTTGCGCTGCCAATCCTCAACGCTCCTGTCGTCGGCAAAGCGCCGTCAGCATTGCCAACCCCTTTAATGTCACCGTTCCCTGCGAATCCAGCCGGGCGTCGCTGTTTTGCGGGCAATTTGCTTTCAACCTTCAGGTGGTTCGAAATGGCGCCCCGCAACGGCACGATACCCCGAAACTGGCGTGTGCTACGCGACAGGTCGGGTACCTTCTATGTATGTTCAGCCATGCTCGCGGCAGGTTGGTTTGGGCATGTTACGCACGAAAAAACGCCGCTTGGTCGAATTGGCGCGGGGCTGTCGCAGGTTTTTTTGAAAGGGACGAGTTTGCGAAGCAAAGCCAATTGCAGCGCGAACTGCAAACACACCAACGCTGCTTCACTTGACCCGTAAAATGCCAGACCACCGTATATGAAATGCCGGTTCAGCCTTTGTGCAGGGGATTGTGTGTGCCGGAGGCGATTAGACTGGGTGATGCCCAATACAAGCAAGGCCCTGATTCCAAACGTCTAGAACCCTGCTGCAAACCCAAAACTGATCGCAGCACCCTGCGGTGAACAGAAGCTTATTCCATAAGCCTGACTTATGACGTTGAAGGTATAATCGATTTTTCTTGAAGATTTTATCTGTCAAACTGTCGGCACTAATCTGAACGAGAACGCCGCATGAGAATGGCGAACCCTTTAAAAATCTCCAACAGAGGACAACAATGAAACACACAACATCACTTCTTACCGCTCTGGCCATCGGCACACTGACCGCGACGGTAGCGGCATCAGAAACGGAATTGACAGTTTACACTGCCGTCGAGGCAGAAGATCTGGCCCGGTATGCTGAGACATTCAACGAAAGCAATCCTGATATCAAAATCAACTGGGTTCGCGATTCGACCGGCATCATCACCGCAAAACTGCTGGCTGAGCGGGATAACCCGCAAGCTGACGTTGTCTGGGGGCTAGCGGCCACGTCACTGCTGCTGCTGAAATCTGAAGGCATGCTGGAGCCCTACGCTCCGGTCGGGGTCGATAGCCTGGATCCAAAATTCGTTGACAATGACAACCCGCCGGCTTGGGTAGGCATGGACGCCTGGGTTGCATCCGTCTGCTACAACACGGTCGAGGCTGAAAAAGCCGGGCTGACACCTCCGACATCTTGGAAGGACCTCACCGATCCAATGTACAAGGATCAGGTGATCATGCCGAACCCGAATTCATCAGGCACTGGTTTCCTTGATGTTTCAAGCTGGCTGCAGATGTTTGGTGAAGACGGCGGCTGGGAATACATGGATGCGCTGCACGATAACATCGCGCGATATACCCATTCGGGTTCGAAGCCCTGCAAACTGGCGGCTGCGGGCGAAATCCCGATCGGTATCTCGTTTGCCTTCCGCGGTGCTAAATCAAAGGCAGACGGCGCCCCGCTTGAAATCATCGTCCCGTCCGAAGGCGTCGGCTGGGACATGGAGGCAACCGCAATTGTTGCCGGTACGGGAAACCTGGAAGCTGCTCAGAAACTGGTAGATTTCTCGGTCACCAAAGAAGCCAACGAGATGTACAACAGCGGTTATGCGGTTGTGGCCTATCCCGGCGTCGCAAAACCGGTCGATCACTTCCCAGACGGCCTTCTGGATGCCATGATTGACAATGATTTTGAGTTTGCCGCCAACAATCGCGCGGCAATCCTGAAGGAATGGCAGTCTCGCTATGACGGAAAGTCGGAAGCGAAGTAATCCTATTGGCAGGAGGGGTGTTTGCACCTCTCCTGCGCACCACACTCTTGTTCCCCCAAATACAACCTACTCACCCGGTTCAGACCGGCCAGGTACGGCCGTGCCCGAGGTGCAGATATGAGGACCTCTCCCGTGCTTCAGAAAACGCCACCCGGTGAACTGTATCTCAGTATCCAAAATCTGTGGAAAGCCTTCGGCAGCTTTCTTGCACTCAAGGATATTTCGCTGGATATCAACGAAGGCGAGTTTGTCTGCTTTCTGGGTCCGTCAGGCTGCGGAAAAACAACTCTGCTGCGTGCCATTGCAGGTTTGGACCTGCAAACCAAAGGCACGGTCATGCAGGACGGCAAGGATGTGTCCAACCTGCCCCCGTCCGAGCGTGATTTCGGGATTGTGTTTCAGTCCTATGCGCTGTTTCCCAACCTCACGATTGAGAAGAACATCGCCTTTGGTCTGGAAAACTCGGGCCGCAGCAAGTCTGAAATTACGGTCCGTGTGAACGAGTTGCTGCACCTGGTTGGCCTTCCCGATCAGGGTAAGAAATACCCGGCGCAGCTGTCGGGCGGGCAACAGCAAAGGATTGCACTTGCGCGCGCGATCGCGTCCAAGCCCGGCTTGTTGTTGCTGGACGAACCCCTGTCGGCACTGGATGCCAAGGTACGTGTCCATTTGCGGCACGAAATCAAGGAATTGCAGCGCAAACTGGGCGTGACCACCGTGATGGTGACGCATGATCAGGAAGAGGCGCTGGCCATGGCTGATCGCATCGTGGTCATGAATCACGGAGTCATTGAGCAGGTGGGTTCACCCACAGAAATCTACCGGGAACCGGCCAACTTGTTTGTGGCCGATTTTATTGGTGAAATGAACCAGATTCAGTCTCAAGTAACAAAGGGCGGGCGGTTGAGCGTGGGCGAAAAAACTTTTGCCTGCTTGGGCCACCAATTCAACGACGGAACGCCGGTTGTCGCGGCAATCAGACCAGAAGATGTAATTCCGCATGAAGCTGGGTATCTGGATACGGGTGGCAACCGAAACTGCATCGAAGTCACACTTGATGAGATGGAGTTTCTGGGATCGTTCTGGCGCTGCCGTCTAAGCAACGAGCGGTTCGGGTCATCGGAACTGATTGCTGATTTCTCGATTAATGCTGTGCGTCGTCTTGAACTGGAAGAGGGACGCAGCATGGTTATTGAGCTTCCTGAAAACCGCCTGATGGCCTTTGATGTTCCGGAGGTCGCGGCATGAGTACGATCTCCACCAACAGCGATACCATGCCCCCTGGCCCAAGCATCAAACCCAAGCTCAGCCGCGATGACATCCTGATGCGCGGCAGCATGATGGTCATCGTTCTTTATCTGATCGTGACCCTGGCGTTGCCGCTGTACACAATGCTGTCCAAGTCGTTTTCCACCTATCGAGTGGAACTGTCGCAATACGAATTTCAGGTCAGTGATGAAGCGGGCGTTTATGACGGGACGATCCTGTCTGGAGATGCCCTTAACCGCCAGACCGAGACGTTTGCAGATACCGATCTTGTGACTGGTTCGGACGGGCGTTTGCCGGTGGCGGGTCTGTTTCCGGATTTCAGCTTCCGCAGCCCGGTCATGTACCAGATCCGGAACACAAGCGACACCGGGCGCTTTCTAGTCGGGTCGACTCTTCAGGACGGCACTGATTGGATCGAGCTTGATTCCAACACCTTCCGCAGGGTTCAATTGCGACCCGTTCAATCGCGAGGTCTGGACAACTTTGTAAACTACTTCTCGACACCTGCGCTGTTCAATTCTATCAAGAACTCGCTTTGGATATCCATTGTCAGCACCATTGTGACGGTGACGCTGGCTTTTTGGTTCGCCTATGCGCTCAATCGCAGCTGTATGCGGTTCAAGGGTGTCTTTCGCCTGATCGCGATGGCGCCGATTTTGGTCCCTTCGCTGTTACCAGGTATTGCGTTGGTATACCTGTTCGGCAATCAGGGCATGATCAAGGAATTACTGTTTGGCGCAAGTATATACGGCCCGATCGGCATCGTGATCGGATCGGTCTTTTTCACCTTCCCACACGCCTTCCTGATTATTTCAACAGCGCTGGCAATCTCGGATGCGCGGCTTTATGAGGCAGCGGCGAGTCTGCGGTCAACACCATGGCGCACGTTCTGGACGGTCACGGTTCCGGGTGCCCGTTATGGCCTGATCTCAGCCGCCTTTGTGGTGTTCAATCTGGTGATTACCGATTTTGGCCTGCCCAAAGTCATCGGCGGGCAGTTCAACGTGCTTGCGGTGGATATCTACAAACAGGTGATTGGCCAGCAAAACTTTGAGATGGGCGCTGTTGTCTCCGTGGTTCTGGTGATCCCTGCAATCCTCGCCTTTGGTATCGACCGCATGGTCCAGTCCAAACAAGTGGCGCTGCTGTCGGCGCGGTCAGTGCCGTATCAGGCAGCCCCAAACCCGAAAACTGACCGCCTATTCCTCATCTATTGTAGCCTTGTTGGGCTGTTCATCGTCGGTCTTCTGGCGGTATGCCAGTTCGCGGCACTGATTAAATTTTGGCCCTACGATTTAAGCCTTAGCCTGCGAAACTATCAGTTCGACAAGATGGATGGCGGCGGATGGGGATCATATTTCAATTCGATCCGGTTGGCCCTGCTGACCGCAGTGATCGGCACCACGGTCGTGTTTTTCGGGGCCTATCTGGTTGAAAAGTCAAAAGGCTTCCACACCGGCAGATCGATCTTTCAGATGTTCGCAATGTTGCCAATGGCAATTCCGGGCATGGTGCTGGGGCTGTCCTACATCTTCTTCTTTAACAACCCTTCGAACCCGTTGAACGGCATCTACGGCACTATGGCGATATTGGTGATCTGTACGGTGACGCACTTTTACACAGTTTCGCACCTCACAGCGGTGACCGCACTCAAACAAATGGACCGCGAATTCGAGTCCGTCTCGGCCTCGCTAAAACAGCCGACGATGAAACTGTTTGCGCGGGTTACAGTGCCTGTCTGCCTGCCGGCGGTTCTGGACATTTCAATCTATCTGTTCGTCAACGCGATGACCACCGTGTCGGCGGTTGTATTCCTCTACTCGCCCAAGACCACGCTTGCGTCGATCGCGGTGTTGAACATGGATGATGCCGGGGACATCGCACCGGCTGCGGCGATGGGAATGATGATCTTTTATACAAATGCCCTCGCCCGGATCCTTCACCTGATAGCGTCCAAGGGAATTCTGAAACGCACCCAGGCCTGGCGCAGTCGCTAACGGCCACTCTTGGTACGCTGTCCCGCCAATCAGTCGTTGGCGGGGCATTCCTCCAAGGTACGCTGCGCAAACTCTGTGAAGGCGCGGATGATCTTCACTTCGCGCCTTTGCGACAGCGATATGATACTCTCACCCATCTGCAGATTGATGCCTTTAAGTCTGATCTGTCGGAGACGGTCATCGTGACCGTACTCCGCCTGCGAGACAAATCCTATACCTGCGCCCGAGGCCACAAGTTCCCGTATCGCCTCGCGTCCTTCCGCTACAATCGCCGGTTTCAATGTGATCCCGTGTTTCTTGGCCTCGTCTTCCAGTTTCTGGCGCGTTTTCGAACCTGTTTCACGGAAAATAAGCGGCAGATTTGACAGCTCTTCTAGGGACAGACTGGGTTTTGACGCCAAAAGAACACCCTGTGCGGCAAAGGCCACGATCTCGGTGGAACCAAGACTCAAGACATCCAGATCCTTGCCTGGAGACAGGCTGCCCACTACGCCAATTTCCGCGTTATAAGCCCTGAGCTCTTCCAGAATCTCCTCGCTATTCCCCGAGCGCACGCTGATCGTGACATTCGGATTTTTTTTCTGAAAGGGACCCAGAAACGCGGTCAAGTGGTGCGCTGAGTCGGCGATGATTCGTAACTCTCCATCGATCAAAGCCTTAGTCTCCGAGAGGTAATCTTCGATCTGACTTTCGATCTCGAAGTATTGCTTGGTAAATCGAAAAAGCTGCTCGCCGTCGGGGGTTAAGGTTACACGTTTGCGCTCGCGCTGGAACAACAACAGATCGTGGTCCTGTTCCAACTTGCGTACCTGTTCCGAAATCGCCGGCTGCGTCAGAAAAAGGGCCTCTGCAGCTCGCGAGAATCCCCCATGCTTGGCTACAAAATGAAAGGCTTTGAGCTGGCTGTGTCGCATGGCGGTCCTCCAAAGCCAGCTTATAGGCTGCGCTTATAATAAGATTGATATTTGCAATTTCACATATAGAAACGTTTGCTGCAATTGTGTTCTTGAAAATACCTTTCTGGAGCCTGGTTATGACGCCTTCCAACCCCAAAATCGAACAACCGCGCCTCGGTGAACCTTACCTTCTGACACCCGGTCCTTTGACGACGTCCTATGCCGTGAAAGAAGCTATGTTAAAGGATTGGGGCAGTTGGGATGATGACTTTCGCGCCATGACGCGCGAGGTTCGGTCCAGTCTGCTGGCGTTGCTTGGCAAAGGTGCTGATGACTTCGATTGCGTCCCTATGCAGGGCAGCGGCTCATTCTCGGTCGAAGCGATGCTTGCATCATTCATTCCGCGCGACGGTAAGGCGCTGGTTCTAGCTAATGGTGCCTATGGGCAACGCTCAGCAAAGACCCTGGAGTATCTGAACCGCGCGCATGTGGTTCTGGACAAGGGCGATTACCTGCCGCCCCGCGGCGACGAAGTTGCCCGTATTCTTGCCGAGGATCCCGACATCACGCACGTGGTTGCAATTCACTGTGAAACCAGTTCGGGCATCTTGAATCCCGTCGAAGAGATTTCCGAGGCCACCTATGCCGCCGGGCGCAAGCTTCTGGTTGACTCGATGTCTGCCTTTGGTGCGATCGAGTTGAAACCGAGCGAGATCAGGTATGAGGCGATGGTGTCCTCGGCCAACAAATGTATCGAAGGCGTGCCCGGTTTCGGTTTCATAGTTGCCCGAAAATCCGAGCTTGAGGCCGCTGAGGGCAACAGCCATTCGTTAAGCCTGGACGTGCACGCGCAATGGGCGCATATGAACAAGACCGGCCAGTGGCGGTTCACCCCTCCGACCCATGTAGTCGCGGCGTTCATCGAGGCACTCAGGGCGCACGCCGCCGAAGGGGGCGTTTCTGGCCGCGGCGGGCGGTATACACGCAACCGTGATGTCATGGTCGCAGGAATGCGCGAGCTGGGTTTTGAAACCTTGCTCGACAGTCGCTGGCTCAGCCCAATCATCGTCACTTTTTTCTGCCCGGCGGACGAAAACTTCGTGTTCGACCAGTTCTATACCCTGATGAAATCCAAGGGTTTCATCATCTATCCGGGAAAACTGACGGTCGTCGATAGCTTTCGAGTCGGATGTATTGGCCAAATGGATGAAGAGGTCATGCGCAAAGTTGTGACCGCAGCAAAAGAAACACTGGAGGAGATGGGTGTCACAAGTGCTGCCCCTCCCATCCGGGCATTGGAAGAACGCGCCAAACTGGCCGCTTAACTATCAAGGAACACAATAAGATGACTATCCAAACACCCGTTGAAGCTAACGAACGCGTCTATCCGACGCCGAAAGTGCCCGCAATCGCCATCTGCCTTGATGGATGCGAGCCGGAATATCTGGAAGTCGCAATAGCCAAGGGGCTAATGCCCAATCTCAAGAGGATGAGAGAAGAAGGCACGGACCGGTTGGCTCATTCCGTGATCCCGTCCTTTACCAACCCCAATAACCTGTCAATCGCGACCGGGCGACCGCCGATCGTGCATGGTATTTGCGGCAACTACCTGATTGACCCAGACAGCGGCGAGGAGGTGATGATGAATGACGTGCGTTTTCTGCGCGCACCGACCATTTTCTCGCAATTCTACGATGCGGGGTTCCGCGTTGCCATGGTCACTGCCAAGGACAAGCTCCGCGCCTTGCTTGGTGCGGGGCTGAAATTCGACGAAGGTCGGGCCGTCGCTTTTTCTTCTGAACGCTCGGGCGGGACGACGATGGCCGAGCACGGTATTGACAATGCAAGCAAATGGCTGGGCATGGACGTCCCCGAGGTCTATTCAGCGGAGCTGTCCGAGTTTGTCTTTGCTGCGGGCGTCAAGCTGTTGAAAGAGTTCAAGCCCGACGTGATGTATTTGTCGACCACTGACTACATCCAGCACAAATTCGCGCCTGAACAGCAAGGTGCACTTGATTTCTACGCGATGTTTGATCGTTACCTGGGCGAACTGGACGCGCTGGGTGCCGCCATCGTGGTGACCGCCGATCACGGCATGAAGCCAAAACACTTGCCAGACGGATCACCCGCCGTTGTCTATGCGCAGGATCTGATGGACGATTGGCTGGGCAAGGACGCCGCACGGGTCATCCTGCCCATTACCGATCCTTACGTCGTGCATCACGGCGCCTTGGGGTCTTTCGCCACGGCCTATCTTCCCGAAGGCGCAGATCAGGATGACATCATTGCCAAACTCAGGGCAACCGAGGGTATAACCCACGTGTTGACCAAGGCCGAAGCCATCGAACAGTTCGAGCTGCCGGGCGACCGGATTGGCGATATCGTGATGGTTTCGGGCGAGAACATCTGCATTGGCACGTCCGAGCATCGTCATGATCTGGCGGCCCTGAAGGAACCACTCCGCAGCCATGGCGGTTTGACCGAACAAGAGGTTCCGTTCATCGTGAACCGCGTCATCGACCTTCCGAACCAACCAGTTTTGCGTAATTTC
>NZ_JBXWMF010000030.1:0-62828 GCF_059609725.1 Ruegeria sp. YTSC199
TCATCTTCTCGATGTCCTTGGCCGAGTAGATCGACAGGCTTTGCCGCACGCGGTCCTCGGAACAGGTACAACCGAACTGTACGGCCTGCGCGTCGTAGACCCGCGGCTGTTCCTCGTGAAACAGGCGGATCAGCAGGTCGGTCGGAGCCACCGAAGGCCCGATCAGTTCCAGATCCTCGACCGTATCCAGCAGGATATTGACGCGGCCCCAGTTTTCACCCTCTTCGCCGTCCACCAGATCTTCGGCGGTCAGGATCTGACCCTCACCTTCGCTGGTAGCGACAAACGGCGAGGCTTTGGGCATGTGCTGCAACATGACCCCGCCGGCGCGCCAGTGCTCACCAACGCCCGGTTCGGTCGATTTACCGAAGCTCAGCGAGAATCGGGTCGGCAGCTGTTCGGACTGCGCAAAATATGCCTCGGCACAGGCGCTGATCGAACCACCGGCCAGCGGCGTGATCCCCTGGTAGGGCTGCGAACCCTTGCCCTGATCGATCATGATGGCGAAATAACCTTCTCCCACCTGATCGAACGGCGCGCCGTCGGTTAGTCGGTCGCGGTCGAAACTGGCATAGGCGCGGATCCGCGCCGCTTCACCCTCTTGCTTGGGTGCATAATAATCGGTCGCAATCATGCGCACCGGACCCTTGGACTGAACCTGCAGCGACAGTTTCCAACGCAGCGAAATGGTCTGGCCGATTAGCGCTGTCAGCAGGGCCATCTCTGCCACCAGCGCCTCGACCTTTTCCGGATAGTAGTGCTGTTTCAGGATACCGTCCAGAACGCCATCCAGACGGGCCACGCGCCCGCGCATATCCGATACATCAAGTTGAAAGGGCAGGACGGTATCGTCCCACGCGATTTTTGTTCCAAGAGACATGGGGTTTCCTTACACGCCACAGGTTGGCATACCGCCAGCATATAGGTCGAACAATTCGGGTTTTAAGGGGCCATACATGATCAGACGGTTCGGTGAAACCCCGCAAGCGGGTCAGAAATACACCAGACGTGTGGGTGTTTATGCATTATTGCCACGTGGTCGGCACCTTTTGCTGACTTGTCAGATGGAGCCCGGCCCTGATCTGCAACTGCCCGGCGGCGGGATCGACCCCGGCGAATCACCCGTCACCGCCCTGCACCGCGAAGTGTTCGAGGAAACCGGCTGGCTTGTTGCCAACCCGCGCCGGGTCGGCGCGTTCCGACGGTTCACCTTCATGCCTGAATACGACCTGTGGGCGGAAAAGGTCTGCCTGATCTATCGCGCCCGCCCCGTGCGCCGCATCGGCCCGCCGACCGAGCCGTTTCACGAGGCCTTATGGATGGATACCGCAGATGCAACCCAGATGCTGGGCAATGCGGGCGACCGCCACTTTGCCATCCAGCATCTGAACAGGCTTTAGGGGCCGTTATATTCAAAGAACACCGCTGACACGTCGTCATCCATGCCGCTACCGGGGGCCATGGCCTGTGTCAGACGCCAGAACATATCGTCCAGAAACTCTGGTCCGCTGCGGCCGGGCGCGCATTCGAGGGCCATCCGGCGCAACCCTTCTTCTTCCAGCAATCCACCGTCTGCGAGGCCGCATTCTGTAAAACCATCTGAATACAGCAACAGCTTGTCGCCGGGTTGCAAATAGGTTTCGATCTGCTGAAACGTGACATCCGGCAACAACCCGATGGGTAACCCGCCTTCGCCCAGAAACTCGGTACTGCCGTCGTGGCGCAGCACGAGCGGATGCGGATGCCCGGCCTGCACCATCTTCAGATGGCCATTTCGCAGGTCGATGATTGCATAAACCATGGTGAAATATTCTTCGACGCCCGCATCCGCCATCAGGCGGCAATTGAGCATCTCGGCCACCTGCTCGGGCGGCAGCAGCGCATAGAACTTGTCGAACCGCTTTTCCATCGCCACGTTCTGTTCGAAATGGTTGCTGGACAGATAGCCACCCAGACGCGCCGTCATCATCGCCGAGGTGATGCCATGGCCCGACACGTCGATGCTGTAGAACCCCAGTCGATTGACCCCGGGCGAGAACATTCCCACCAGATCGCCGCCAATATGGCCACAAGGTTTCAGCAACATGCTGACCCTCGACTTGCCGAACTCTCGCGTCAGTTCCGGAACAAGTGAATCCTGAATTTTCCGGGCCTGCATCAGATCCTTGTCGATGGCATCATGCGCCACGCGCAGCTCTTCCAGCGCGGTTTCGATCATCCTGTTTTTTTCGGACAACTCGCGCTGCATGTCCAGAATACGCGCCCCGGCCGAAATGCGCGCGCGCAGTTCATCGGCCTCAAGGGGTTTGATCAGAAAGTCATCGGCCCCGGCATCCAGTCCCTTTGCCACCTCCTGTTTTTCGCTTTTCGAGGTCAGCAGGATGAAATAGCTGTATTGCTCGCTTTCCAGCGCCCGGAACGCGCGGCAGAATTCCAGCCCGCTCATCCCCGGCATGACCCAGTCGCTGACCACCAGATCTGGAGGGTTGGCGTGGCACATCTCGATGGCGGTGTCACCGCTGTCGGCCTCAAGCACCTCAAAGCCCCATTTTTTCAGCGAGGCCACCAGAATCCGCCGTTGCAGGCGGCTGTCATCAACGACAAGCACCTTTTGGATCGCGCCAAAATTCAGCTCTGCCCTGGCTTCTGCCTGACTGCCTTCTGCCACCTGCACCCCCTGCACTGCGACCATACCTGAACGCACCGACCCTAACGCGCGCCGCTTTAACATCCCGTGAAGGCGTCTTGTTTGCGTTGCTTAACCCCCTCTTTACCGGCCCTGGGTTACGCAGGTCATGTCGCAATATGTGTGGAGAGACCGAACATGATCGACTGGTCCAGGGTCAGACAGCTGCGGGATGCGGTGGGCGCCGGTGAGTTTGACGAGGTGGTGCAAATCTTTCTGGACGAGGTGCAGGAAGCCATTGATCGGGTGCACCGGGACAAAAACCGGGCCGAGTTCGAGCAGAGCATGCATTTCCTCAAGGGCAGCGCGCTGAGCCTTGGGTTCAACCGCTTCTCAAGCCTCTGTCAGGATGCCGAGCGAAACGCCGCCGCAGGCAAAGCGGCTGAGGTCGATCTGCCTGCGATTCTGAGTATCTATGATGAGTCCCGGGTCGTGTTCCTGGCCGGAAAGGCCGAGAACCTGACCTAGATCACGAATTGCGCCAGTGTCTCGTCTTCGGTGATGTCGGTATAGGTGAAACCGGCTTCATCCAGATGGGCGAACAGCCTTGCAAAGTTTTCAGGCTTTTGGGTTTCGATCCCGATCAGAACCGAACCGAAATTGCGCGCCGACTTTTTCATGTATTCGAACCGGGCGATATCGTCCTCCGGACCCAGAATACCTAAAAACTCCTTCAATGCACCGGGGCGCTGCGGCAGGCGCAGGATGAAGTATTTCTTGACGCCTGAATAGCGCTGCGCCCGTTCCTTGACCTCGGGCAGACGTTCGAAATCGAAATTCCCGCCCGACGTGACGCAGACAACGGTCTTGCCGCGAATGAAGCTCTGCACATCTGCAACCGCCTCGATCGCCAAGGCGCCGGCAGGTTCCAGTACGATGCCTTCGACATTCAGCATCTCGATCATGGTGGTGCAGATGCGATCCTCGGACAGGACCAGAACGTCGGAAAGGTGGCGATCTTTGAGCAACTCAAACGGTTTTGCGCCGATTTTCCCCACGGCCGCACCGTCGACGAAGTTATCCACGTGGTCCAATGCCACCGGATGCCCCGCTGCCATCGCCGCGTGCAGACAGGCCCCGCCTTTGGGTTCAACAAACAGGCAATGCGTCCGATCCCCGAACCACGTCGCCACGCCCGAGGACATGCCACCCCCGCCCACCGGCAGGATCACATGATCAGGCAACCCGCCCAGCTGCGCCTCAATCTCAACCGCCAGAGAGGCCTGCCCTTCGATCACATCCTCATCATCAAACGGAGACAGGAAATGCCCACCCTGCTGCGCACACCACGCCTGCGCGGCGGCCAGAGTGTCGTCGAAATAGTCGCCGACCAGGTGAATCTCGATATTGTCGCCACCAAAGATGCGGGTCTTCTGAATTTTCTGCTGCGGCGTCGTCACCGGCATGAAGATCACACCCTTCACGCCCAGATGTTTGCACATGAACGCCACGCCCTGCGCATGGTTGCCCGCGCTGGCACAAACGAACAGACCCTGCCCCTGTTGCTTGCGCATCGCGTTGAACGCACCCCGGATTTTATACGACCGTACCGGGCTGAGGTCTTCCCGCTTGAGCCAGATATCTGCCCCATAGCGGTCGGACAGATGGGCATTCCGTTGCAGAGGTGTGGGCGGAAACACGTTGCGCATCGCCTGTTCGGCGGCACGGGCGTGGGTCATGAAATCAGTCATGACCGTTTCACTGCCGTATCACCGCCGAAAGGGCAAGGAATACATATGTGTACGCGGATCAGGCGAGTTCGCGTTTTTCGATGAAGACGCCGTACATGGTGGTGAAAAGACTGACACTGATCATGGGCAGGACCAGCACTCCAAAGAATACTGACAGCAATATCCCCAAGACTGGAATGATAGCCAACGCAGTGAAGACAAGCTGAACAAGTAACTGGAACAGGAACGCCACGACAATCAGCGCCAGTACGGCTCCGGCCGCTCCGGCCGTGCTGTTCCAGGCTTCACCAAGAGTAATTGGCTGGCCGATGGCAGCTGCAGGCAGGATGATCGACAGTCGATAGAAGCACACAAACAAAAAGATCGCATAGGCTACCATCAAGATAATTGCCAAAACTGGTGAGCTTTGAACCAGTCCACCAAGAATAAAGCCAGCTGGAATCCAGGCAATGCCCATCAGCAATCCAAGCAGGATAGCTCGTCCGAGGTATGCGAGGATGCGGTCGAAGCGGAACGCAGGAAAAATACCTCTGGGATACTCCTCAAGAAGGATAAACCGGTGCCAAGACACTGCTATCCAGAACATGGTGACAAGCATCACCGCAAACAGCCCAAAAATGAATACGAGGACCTCACCTGCAGTGACTCCCGGTGGTAGGCCGTTTGCGTCTGCCTCAAAAGCTTCAAGCGGAATACCTGATGCCATGAACAACAAAACGATCAAAGCTGTTGCAATCAAAGCAGGACCAATAGTGATCTGCAGAACCTGCTTGATGTTCCCAAACACCATCCGCACCGAATGCACAAAAATCTTCCAACCCAACATCCTTAACCTGCCCTCTCAACCAATCCTTGTTCTCTTTGCACTCGTTTCACCGCAATTCGCACCCGGCGTCAACGCAGATAACTTGCCCCCGCTTTCAAAACCCGTTAGGGGCCAAGCGTTCTACGCATAAGGGGAAGTCAGATGTCCGCGCCCAAGAAAGTTGTTCTGGCCTATTCCGGTGGCCTTGATACCTCGATCATCCTGAAATGGTTGCAGACCGAGTATGGCTGTGAGGTCGTCACCTTCACCGCCGATCTGGGTCAGGGTGAGGAACTGGAACCCGCCCGCCAGAAGGCCGAACTGCTGGGGATCAAGCCCGAAAACATCTATATCGAGGACATCCGCGAAGAGTTTGTCCGCGACTTCGTCTTCCCTATGTTCCGCGCCAATGCACAGTATGAAGGTCTGTACCTGCTGGGCACCTCTATCGCGCGCCCCCTGATCTCAAAACGTCTGGTCGAGATTGCCGAGGCAACCGGTGCTGATGCCGTCGCCCATGGCGCGACTGGCAAGGGTAACGATCAGGTGCGGTTCGAACTGGCAGCTTACGCGCTGAACCCCGACATCAAGGTCATCGCCCCTTGGCGTGAATGGGATCTGACCAGCCGCACCAAGCTGCTGGAATTCGCCGAACAGAACCAGATTCCGATTGCCAAGGACAAACGCGGTGAGGCCCCCTTCTCGGTCGATGCCAACCTGCTGCACACCTCGTCCGAAGGTAAGGTACTGGAAGACCCCGCTGATATGGCGCCGGATTACGTCTATCAGCGCACCGTCCACCCTGAGGACGCACCGAATGAGCCCGAGTTCATCGAAATCGGCTTTGAAAAAGGCGACGCGGTCAGCATCAATGGCGAGGCGATGAGCCCGGCCACCATCTTGACCAAACTGAATGAATATGGCGGTAAGCACGGCATCGGCCGTCTCGATCTGGTCGAAGGTCGCTTTGTCGGCATGAAGTCACGCGGCATTTATGAAACGCCCGGCGGCACCATCCTGCTGGAAGCGCACCGTGGGATCGAATCCATCACCATGGACCGTGGCGCGATGCATCTGAAAGACCAGTTGATGCCGCAATATGCGGAACTGATCTATAACGGTTTCTGGTACTCGCCCGAGCGTGAGATGCTGCAGGCCGCGATCGACAAGTCGCAAGAGCACGTCACCGGCACCGTCCGCGTGAAACTGTACAAAGGTCTGGCCTCGACCGCGGGCCGCTGGTCGGATCACTCGCTCTATTCCGAGGCGCATGTGACCTTTGAGGAAGACGCCGGCGCCTATGATCAGACCGATGCGGCGGGCTTTATCCAGTTGAACGCCCTGCGCCTGAAGCTGCTGGCAGCACGGGACAAACGCCTGAAGTAGAGGCACTGCTGCAAAAAAGTTGATTTGACCGGACGGGTCGCAACTTTGCCGCAGAATTGCCCAGTTGGTTGAACACACAGAACGGGTCGGCCCTGCAAAGGTTCGGCCCGTTTTTCATTCAATCCAATCGAGGTTTTTATGCAGGCAGATCACCTACAGGAACCCCCGGCAGAGTTCGAGTTTCGGGGATCGGCGAGTGAATACTTCGGCATCTGGATCGTAAACCTGCTGTTGTCGCTATTGACCTTTGGCATCTACAGCGCCTGGGCCAAGGTGCGCACAAAAAAGTACTTTTACCAGAACACCTATGTCGCCGGGCGCAGCTTTGATTACCACGCGACGGGCGTGCAGATCCTGATCGGGCGGATCATCGTGATTGCCGGGATCGTCGCTTTCACCGTTCTGGGCGCAATACCGCTGGTGAACCTTGTTATGTTGCTGGGGCTGGTGTTCCTGATCCCCTACTTGCTGGTGCGCTCGTTGCGGTTTCAGGCGCGAATGTCCAGCTGGTCGAATGTTCGGTTCGATTTTCAGGGCACATGGGGATCGGCGGCGGCCAACTATTTCCTTTATCCCTTCATCGCAGCGCTGACCCTGTATACGACCTGGCCGTTCGTCACCCGTTCGATCCAGCGGTTTCACGTGAACGGGCACAAATTCGGCACGACTCCTCTGCATTTCGACAGTCCGATTGCACCTTTTTACAAGGCCTTTCTGGCAACGGTTGCCTGGGTCATTGTCAGCGTTGCCGTGATCGGTACTCTGCTGGGGGTAAATTTGTCTACGTTCGACGCGTTCCGGACCCTGGAAGATAACCCCGAGGACATCACGGCCATCCTGACCATTTTCACGATCTATGCGTTTCTTCTGCTGGTGCTGGTCCCGGCCACGATCATCTATCGGGCCATGGTGCGCAACACGGTCTACAACTACACCATTCTGGGCGACGGACACCGGTTCTATTCGGATGTGAACGCCCTGCGTTTGTTGTGGATTTCCGTGTCCAACGCAGTGATAGTCGGCATGACATTGGGCCTGATGCTGCCTTGGGCGCATGTGCGCAGGGTACGCTATCTGGCCAATCACACCACATTTGTCCCTGCCGGTCCGCTGGATGATTTCGTTGGCGGTGTCAGCGCAAATGTCAGTGCCATTGGCGACGCCTACGGAGATATCGAGGGCTTTGATATCGGCATCGCGGTCTGACCTTTGGGTGCGTTTCCCGAAGATATCGGCGCGCCTGTCCACGGGCGCGCCTATCCGCCTCTCAGCTCGCGCGAGATCCCTGCGCGGCTGGCAGTGGGCACCAATACTGTCTGGCTGATTGACGATCTAGGTCAGATCCAGACCCGCTGCACCCCCGAGGAGTTGTCGGTGGAGACCCGCGTCGGATCAACCGAACGGCGGGTGAAGTTCCCTGATGGCACCCTGTTTCTGACCGACAAGCACGCGGCGCTCGAGCATCTGATCTCCGAGTCCAGCGGATCGCGCCTGCATCAGGCAGAGAAGTTTCACCCCCGTCTCATCCTTGTCACACTGGCCAGTCTGGTCGCGATCTGGGGTGTGTGGAAATACGGGCTGGCGGTGTTGGTGGCGCTGGCGGTATGGATGACCCCTCCCCCGCTGGTGGATGCCATTGATGCGGGGGTTATGCAGGCCCTGGATCAGGTTATGACCGAACCCAGCGCCCTGAGCGACCAGGACAAGGCCAGGGTTCAGGACAGCTTCGACCGGATTCTGACAGCCCTGGGACCAGCGGCCGAAGACTACGGCTACACGCTGGAATTCCGCGACCTGCCCGGCATGGGCCCGAACGCTTTTGCCCTGCCGGGTGGCACGATCGTGGTGACCGATGAACTGGTGCGGCGGGTCTCGACGGATGCGCTGGCCGGGGTGATCGGGCATGAGATCGGGCATGTGGCAGAACAGCACGGGCTGACACAGATCTACCGATCGCTGGGGGCGTTTGTGCTGATCGGGATGATGGCGGGTGATACCGGCCCGGTACTGGAACAGGTGCTGCTGGAAGGCAACCTGATCCTGTCCCTGTCCTATTCCCGCCAGCACGAGTTGGCAGCTGACCGTTTTGGCGTCGATCTGGCCAAAAAGGCAGGTTTCGACCCCAATGGTCTGTCGGATTTCTTCGAGCTGCTGGAACAGGAATTCGGCGATCAGGATATGGATTGGCTCAGCACCCATCCCCGTTTCGAAGACCGTCAGGAAAACCTGAAATCCGTGACCCAAGGTCACTAGGCGCGGGCCATTGCCTGCACCCGGCCAGACCCCTAACCCTGTGGCTTAAACAGGAGGACCTCTATGACACTTGCCGCTATCGCTGATGGTATTCAGAAAAACCTTGTCGGGCGCAGCTTTGAAGGCTCATTAAAATTCGACTGCGGTGATGACGGTGTCATTGTTCTGGCCGAAAATCAGGCCACCACGCAGGATCGCGACACCGACTGCACCATCCGCCTTTCGCAAGACAACCTGACGAAACTGCTGACCGGCAAACTGAACCCGATGACCGGGGTGGCTTTGGGCAAGCTCAAGATCTCGGGCAATATGGGTGTGGCGATGAAGCTGGGACAGCTATTGGGATAAGGCGATAAACTCGTCTCACCACCGCGTGACAAACCATGTCAGCGGATTGCGCCGGTGCATAAGTCAGGGCAGCCTGAGCCTGAAAGGAGCCCTGCCATGACCCGCATCGCTTATCTCGACTTCGTCAAACCGACACTGCTGTTCACGTTGATCGCACTGGTGGCTTTGTTGCGCGCCGCGCCTGCACCAGCAGCCGGGTCCGAGACCCTGACGGTTGCAGGGGGTTGTTTCTGGTGCGTCGAATCTGATTTCGAATCCGTTCCCGGGGTGATCGGAGCGGTTTCCGGCTTTACCGGCGGCAAGACAGCCAACCCAACCTATGACCAGGTCACCAAGGGTGGCACCGGCCATTACGAGGCTGTCCAGATCACCTTTGACCCGGCCCGCGTTTCCCGTGAAACGCTGCTGAGCATGTTCTTCCGCTCGGTCGATCCCACCGATGCGGGCGGCCAATTCTGCGACCGGGGTGACAGCTATCGAACGGCAGTTTTTGTCTCTAACACAGGGGAAAAAGCGCTTGCGCAGCAGGCCAAGGCAGATGCGCAGCGGGCGTTGGGTCAAACCATCGTCACCCCGATCCTGCAGCAGGGCGCGTTCTATCCGGCCGAGGCCTATCATCAGGATTACTACAAGGGCACCAAGCTGGTCCTGACCCGCTTTGGCCCCAAGCGTCAGCACAGCGCCTACAAGGCCTATCGCAAAGCCTGCGGACGGGACGCCCGCGTCAAGCAACTCTGGGGCAGCGCGGCGCCGTTCGCGGGGTCTTAATCGAACCGCGCCTCATGTACCTCTTTGAGGTCGGGGATCACATCCGCCGTTCCGTGCCGCGTAACCATCAGAGCCGCGGCACGATTTGCTTGGGCAATCGCTTGCGCCATCGGCATCCCATGATCCATTCCGGCCAGAACATAGCCAGTGAATGTATCGCCGGCACCAGTGGTATCCACGGCCTGCACCTTAAGGGCCGGAAAGTCCGAGGCCGCACCTCGGTGGTAGTAGCGCGCGCCTTTTGACCCCAGCGTGACGATCACATGTTCGATTCTAAGATCTGTCACCGATTGTCCGGTGGCATCGCGCAACTGCTCGGCCTCGACCTCATTCAGGATCAGAAAATCCAGATAGGGCAATACGGCCTGCACCGCTTCAGCCTGAAACGGGGCTGCGGCGTAGCAGACGGACAGGCCCAGCGCACGGGCTATTTTAGCGGCTTCGACCTGCAGGGTGGTTTCGTTCTGCATGACCAGCAGATCGCCCTGTGAGGCAGATGACAGCGCCTGCCCCAGTTGGTCCGGTGTGATTGCATGGTTCGAGCCCGGAAACAGGATGATATTATTCTCGCCCTGCGCATCCACAGCAATGATGGCGTGACCAGTGGGGACATCGACCTCGGCAATATAGCGGGTGTCGACGCCGTATTCCGTCAACCGATCCCGCGCCCAGCGCCCATCTGGCCCCACGGCACCGATATGCGCCACCTGTGCACCGGCCCGCGCCGAGGCCACGGACATATTTGCCCCCTTGCCACCCAGAAACCGATCCAGTCGATTGGCCGAAAGCGTCTCTCCCGGCCCAGGCAGGTGCGGCACATCATAAATCATGTCCGCGTTGATCGAGCCGAGATTCCAGATCGTCATGGCTTGCCCGAAATATCGCACGAGGCCAGGATGGCCATGTTTAGGATGTCATTCGCCGTCGAGACGGTCGAACAGATCTGGATCGGCTTGTCGACACCCGACAGGATCGGGCCGATCACCGTGGCACCACCCATTTCCTGCATCAGCTTCGTCGAAATCGACGCCGAGTGCCGTGCGGGCACGATCAGGATATTCGCCGGGCCGGTCAGACGCTGGAACGGATAAACCGCCTGTTGGTCCACGTTCAGGGCCACATCCACGGTCATTTCGCCTTCGTATTCGAAATCGACGCCGCGCTGGTCCAGAACGGCGGGCGCGCGGTGCATTTTCTCGGCCCGTTCCGACACCGGATAACCGAAGGTCGAAAAGCTGACGAAAGCCACGCGCGGCTCAAGCCCCATGTGCCGGGCCACTACAGCTGAACGCTCGGCAATAGTGGCCAGGTCATTCTCATCGGGCCATTCATGCACCAGCGTATCCCCGATCAGAACAATGCGGCCCTTGTGCAGCAGCGCAGTCACACCGGCGGCGCCATGCGCCGCGTCGGCGTCGAATACGTGGTTGATCCGGTCCAGAACATGCGCCGATTTACGAGTGGCCCCGGTTACCAGACCGTCGCCATGCCCGTGCGCCAGCATCAGGGAGGAGAACACATGTCGGTCGCGGGCGGCCAGCCGGTGAATGTCCTTGCGGTCAAACCCCTTACGTTGCAGGCGTTTATACAGGAAGTCGTTATAGGTATCGAGATGCGCGGTGTTGGCAGCATTGACCACCTCCAGCTCGCGCACGGCATCGCCTAGACCGGCCTCTTCCAGCTTTTGCTTCACGTCCTCGGCACGACCCACAACCAGCGCCTTACCAAAGCCCGAGCGCTGGTACATCACTGCGGCCCGCAAAACGCGGGGATCGTCGCCCTCGGCAAAGATCATCCTGCTTTGCGCCTGACGGGCGCGGGCGTTCAGGCCGCGCAGGATGCTGGCGGTCGGGTCCATGCGGGATTTGAGGCTCAGCTCATAAGCGTCCATATCGATGATAGGACGGCGGGCTGCGCCGGTATTCATCCCAGCCTTGGCCACTGCGGGTGGAATGCGGTGGATCAGGCGTGGATCAAACGGCGTTGGGATGATGTAATCCCGACCAAAGGTCAGCGACTTGCCGTAGGCCATGGCGACCTCATCCGGCACATCCTCGCGCGCCAGATTGGCCAGCGCGTGGGCACAGGCGATCTTCATCTCGTCATTGATGGCACGGGCGTGAATATCCAGCGCACCCCGAAACAGGTAGGGGAAGCCCAGAACGTTGTTCACCTGGTTCGGGTAGTCGCTGCGGCCGGTGGCGACGATGGCATCAACACGAACCTCATGCGCCTCTTCTGGCGTAATCTCCGGGTCCGGGTTCGCCATGGCGAAAATCACCGGATTGTCCGCCATGCTGGCAACCATATCCTGCGTCACTGCCCCTTTGACCGACACACCAAGGAATACGTCCGCGCCCTTCATCGCCTCTTCCAATGTGCGCAACTCGGTGGTGATCGCGTGTGCCGATTTCCACTGGTTCATGCCCTCGGTCCGGCCCTGATAGATCACACCCTTGGTGTCACAGACGATGCAATTCTCATGCCGCGCGCCCATCGACTTGAGCAGTTCGATACAGGCAATCCCCGCCGCCCCCGCACCGTTCAGCACGATCTTTACGTCCTCGATCTTCTTGCCCGAGATATGCAGCGCGTTCAGCAAACCCGCGGCGCAGATCACCGCCGTCCCGTGCTGGTCATCGTGGAAGACCGGAATATCCATCTCTTCCTTCAGGCGCTGTTCGATGATGAAACACTCGGGCGCCTTGATGTCTTCCAGATTGATGCCACCGAAGGTCGGTCCCATCAGTCGCACCGCACGGCAGAACTCATCCGGGTCCTCGGTGTCCAGTTCGATATCGATCGAGTTCACATCGGCGAACCGTTTGAACAGGACTGATTTGCCTTCCATTACCGGTTTCGACCCCAGTGCGCCCAGATTTCCAAGGCCCAGAACAGCCGTCCCGTTCGAGATCACCGCAACAAGGTTGCCCTTGTTGGTATAGTCATAGGCCGTCTCGGGCGCTTCGGCGATGGCTTCACACGGAACTGCCACACCGGGACTGTAGGCCAGCGACAGATCGCGCTGCGTGGTCATGGGAACGGTGGCCTGCACCTCCCACTTGCCGGGGGTCGGGTCTAGGTGAAAGGCCAGCGCCTCTTCTTTGGTGATCTTCGCTTTGGGCATTTTAAACGTCGTTTCCATGACTTCGGGGCTGTCGCCTCATAACGCAGGAGAACGCGCGCCTCAACGAGAATGAGTTTTCGGCTTTTACAGAAGATGCGGGATTTGTAAGGTCGCGCCCGGAACACGCCAGAAAGGGACCGCTTTTGTCCACAGTCACGCCGATGATGGCGCAATATCTCGAGATCAAAGAGGCCCATTCGGACGCCCTGCTATTTTACCGCATGGGCGATTTCTACGAGATGTTTTTCGAAGACGCCGTCAACGCCGCCGAGGCGCTGGACATCGCCCTGACCAAGCGTGGCAAACACAATGGCGAGGATATCCCGATGTGCGGTGTGCCGGTGCATTCGGCCGAAGGGTATTTGTTGACCCTGATCCGCAAAGGCTTTCGCGTCGCCGTCTGCGAGCAGATGGAAAGCCCGGCTGAGGCGAAGAAAAGAGGCTCTAAATCAGTTGTAAAACGCGATGTGGTGCGTCTGGTGACCCCCGGCACTCTGACCGAGGACGCCCTGTTGGAAGCCCGTCGCCACAACTTCCTGGCCGCCTATGCCGAGGTCCGGGATGAGGCGGCGCTGGCCTGGGCAGATATCTCGACCGGCGCATTTCACGTGATGCCTTTGACCTCCGTCCGCCTTAGCCCAGAGCTGGCGCGGTTGGCCCCGTCTGAATTGATCGTGGCCGATGGCGTGCAGGATAAACTGGGTGAACCGGTGCGCGATCTGGGGATCTCATTAACCCCGGTTGGACGGGCCAGTTTCGACAGCACCGCCGCCGAAAAACGCATCTGCGGGTTGTTTCACGTGGGTGCGCTGGACGCGTTTGGTTCGTTTGGCCGCGCCGAGATTTCCGCCATGGGCGCGCTGATCGACTATCTCGAGATTACGCAAAAGGGCAAACTGCCCCTTTTGCAAACACCGCTGAAGGAATCCGAAGACCGCGTTGTACAAATTGACGCCGCCACACGCCGCAATCTGGAACTGACGCGATCTCTGTCTGGCGGTCGCGCCGGATCACTGTTGTCCGTGGTCGACCGGACCGTGACACCGGGCGGCGCGCGCTTGCTGGAGCAACGCCTCTCCAGCCCCTCGCGCAATCTGGATGTAATCCATGCCCGGCTTGACGCGGTGTCCTACGCCACCGATGACAGCTTGACCGCCTCGGACCTACGCGAGGCGCTGCGCAAAACCCCCGATCTTGACCGGGCCTTGTCTCGCCTGTCGCTGGACCGCGGCGGCCCCCGCGATTTGACCGCCATTCGCAACGGGCTGACCCAAGCTGCGGCAATTGCCGGGATTTGCGAAGGTCAGGACCTGCCGGTATTGCTGGCGACTGCGTTGCAAAACCTCGTTGGCTTTGATGATTTGCTGAACTTGCTGGATGAGGCCCTGGTTGCGGAACCACCCCTTCTGGCCCGCGACGGCGGGTTTATCGCCCCCGGCTTCGATCCCGAGCTGGACGAAGCCCGCACCCTGCGGGACGAGGGCCGCTCGGTCATCGCGGGGTTTCAGCAGAAATACGCGGAACACACCGGTATCTCCTCGTTGAAGATCAAGCACAACAACGTGTTGGGTTATTTCATCGAAACCACGGCCACCCATGCCGAGAAGATGCTGAACCCACCCTTCTCCGAAACCTATATCCACCGCCAGACCACCGCCAATCAGGTGCGGTTCACGACAGTGGAACTATCCGAGATCGAAACCCGCATCCTGAACGCTGGAAATCTGGCGCTAGAGATTGAAAAGCGGCTCTATCAAAGGCTTTCTGACGATATTCTTGCCCTTTCTGCCCGGCTTAACCAGGCCGCCCGCGGGCTGGCCGAGTTGGATTTGACCACTGCTCTCTCCGATCTGGCGCGCGGAGAAAACTGGTGCCGTCCGCAGGTCGACACCTCGCGCGCCTTTGATGTACAGGGTGGCCGCCACCCGGTCGTGGAACACGCCCTGCGCCAGCAAAGCGGCGACACCTTTATCGCCAACGACTGCGATCTGAGCGCTGACAAAGGCGCCGCGATCTGGTTGCTCACCGGTCCCAATATGGCTGGTAAATCAACTTTCCTGCGCCAGAACGCCCTGATCGCACTGCTGGCCCAGATGGGCAGCTATGTCCCTGCGGAACAGGCGCATATCGGCGTCGTCAGCCAGCTTTTCAGCCGGGTCGGAGCCTCGGACGATCTGGCCCGGGGCCGCTCGACCTTCATGGTCGAGATGGTTGAAACCGCAGCGATCCTGAATCAGGCCGACGAACGCGCGCTGGTCATTCTGGACGAAATTGGGCGCGGTACGGCCACTTATGACGGCCTGTCGATCGCCTGGGCCACGCTGGAACACCTGCACGCCGCAAACAAATGCCGCGCACTGTTCGCCACCCACTACCACGAATTGACAGCGTTGGCCGGTAATCTGGAAGGCGTGGACAACGCAACCGTCGCCGTCAAGGAATGGGAAGGTGAGGTCATCTTTCTGCATGAGGTCCACAAAGGCGCCGCCGACCGATCCTATGGTGTTCAGGTTGCGCAGTTGGCTGGCCTGCCTGCCTCGGTCGTCGATCGCGCCCGCGTGGTTTTGGATCAACTGGAGAAAACTGAACGCGAAGGCGGCAAGCAGAAGGCCCTGATCGACGACTTGCCGCTGTTCTCAGCCGCCCCGCCGCCGCCTCCGGCGCCCAAAATCTCACCTGTTACGGATTTACTGGATGACATCCTGCCGGATGAATTGACCCCGCGCGAAGCCCTGGATCTGATCTACAAAATGAAAGAGGCGGCCAGAACCTGACCGCCTCGACACTGTTCAGCTCCATAGCCGCTTAGCTTGCGGGCGTCGATGACACTCCGACCTGTGCCGGGCGCAGCAGGCGATCATGCAACATGAAGCCTTCGGCCGAAACCTGAATGATGTCGCCAGCACGAGTGCCTGGCACCGGTGCTTCGAACATCGCTTCGTGCACGTTGGGGTCAAACCGGTCGCCAACTTGGGGCGTGATCACTTCGATCCCGTGCTTTTGGAATACGTCCTTCAGCGCCCGCATGGTCAGTTCGACGCCTTCCAGAAGCGGTCCTGCCACCTCTTTTTGCTCGTCGGTCGCGGCTTCAAGTGCGCGTTTCATGTTGTCATAGACCGGCAGCATATCACGAGCCAGTTTCGACCCACCATACTGTTCCGCATCCCGGCGGGCTTTGTCACCACGCTTGCGCGCATTCTCGGCATCCGCCAAGGCGCGCATGAACTTGTCCTTGTAATCGTCCCGTTCGGCACGCAGCTCATCCAGTTCCAGCGCTTCGTCGCTGAATTCCGCGATTTCTTCCGCCAGCTCTTCCGCTTCGGCCGTTGCGATATCGTCCAGAAAATCTTCGTTCTTGGGCTCTGCCATCTCTTACCCTCTAGCTCCGGTCGGATATCAGCTTGCCGACCAGTTGCGCCGTATAATCCACGATCGGCACGATCCGTCCATAATTCAGACGTGTGGGCCCGATGACCCCGACCGCACCGATTATCTTTCGATCAGCGTTCATATATGGAGACACCACCAAAGAGGAACCCGAAAGTGAGAAAAGTTTGTTCTCAGAGCCGATAAAAATGCGCACACCCTCGCCTTCTTCGGTCAATTCAAGGAATTCAGCGATGTCTCGCTTGCGTTCCAGATCATCGAACAGGGTTCGGATACGGTCCAGTTCCTCTTGCTGACCCGGTTCATTTAGCAGATTCGCCCGTCCGCGTACGATCAGACGGGCCGAGTCGCCGCTGCCCCCATCCCAGGCCGCCATGCCACTTTCCACCATCTCGCGCGCCAGCACGTCGATCTCTTGCTTGCGGGCGTCGATCTGGGTCTGCATCTGACGGCGAACTTCACCCAATGTCCGCCCCTCGATCAGCGCATTCAGGAAATTCGCCGCCTCGCGCATAGAACTGGGCGTCTGACCGGGTGGCGGCGCGAACAGGCGGTTTTCCACCTGTCCGTCCGAGAACACCAGAACCACCAAGGCCCGGTCATGACCCAGAGAAACGAACTCGATATGCTTGATCTCGGCCTCATGCTTGGGGGTCAGCACCAGCGAGGCCCCTTGTGTCACGTGTGACAATGCCGCACCCACACGATCCAGCATTCCGCCCACATCACTCGCGTTAGAGCCTAATGTCTCGTCCAGTTTCTGCCGATCATCCGCACCCAGATCGCCGACTTCAAGCAGCCCATCCACGAACATACGCAGCCCCTGCTGTGTTGGAATCCGTCCCGCACTAACATGCGGGCTGTCCAATAAGCCCAGAAACTCCAGATCCTGCATCACGTTCCGCACCGTCGCGGCACTGACCTTTTCCGACAGGGTACGGGTCAGAGTACGGCTACCGACGGGCTCGCCGCTGTCCAGATAGCTTTCGACGATCAACCGGAATACTTCGCGTGACCGGTCGTTCATCTCGTTTAGAATTTTGCTCGCTTCGCTCATCGGCGGTCCCCTGCTGGGTCGTCATTAAATCGCAGGCAAATGAAAGGTCAATCGGGGTTGCATCGTAACGCCGCAGGGCGTTATCCCCAACCCAGCAAACAAAGGATTTTTCATGCGACCCTCAGGACGAGATTTAAGCGAAATGCGCGCCGTTTCAATCGAAACGGGGTTCACCAAACATGCCGAAGGTTCCTGCCTGATCAAAATGGGCGACACCCACGTGCTGTGCACCGCCACGATCGAGGATCGCGTGCCGCCCTTCATCAAGGGCTCGGGCCTGGGCTGGGTCACCGCCGAATACGGGATGCTGCCCCGCGCAACCAATACCCGGATGCGGCGCGAGGCGGCCTCGGGCAAGCAAGGCGGTCGCACCGTAGAAATCCAGCGCCTGATCGGCCGTGCGCTGCGCGCCGGTGTGGATAGGGTTGCGCTGGGTGAACGCCAAATCACGGTGGACTGCGATGTGATCCAAGCTGACGGCGGCACCCGCTGCGCCTCAATCACCGGGGGTTGGGTTGCCCTACGTCTGGCGGTCAACAAGCTGATGAAGGCGGGTGACGTGATTTCCGATCCGCTGGTCGATCCGGTCGCCGCCGTGTCCTGCGGTATCTATGCCGGTCAGCCGGTTCTGGATCTCGACTATCCCGAGGACAGCGAAGCAGGCGTGGACGGCAACTTCATCATGACCGGTTCCGGAAAACTGATCGAAGTGCAGATGAGCGCCGAGGGCTCGGTCTTTAGCCGCGCCCAGATGGATCAGCTGATGGACCTGGCTGAGAAAGGCGTGGCAGAATTGGCCGCTGCGCAAAAGGCCGCCACCGCATGACTCGCAAGTTCGACAGCGACAGGCTGCTGGTGGCCACGCACAACAAGGGCAAGCTAGAGGAGATGGGCCATCTCCTCGAACCCTTCGGCGTGACGGTTGTTGGTGCGGCAGAGATGAACCTACCTGAACCGGAAGAGACCGAGGATACTTTCGTCGGCAACGCCCGGATCAAGGCTCATGCCGCGGCACAAGCCACCGGTCTGCCTGCCCTGTCGGACGATTCCGGGATCACCATCGACGCACTGGACGGCGCACCCGGCGTTTACACCGCCGACTGGGCCGAAACCGGCAATGGCCGTGATTTCCTGATGGCGATGACCCGTGCGCATAACGAGCTGGAGGCGAAAAACGCCCCTCACCCGCGCACGGCCCAGTTTCGCAGCACGTTGGTTCTGGCCTGGCCTGACGGGCATGATGAAGTGTTCGAAGGTATCGCCCCCGGTCATCTTGTCTGGCCAATCCGGGGTGACGGCGGTTTTGGCTATGACCCGATGTTTGTCCCCGACGGGTACGACATTACCTTTGCTCAGATGGATCGCTGGGAAAAGAACAAGATCAGCCATCGCGGCCGCGCGGTGGAGATGTTCGTGAAAGGCTGCTTTGGCGGATGATTGGCGCAACGGGGGCTTTGGCCTGTATGTGCATTGGCCTTTTTGCGAGGCCAAATGCCCCTATTGCGATTTTAACAGCCATGTTTCCAGTAATATTAATCAAAAACAATGGCTTAACGCATATTTGAGAGAACTCCGCCGCTCGGCTTCCGAGACACCCGACCGGGTCCTGAACACGATCTTCTTTGGTGGCGGCACCCCGTCCCTGATGGAGCCCGACACCGTCGCCGCAGTCATCGCCGAAGCCCGCGCTCTCTGGCGGCCTGCCAATGATATGGAAATCACGCTCGAGGCCAATCCCGGTTCGGTCGAGGCTGGCAGATTTGCCGCCTATCGCCATGCTGGCGTGAACCGCATCTCGATGGGTGTGCAGGCCTTGAACGACGAAGACCTGCGCCGGCTGGGCCGCATTCACACCGTGGCCGAAGCCCGCGCCGCCTTTGACATTGCCCGCAATTGTTTTGACCGGGTGAGTTTCGATCTGATCTACGCCCGCCAGCATCAGACCCCGGATGCCTGGCGCGCGGAACTGACCGAGGCACTGTCGATGGCCGTCGATCACCTGTCTCTGTACCAGCTGACTATCGAGGAGGGCACAACGTTCGGCGACCGTTACGCGATTGGAAAACTGCGCGGGTTGCCCGAGGATGACTGCGCCGCCGACATGTATCTGGCGACGCAAGAAATCTGCGAGGCACACGGCCTGCCCGCCTATGAGGTTTCTAATCACGCCAGACCCGGCGCGGAATCGCAGCACAACCTGATCTATTGGCGCTATGGCGATTATGTCGGTGTCGGACCGGGGGCGCATGGGCGCATCACACTGAACGGTCAAAAACTGGCGACGGAAACCTATCTGTCTCCTAACGCGTGGCTGACCGCTGTGGAAAACGGGACCGGAGAAAAACTGCGCGCCACACTATCACGGCAAGATCAGGCAAATGAGTACCTTATGATGGGCTTACGTATCAGGGAGGGACTAGATGTTGATAGATTTAATACTTTATCAAACCTACCTTTGTCGCAGGACAAACTGTCTGATCTAGCTGGGTTTGGCATGATCGATCAGACAAACGGACGACTGATCGCCACCAAAGACGGGCGAGCCGTGCTGAATGCGGTTATCCGGGAATTGTTAGGATAGATGATGCAATATATCTGGGCCATTCTGGGATTGATCTGCGTCGGGCTTGCGATGGTGGGCATCGTCCTGCCCCTGCTGCCAACGGTGCCCTTTCTGCTTTTGGCAGCGTTCTTCTTCGCCCGATCGTCTTCGCGACTGCATAATTGGCTGATCACGCACCGCTCATTCGGGCCGTTGATTGTAGACTGGCAATCTTCGGGCGCCATTCGTCCGGGCGCTAAAAAGGCGGCGACCATTTCGATCGCCGCCGTATTTGGTTTGTCTGTCTTGCTGGCCTTGCCCTCCCATGTCCTGATCATTCAGGCCTTGGTGTTGGGCTGCGTAATGGTCTTTATCTGGACCCGGCCTAACGGCTGAGCTTGGAGCAAAGATCGTCCAACTGATCCAGGTTTTCATAGGTCAGCACCACCTGCCCAGTTTCGGTTCCGGCCTTGTGGTTGATCACAACCTTCATCGCCAGAATCGCGGACAGATCCTTCTCAAGCGCCCGCGTGTCCGCATCTTTACCCGCATCCAGGTTTCTGGAGCGCGGCGCAGCCTTAACCGGGTCGCCCTGCTGTTTCTTCACCAGCGCCTCGGTCGCCCGCACCGAAAGCCCGTCCCGCACCACGATTTTCGCCAACTCAGACGGGTTTTCCGCCGTAATCAGCGCCCGTGCGTGGCCCGCTGACAGCTTTCCTTCGATCACCAGAGTCTGCACATCCAGCGGCAGCGACAGCAAACGCAGCAAGTTTGCAATGTGACTGCGGCTTTTGCCCAGGGCTTCGGCCAGTTTTTCCTGCGTATGCCCGAACCGATCCATCAGCTGTTTGTAGCCTGCAGCCTCTTCGACAGCATTCAGATCTGCCCGCTGAATGTTCTCGATAATCGCGACTTCCAGCACCTCGGTATCGTCAAAATCACGCACGATGACCGGAATATCGTGAAGCTGTGCCATCTGAGCGGCCCGCCAGCGGCGCTCGCCGGCCACGATTTCATATTGGCTACCGTTAACTTCCCGCACGATCAGCGGCTGAATGATGCCTTTTTCTTTGACCGAGGCTGCCAACTCGTCCAACTGATCCGGCAAAAAGGTCCGGCGCGGCTGATTCGGGTTGGCCCGCAGTTTTTCAATCGGAACTTTCATGTCCGGCCGCCGGGGTTCTGACGGAACAAAACCTTCGCCTTCCTGCGTCACATCTGCCATCAGAGCCGACAAACCGCGGCCCAAACCTCGGGGTTTTGATTTTTTGACGGCCACTGAGCCCTCCTCACTGCCGCTCAGGCGGCGGCTTTCTTATTCTTGTAAATGACTTCGCGCGCCAGGTGTCGATACGCCATCGCCCCCAACGACCCTGAGTCATACTGCAGAACCGGCAAAGCGTAAGACGGTGCCTCACTGACCCGCACATTTCTGGGTATCTTGGTTTTAAATACCATCTCACCCAGATTGTCACGTGCATCCTTTTCGACCTGACGGGACAAGTTGTTGCGGTTGTCATACATAGTCAACACAACACCTTCGATTCTGAGGTCTGGATTCGCGGTTTGGCGGACCTCTCGTATCGTCAGCATCAACTGGGACAACCCTTCAAGTGCAAAGAACTCGCTTTGCAGCGGAACCAGAACGGAATGAGCCGCGACCATGGCGTTTACGGTCAGCAGATTCAGCGATGGGGGGCAGTCAATGAGCACAAAATCAAGCTCAAACCTGTCAATTGGCGTCTGGCGCAGTGCATCATGTAATAGATAGCTGCGCTTCTCGTTGGAAATCAGTTCAATATCGGCTGAACTCAGATCCACAGTCGCGGGAATCACAAATAACCCTTCGATCTCAGTTTCTTGCACCACGGCCTCAAGCGGAGCATCGTCGAGGATCAGATCATAGGTCGTCCAATCCCGGTCCTCGACACCCAATCCGGTCGACGCATTGCCTTGCGGATCAAGGTCAACAACCAGAACCCTGCATCCTGCTTCGGCCAGACCTGCCGCCAGGTTGATCGCCGTCGTCGTTTTTCCCACCCCACCCTTTTGATTGGCAACCGCAATTATCCGGGGCCCTGAGGGACGAGACAGATCAACCACGCGATACTCCTTTGATCCTTAGGATAACAGCTTGGGGTTCAGTTAAACTTGTAATCGGCTCGCACTCGAAATTCCATTCCTCGCGTGCGGCTTCCAACTCTTTTTTCCAACTTGCACCTTTCGGCAACAATGCAATACCGGTTTTTCCTAAATGTCTGTCACAAAATGACAATAATGCGTTCAGATCGGCAAGTGCCCGCGCAGATAGAACTTCTGCTTGCAAGGGTTCCACGATTTCGATTCGCTTTGAAATGACTGTGCAATTAACATTACATTCCCGTGCCACACTACGTAAAAAGGCCGATTTGCGCTGGTCGCTTTCCACGAAGGTGAATTTGGCATCTGGTGCTTTTTCTATGGCCATGATCGCGCAGACCATACCGGGGAATCCGCCCCCGCTACCCAGATCTACCCAGGTTTTGAACGCCCTTACACAGCGGAAAACCTGTACGGAATCCAGAATATGCCGCGTCCAGATGTCCTTTAAACTGTTACGAGATACCAAATTGATCTTGGGATTCCAGCGCTGCACCAGATCTACATAAGTTTCGAGCCGCTCGAATGTTTCACGTGAAACACTCAAACCATCAAAGATCTCCTGGCTCATGCCTTGCGTACCTTTTGCTCGCGCCTCAATTTAGCCAACAACAATGTAAGTGCGGCCGGCGTTACCCCTTCTACCCGCCCGGCTTGAGCTATGTTTGCGGGTCGGGCCTGCGACAACTTCTGTTTCATCTCGGATGACAGGCCTTCCAACGAGGAATAGTCAAAATCCTGCGGTATTTCATAAGATTCATCGCGTTTCATCGCTTCGACGTCTTTTTGCTGACGCGCAATGTAGTTTGCGTAAAGCGCGTCACGCTCGACCTGAAGTCGAATGCCTGTTTCCACGCCTTTCAACGCTGGTACAAGGGGAACCAAATCATCAAATGATACGTCAGGGAACGCCAAAATCGCCATGCCGTCCCGGCGATTACCGTCCTGATTGACGTTGATGCCCACGGCACGCACTTCTTTCGGCGTGTATGTGCGATCTGTCAAAATGGACTTCGCAGAGGTGAGTTTATCCATTTTTTCGTCAAATCGGGCCTTACGCTCTGCCCCGACACATCCAAGGTCAATACCCAGTGGTGTCAACCGTTGATCCGCATTATCTGCCCGTAAAGAAAGTCGAAACTCTGCCCGAGAGGTGAACATACGGTAAGGTTCGGCCACACCTCGTGTGGTCAGATCGTCAATCATCACTCCAATATAACTGTCGGCACGGGTGAAATGAACAGGATCGCGCCCAAAAACCGCCAAGGCCGCATTCAATCCGGCGACAAGGCCTTGCGCAGCCGCTTCCTCATATCCTGTGGTTCCATTGATTTGTCCGGCAAGATATAGCCCCGGTGCTTCAGGTAACGACAAAGACGATGTCAGAACACGGGGGTCGACATAGTCATATTCGATCGCATAACCCGGCTGCAAAATCTCGGCATTTTCAAGCCCTTTGATCGAACGTACATATTCCTGCTGCACATCTTGAGGCAAAGAAGTTGAAATCCCGTTCGGATATATGGTGTGGTCATCAACCCCTTCAGGTTCCAGAAAAATCTGATGGGAGTCCTTTTCCGCAAATCGAACGATCTTGTCCTCGATCGAAGGGCAGTACCTTGGGCCCACCCCATCGATATGCCCTCCATACATGGCGGACCGGGACAAGTTTTTTTCGATGATCTCATGGGTGCGTGCGTTTGTATGCGTGATTCCGCAGGAAATCTGCGGCGCAACAACGGATGTGGAAAGAAACGAAAACAGCGTAGGGTCGTCGTCCCCGTCCTGACGTTCAAGATCGGACCAGTCGATCGTCCGACCATCCAGCCTTGGTGGTGTCCCAGTTTTCAAACGCCCCAAGGGCAACTTAAAACTGTCCAATCGTTCAGCCAGCTTAACAGAAGGGCGGTCCCCCATCCGCCCGCCCGGTCGAGAAACATCACCAATATGGATGATCCCGCGTAGAAAAGTACCCGATGTCAGAATAACAGCGCCAGCGTGGATCTCCGAGTCGTCCGCCAGCCTGATCCCAACAACTTTGGATCCATCCATCAAAAAATCGACAACCTCTCCGACCACAACAGACAGGCGATCCTGCACCCGCGTCTCATTTTGCATGGCTTTTCGGTACAAAGCGCGATCAGCTTGGGTTCTGGGGCCCTGCACCGCAGGGCCTTTGCGGCGATTCAACAGGCGAAACTGAATACCGGCCTGATCGGCGACCCGGCCCATGACACCGTCCAGCGCATCAATCTCGCGTACCAGATGCCCTTTCCCCAATCCGCCGATAGCCGGGTTACAGGACATCACGCCGATATCTGACGCTGACAGGGTGACCAAAGCAGTCTCCGCTCCCATACGTGCTGCAGCATGAGCAGCCTCGGTACCAGCATGGCCAGCGCCAACAACGACAACATCAAATTTCGAATGTTTCACGTGAAACACTCCTTACTTACCCAGGCAGAAACTGGAGAAAATCTCATCCAGAAGATCTTCAACCCCTATTCTACCCACCAATGTTTCCAGAGCACGGATCGCAGTACGCAATTCTTCGGCAGCGATATCATACAAGTCTGGGCCTGATTCCAGAACCGCCATCGCAGCTCCCAGTGCCGCCCGGGCATCATCCAGCGCGACGCGGTGCCTTTCGCGGGTCGCGATACCATGGCTGGTAGATCGCTCACTTAGAACATACGATATATGGGAAATTAGCTGATCGATGCCCTGCCCCGTTTTTCCGGATATTCCGCCATTGCTATCTATACGAAGGTCAGATTTCGGCAACATCTGAATATCGTCGTCCAGCATTTGAACGCCAAGCTCTGAGGGATCATCAGTCAAAAACACCCGCAAATCGGCCGCGTCCGCGCGTTTGCGGGCCAGTTCGATCCCAAGGTTTTCGACATGATCCTCAGTTTCGCGCAGGCCAGCCGTATCCAGCAGCGTCACCGGCAGGCCGGCCAAATCCATGCGAACCTCAATGACATCGCGGGTTGTCCCAGCGTATTCCGAGGTGATTGCAGCCTCTCGCCCGGCCAATGCGTTCAATAAGGTCGACTTGCCCGCGTTTGGCAGGCCAACTATCGCGACCTCGAACCCGGACCGGATGCGCTCGGCAATCTTTACGCCCTCCGCTTCACGCTGCAGGTCCTGCATGACGCCAGTCACCAACATACGCACTTCGGGTGTGACATCCGTCGGCACCTCTTCATCGGCAAAATCAATGACGGCTTCCAACAACGAAGCCGCCCGGATCAGATCGCGACGCCAGCGTTCAGCCAATCCCCCCAGCTCCCCGGCCAGAATGGTCTGAGCTTGCTTACGCTGTGCTTCGGTTTCGGCATCGATCAGATCGGCCAGGCCTTCGACCTGGGTCAAGTCCATCTTGCCGTTTTCCAGCGCGCGACGCGTGAATTCTCCAGGTTCCGCCAACCGCAGCCCGTCAGTGTCCGACAGGCAGCGCATCACTGCATTGACCGATGCAGTACTCCCGTGGATTTGCAATTCGGCCACATCTTCGCCGGTAAAACTGGCCGGCGACTGAAAGGTCAGAACCAGCCCGTCATCCAGTCGCGATCCGTCATCCCCATGCAAGGACCGAACCCGCATACCGCGGGGCGGCAGCAGGCCGCCAGTCAGGCCAGCCGCAGCGGAATGCGCCAAGGGGCCAGAGAGGCGGATGACCGCCACCCCTGCTTTGCCCTGTGCGCTGGCCACGGCGAATATCGTATCCATTCGAAGGCCTCGCGTCGTTTAAGACCTGTGTCAGGTGTTCATCGAATCGAAGAACTCGCCGTTTGTCTTGGTCTGCTTCAACTTCGACAACAGGAACTCGATCGCATCGGTGGTGCCCATCGGGTTGAGGATGCGGCGCAGAACGAAGGTCTTGGCCAAATCGCCCTTGTCGACCAGCAGGTCCTCTTTCCGGGTGCCGGACTTGAGGATGTCGATGGCCGGGAACACACGCTTGTCGGCGATCTTGCGATCCAGAACGATTTCCGAGTTACCGGTGCCTTTGAATTCTTCGAAGATAACTTCGTCCATCCGGCTTCCGGTATCGATCAGCGCGGTGGCGATGATGGTTAGCGAACCGCCCTCTTCGATATTCCGTGCCGCACCGAAGAAGCGCTTGGGCCTTTGCAAGGCGTTTGCGTCCACACCACCGGTCAGAACCTTGCCCGAGGAAGGCACCACAGTGTTAAATGCCCTACCAAGTCTTGTGATCGAATCGAGAAGAATAACAACATCTCGTTTATGCTCAACCAAACGTTTGGCTTTTTCGATCACCATCTCGGACACGGCCACGTGCCGGGTCGCCGGTTCGTCAAAGGTCGAGGACACAACCTCACCCTTCACCGACCGCTGCATGTCGGTCACCTCTTCCGGGCGTTCATCGATGAGCAGGACGATCAGGTAACACTCAGGATGGTTCTGTTCGATCGAGTGCGCGATATTCTGCAGGATCACCGTCTTACCGGTCCGTGGCGGCGCCACGATCAGCGAACGCTGCCCTTTCCCGATAGGTGAGACCAGATCGATCACCCGGGCCGACTTGTCCTTGATGGTTGGATCCTCGATCTCCATCTTCAGACGCTCATCCGGGTACAGCGGCGTCAGGTTGTCGAAGGCAATCTTGTGCTTGGCCTTCTCGGGCTCTTCAAAGTTGATCTTGGTGACCTTGGTCAGCGCAAAGTAACGCTCGTTCTCATCCGGAGCTTTGATATCCCCTTCAACCGTGTCACCGGTGCGCAGCGAATGCAGGCGGATCATGTCGGGCGAGACATAGATGTCATCCGGACCCGGCAGATAGTTCGCCTCAGGCGAGCGCAGAAAGCCGAAACCGTCCTGCAGGACCTCAAGGACACCATCGCCGCCGACGGTCCAACCTTCATCCGCGCGTTCGCGCAGGATCTGGAACATCATCTCGCCTTTTCGCATGGTCGAGGCGTTTTCGATCTCCAGCTCTTCGGCCATCGCCAGAAGGTCTTTGGGGCTTTTGGCCTTCAGGTCGGCCAGATTCAGGGCTTCAGTTGTCATGATATATACCTTCACCGCTGACAGCGCGGCACGAAGTGGAATTTCAGTACGGAAGATACGCCGCCCGGACGGGCGTGTTGACCCCTACATAAGCGCGACCCCCGTCGGAGTCAAACAGGCCCTCAGAACTTCAGAACGACCGCCATGACGATGGCAACCATCAATACAGTGGGAACCTCGTTCATCATGCGGTACTGCCGCCCAGTGAGCTTGTTTCGGCCCTCTACGAAGTCTTTGCGCCGCACCATCAGCCAATGATGGAACCAGGTCATTCCGATAACGGCCGCGCCCTTCACCCAAGGCCAGGACCAGTCCCACCCGACGATCCCCGGCGTAAACACCATGATCAGCCCGCAAACCCACGCCACGATCATCGCAGGACCCATGATTACGCGCAGCAGCTTATCTTCCATTTCAAAGAAGATGGTTTCTGCCCCCTCGACCGCTTGTGCCTTTTCTACGTGATAGACGAATAGTCTGGGCAGATAGAACAAGCCCGCCATCCACGAGATCACGGCCATGATGTGCAAAGACTTCACCCACGGGTAAATCGTGAAAAGAAGATCGGTCATTTTGGCTCCGGGGGTTGCTCGGAACTCTCCCTATAAAAAAAATAAGAAAAGAAAAAGGATGATGGTTTTGTAGGATGAACAAAATCCGTGGATTACTTTTTTAAACATGTGTTTTCCCCAGGTGGAAAGTTTTCCAGTACAGGGGAGTGATTCTGTGAGTTTCAAGAAAAATCTTTTAATTACAGTTATATAATAGATACCTTATGCGGTCTGTCTGGGGATAAATCGCGGGGTATCTGTGGAGTTTCCGCTTATCCCCCCTGTTCGACTTATCCTTGTCCCGGATGGACTGCGTTCGAGCGACTCAGGGAAGTTTTGCGCGAAATTCCCGGGGTTGCGTGTCAATCGGAAAACCATACAAACCGTTCAAGAACGCTCAACGATTTGCACACGGGGTTGTCCACATGTCTGTCCCCATCATCCTCGCCTCGGGGTCATCCGTTCGCGCGCAGTTGCTGGAAAACGCAGGCGTGCCGTTTTCTGTTCAGGTCGCGCGCGTGGACGAAGAGTCCATGAAACGCGCGCTGCTGGCCGAAGGTGCCCCGCCCCGCGATATCGCCGATGCGTTGGCTGAGATGAAGGCGCGCAAGGTCAGTGACAAGACCCCCGGTGCTATGGTTCTGGGCTGTGATCAGGTGCTGGATTTCGAGGGGCAGTTGCTCTCGAAACCCGAAACGCCCAAGGATGCGCTGGCACAGCTCAAGTCAATGCGGGGCAAGCGGCACATGCTGTTGTCGGCGGCGGTGATCTATCAGGATGGCGAGCCGATCTGGCGCCACGTCGGTCAGGTGCGCCTGCGGATGCGGATGAGTTCGGACGCTTATCTGCGCGAATATATAGACCGCAACTGGGACAGCATTCGCCACGCGGTCGGCGCTTATAAGCTGGAAGAGGAAGGCGTCCGCCTGTTCGCCACCATTGACGGCGACTATTTTAATGTCTTGGGTATGCCCCTGTTGGAACTGCTCAATTTTCTGGCCACCAAAGGGGTGATCGATCAATGACGCATAACCGTATTCCGTTGGCCGGGGTGATCGGCCACCCGATTGCGCATTCGAAATCGCCCCAGTTGCATGGGCATTGGTTGAAGAAATACGGGTTGGCCGGGCATTACATCCCCATGGACGTGGCCCCCGATGATTTTGAGACAGTTCTGCGGACTTTACCCAAGGCCGGATTTGTCGGCTCCAACGTGACCGTTCCCCATAAAGAGGCCGCGTTGCGTATTGCTGATCACGCGTCCGAGCGGGCCTCGGTCATCGGTGCGGCGAATACGCTTGTGTTTCAGGAGGATGGTACGATCCACGCGGACAATACCGATGGCTATGGGTTTCTTGAGAACCTGCGCAGCGGCGCGCCGGACTGGACGCCTTCGGACGGCCCGGCCGTAGTGTTTGGCGCAGGCGGCGCGGCACGGGCGGTGCTACAGAGCCTGCTGGAGGCGGGCGTGCCGCAGATCTTGCTGACCAACCGCACCCGCGCCCGGGCAGACCAATTGCAGGAGGAATTCGGCGACCGCATTTCCGTGGTGGATTGGCTGCAAGCTGGAAACGTCATCGAAAATGCAGAGCTGGTGATCAACACGACCTCTTTGGGTATGCAGGGGCAGCCGGAATTGCGGGTACCGCTGGACGGGTTGCAGCCAGGCGCGGTTGTGACCGATCTGGTCTATGCTCCGTTGAAAACGCTCCTGTTGCAATCAGCGGAGGCGGCCGGCTGCACCACCGTCGACGGCCTGGGCATGTTGCTGCATCAGGCGGTTCCCGGGTTCGAACGCTGGTTCGGCACCCGCCCCGAGGTGACAGACGACCTGCGCGCGGCGGTTTTGGGATGAGTTTCGCGCTTGGCCTGACGGGCTCGATCGGGATGGGCAAAAGCACCACGGCGCAGATCTTCGTCGAGGAAGGCTGCGCGCTTTGGGATGCGGATGCGGCCGTACATAGACTCTATACAAGGGAAGGAGCCGCCGTTGAGCCCATGCGCGCGGCCTTTCCCAATGCCATTGTCGATAACGCGGTCAGCCGGGATGCGCTGAAGCGGGTCATCGCGCAGGACCCTTCTGCGTTGAAACGGATCGAGGCCATCGTGCACCCGTTGGTGGCCGCTGATCGCGCTGCTTTCCGGGAACAGACCAAGGCCGATATTCTGGTGTTCGACATTCCGCTGCTGTTCGAAACCGGCGGAGATGTGGCGATGGATGCAGTCGCGTGTGTTTCGATCCCGGCGGATGAGCAAAAGCGCCGTGTAATGGAACGGGGCACCATGACCGAGGCGCAGTTCGAGCAGATCCGCTCCAAGCAGATGCCAAACGACGAAAAATGCGCACGGTCGGATTATGTGATCGTGACGGATACGCTGGACCACGCCCGCGCGCAGGTGCAGGATGTGGTCAGGCAGATACGGGCGGGACTGGCAGATGCGTGAGATTGTACTCGATACTGAAACCACAGGATTCGACCCCGAAAGCGGCGACCGGATTGTCGAGATCGGCGCGGTCGAGTTGTGGAACCACGTGGCCACAGGTGAGACCTATCATGTCTACATCAACCCCGAACGGTCGATGCCCGAAGAGGCGTTTGGCGTGCATGGGATCGGCCCGGACCTGCTGGAAACCCCGCGCCCACCGGAAAAGGGCGAGGTTACGCTGAAGGACAAGCCAGTCTTTGCCAAGGTGGGTCAGGGGTTCCTTGATTTCATCCGGGATTCCAAGCTGGTGATCCACAACGCGTCCTTCGATATGAAATTCCTGAACGCGGAACTCAGGTGGATGGCGTTGCCGCAGATCCCGATGAATCAGGCGCTGGATACGCTGGCCATTGCGCGCAAACGGTTTCCGGGCTCGCCCGCGTCGCTTGACGCACTGTGTCGGCGGTTCAACATCGACAATACCAACCGTGTGCTGCACGGAGCGTTGCTCGACTCGGAAATTCTGGCCGAGGTCTATCTTGAACTGATCGGAGGGCGGCAGCCGGATTTCGGTCTGTCTACATCTGCATCTTCGGGCGCAGGTGGTCAGGACGACTGGCGCCCAACGGGGCGCCCGACCCCATTGGCGTCAAAGATCACCGACGAAGAAGGCGCGGCGCATGAGGCATTTGTGGAGAAACTGGGCGAAAACGCCCTGTGGACCCGCGCCTGAGACACATTCCGGCGCGGATCAGGTCAATCAGGCTTCGGTTTTTTGGGCTTCGGCCTGACGGCGCATCAATTCGTTGCGATACAGCGTGACGAAATCGATATTGTCCAGGTTCACCGGCGGATAGCCACCGTCGCGGGTAATGTCGCTGACGATACGGCGCAGGAACGGGAACAGCATCCGCGGGCATTCGATCATCAGGAAAGGGTGCAACTGATCGTCTGCCACACCTTCGATGTGGAACAGGCCGCAATAGTCGATCTCGCACAGGAACAAAACGTCCTCCATGCCTTTGGCTTTCGACTTGAGGTTCAGCTTGATCGCCACTTCATACTGATGCTCGACCGAACGCTTTTTCGCATCCAGGTTCACCTGAACCGCGATCTCGGGCTGTACGTCACCGGACACGCCTTTTTGCGCCATCACGTTTTCAAAGGACAGGTCGCGAATGAATTGTCCCAGGACGCGCATCTGAATTTGCGGGGCGGTCTGTGCCGCGGTGTTTTCTGCAGGGCTTTCGTCAGCCATGGATCTACTCCGAAAATGAAATTCGCCACTGCTTAGCAAGTTGGGCGCGGCACCTCAATGCTGGTGGGGGCCTTCGACCCATTTGGACGGCTTAGACGGGTCCTGACGTGGCCGGACCTCGGAAAACTCGCCGTCGATCACGTCATCCTGATCAAATGGCTGGGGACCGGACCGAAACTGTGCACCGGTGCCCATCTGGAACTGCGTGATCTGCACTTTCGACTTGAGATAGCGGAAAACGGCCACCCGAACGCTGGGGATCAGCAGCGCAAACCCTACTGCATCGGTGAAAAATCCCGGCGTCAACAGCAGAACACCCGACAGCAGGATCATTGCGCCATGGGCTAACGGCTCGGTAGGGTCGTCCAGTTCGGCAAAGGATCGCTGCAGATTGGCCAGTGCCATGCGACCTTGTGTCCTGACCAACGCGGTGCCCAGAACGGCCGTCAGGACCACGATCGCAAGGGTTGGCCACAGGCCGATCAGGCCACCCACCTGAATGAACAGGGCGATTTCGATGATCGGGACCAATAAAAATGCCAAGAACAGATACATTTGCGTTATCCTTTACCAGAGGTCGGGCGGTGGACTTGCCACGAACTGTCACCTACATAGTGGCATGAGGCCGTGTATACAAAGTCGCGGTCTGAAAAGAGGATGAAATGAACGAACCGATGATCCAGTTGCTGGTCCTGGCCGGAATTGCCGTTTTCCTGATCCTGCGCCTGAAAAGCGTGCTGGGCACGCGTGAGGGTTTTGAAAAACCTCCCGTTCAGCAGCAGCCTGATACACAGAACGCCCGTCGCGGGTTCGAGGTGATCGAAGGCGGTCCGGATCATGACATTACAGATCATGTTGCCGAAGACAGCGAACAGGCACAAACGCTGGCCGCGATGAAGCGGGTTGAGCCCAGCTTCTCGGTCACTGAGTTTGTGCAGGGCGCACGCGGTGCCTATGAAATGATCGTCATGGGGTTCGAAAAGGGCAATCTGGACGAAATCCAGCCTTTCCTGTCCGAAGAGGTGTTTGACACCTTCGTTTCCGTCGTTGCAGCCCGCGAAGATCAGGGGCTGACAATCGAAGCCGAGTTCATCGGCGTCCGCGAAACGACGCTGGCGGATGCGAGGTTCGACAAGGATACCAATCAGGCCGAGATCACCATGAAATTCGTGGGTGAACTGACCTCGGTCGTGCGGGATCGCGGCGGTGATATCATCGAAGGCAGCCCGAACACCGTCAAACGCCAAAAGGACAGCTGGACCTTTGCCCGTGTGATGGGCTCGGACGATCCGAACTGGCTGCTTGTTGCCACGGACGCATGATTGCCGCACTCCGGTCGCTTTTACTGGTGGTCGCGATGACCACCGCAAGCGCCGCCGGAGCCGAGGCGACGCGCTCTATCCTGTCGTTTGACGATCTTGAAGGCTGGACCGCCGATGATCACGGCGCGGCCCTTTCGGTGTTTCTGAACACCTGCGGTGATTTGGACGACCCGGATTGGCGCGCGCTGTGCAATGTTGCACAAACCTATGAGGCCGATGCTGCGCGATCCTTCTTTGAGCTGTTCTTTCGCCCGGTTTTGGTCGAAGACGGCAAAGATGCGCTGTTCACCGGGTATTTTGAACCCGAACTGGATGGGTCCCGCAGTCGGACAGATCGTTTCAAATACCCGATCTATAAGATGCCGCCCGAGGCGCGGGCCGAAGGACCTTGGCTCAGCCGCCGGGAAATCCTGACCGGTGACGCCATGACCGACCGGGGGCTTGAGATTGCCTGGGTCGATGACCCGGTCGAGCTTTTCTTTTTGCAGATTCAGGGCTCGGGCCGTATTCGCTTGGCCGATGGCGGGGCTTTGCGGGTGGGTTATGGCGGCGCCAACGGGCACCCCTATCGTTCCATCGGAGCTGAGCTGATCCGGCAGGGTACGTTGGCGGCGCATCAGGTCAGTGCCCAGATGATCAAAGCCTGGGTGCGCAAGAACCCAGAGGCCGGGGCGGAATTGCTGTTTCACAACCCCTCTTACGTGTTTTTCCGCGAGGTTACCCGTGTTGCGCCTGAGTTTGGGCCGCTGGGCGCGATGAACCGATCCGTCACCACCATGCGCAGCATCGCCGCAGATCCGGCCTATACGCCGCTGGGGGCTCCGGTCTGGGTGGAAAAGGACGGGAAAGAGCCCATGCGCCGACTGATGATCGCGCAAGACACAGGTGCGGCCATCAAGGGGGCGCAGCGGGCGGATATCTTCATTGGTACAGGTGATGAAGCCGGACAGGCCGCCGGACGTTTGAAAGACCCGGGCCGGATGGTCCTGCTGCTGCCGATCCAGCGCGCCTATGCCCTGATCCCGGATGAGTTCTGATGTCCCGCCGCAAATTGACCGCTGAAGAGATCGAGCTGTGGCGCAAGGTCACCAAACAGGCCGAGCGTCTGCATCCCGAGCTGCCGCAGTCGGTGCATCCGACCTCTCTGCCCAAGCCCAAGCCGTCCAAACCGCCGAAAATCCGGCTTGAAGGATTCGAGGTCGGCCAGGCCGCGCAGGTCAAACCGGTGCGTCATGCGCTGAAACCTTCTGTCACCGACAGCCTGCGGGCCAGCCCGGTGCAGATGGACACCAAGGCATTCGGGCGAATGAAACGCGGCAAGCTCAAGCCTGAAGGAAAGCTGGATCTGCACGGGATGCGTGTCGATACGGCGCATCCGGCGTTGATCCGGTTTGTCCTGACATCGCAGGCACAGGGCAAGCGGTTGGTTCTGGTGGTTACCGGCAAGGGCAAGGATCGGGATGAACTCGGGCCCATTCCCACCCCGCGCGGCGTGTTGCGCAATCAGGTGCCGCACTGGCTGTCGATCCCGCCGCTGGCGCAATCAGTGCTGCAGGTGACCCCCGCGCATATCAGCCACGGCGGTGATGGGGCTTATTACGTCTATCTGCGGCGCAACCGCTAGAACCCGGCCCGGGCGCGACGGATGCCAGTCCACGCTAGTGCGCAGACCAAAACAAAGAAAACGGCAATCCACAGGAATTGCGTACCCAGCGAAACGCCGCGGTCGATCAGCACGCCTGTCAGTGCCGGGCCGATGGCTGATCCCAGTACCATCACCGCTGTGGACAGCGCCTTGATCGCGCCGATATGCCGTGTGCCATAGAACTCGGCCCAAAAGGCGCTGGGCAATGTGTTGTTCGCGCCGACGGTCAGGGCCAGAAAGATCAGGCCGATCAGCGCCCCACTGATCGTGCCCACGACCGAGAGGATGGCAAACCCGACTGCCATGGGCAGCTGGTAAAACGGCATGATCCGCGCTGTGCCCCATTTATCCAGCGCCCAGCCCGCTGCAAACATCGACAGGATCGAGACGCCGGTGAAAACCGGAAACAGGGCGACCAGTTGGATATGCGGCCAACCCTTGACTGCGGCCAGATGCACCTGATGAAAGAAAAAGGCGGTGATAAAGGCCGACGGCCCTAGGATTGCGGGGGCCATGAACCAGAATAACGGATGGAGCAGCGCCGCGCGCCGGGTCCAGTGCCGGTCCTGCATTCCGGTGGCAGTGTGATCGCCCGTCAGGCTCTGCGGCGTGCGTTCCTGTTGCAGCAAGCCCATCAGGACCGGGATGCCCAGGATTGTCACTCCGGCGGCCACCACCCACAACCAGCGCCAGTCCAGAAAGGCCATTGCGGCCACAAAGATCAGCGGCAGCAGGGATTCCCCGATCGCATAGCCCAGCGATGCGATGGACAATGCCTTGCCCCGGGTGGCGGTGAACCAGCGCGCCATGGCGACCTGCGCCAGGTGGATGCTCATCCCCTGCCCGAACAGGCGCAGCAGAAAGATCACGAAGGGCAGCAGCAACAGCGCGCTGTTTGTCGCCATCGCCAAAGCCGCAAGGGCCAGACCGGACAGAACCACCGGCCCCAGTACCCGCACGCGGAAGATATCGGTCAGCCCCCCTGCCCAGATCATAACGATGGCCGACACGGTGGTGCCCAGCGAATAGATTGCCCCCCATGAACCATGGCTCAGGCCGAACTCTGCGCGGATCTGCCCCGAGAAGATCGAGATGAAGAAGGTCTGCCCAAAGCTGGACAAAAAGGTCAGAAGGACACCCGCGCTCAGCCAGTTCGCATTTTCGATCAGATACCGACGCAGGCTGAACGTCACGGAGTGGTCACCTCGGCCTCGCCGGTTTCTGTCAGGACGATCTCAGTCGCACCATCGGGGTTGCGTTGGTTGCGCGGTACCAGAACGTCGATTCCGGGTCGTTCATCGGGTCCGAATGTGTTGCTGACCCGTCGGACCGAGCTGAGGATCGCCAACAGTGCCGGAGAAGTGGCGGCCACGAAATGCGACGACTGCGCATCGCTGCTGAACGCTGTGGTGTCGATCACGTTGATCGGAAACTCTGCCAGGCCGCTGATCGAGCTGATATTGCCCAGCCGTTCCCCCTTGGCCGTTCCCCGCATTCGGGCCGAGATGTTCAGAATTTTGTCTTTCTGCGAAACCATGACCACAAACGGATCCGGCGGCGTGTCGATCCGCTCCATCTGCGAGCGGAACAGGTCCACGTCCAGATCGGGCGAGATCAGAATGACCCCTTCGATGTTTCTGTTGGCCCAGCCGGGTTCCTGCAATTCGGCTTGTCGCATCATCTCCATCGACAGGGCGCTGCCCATCGAGTGCGCCACCAGAATAACCCGTTTGACGCCCATGGATTTCAGTTCACGAATGGTCTGCTCCAATCCGTCGCGGGCAAATAACATACTATCCAGGTCGTAGGCATACCCGAATCCCGTCGCGCGGCTGGGCCAGGAATAGACAAGAATAGATCCGGGCAGACCGATGTCGTGGGACAGCTGCGCCGCACGGAAGATGGTTTCCGTTTGGGTCGAGTTATAGCCGTGCACAAAGATCGTAACGTCGTCCTCGCCATGCAGGTGTTCCCGCAAGCCTTGCGGGCCATCCAGTTCGGTTATCCCCGCCAGAACAAATTCTTTTTGCGGATCCGGATTGGCATAAGAAAACTTCAGCGTCCCTGGTGTGTGGCTCGGCGGGATCGAAACCTTGGTTTCCAGAAACTGCAGCGTTTCGCCGCGCTGAAACCCGTATGACCCGTCCGGCTCGCGGGCGCGCGTTGTGCTGGCAAACACGGTTTGAGGCGTGCCAATGGTCAGGGCCGAGGGCACGGTCTCAGTAATCGTCCTGTCGACGCAGGCGGTCAAAGACAGGGAGGCAATCAGAACAATAAAATAGCGCAGCACGGAAAACCCTCAGAGCGTTTTGCGCTAAGCTATCGATTTCTGGCCCCACGTCCAGCGACATGGGGTAAGGGGAACGGCAAAAACCGGCTGTTCGTGTTACAGAACGTAACGGCTGAGGTCGGTGGACTTGGTCAACTCACCCAGATTGTCATCCACAAACTGCGCGTTCACTGTGATCTCGGCGCCAGCCTGATCGGGGGCGGTGAAGGACAGTTCTTCGAACACCCGCTCCATCACGGTGTAAAGCCGCCGCGCACCGATGTTCTCGATGGTCTGGTTCACATTAGCGGCGATACGGGCCAATGCCGCGATGCCGTCTTCGGTAAAGCTGACAGTGACTTCTTCGGTGCCCATCAGGGCGGTGTACTGGAGGGTCAGGGCGTTGTCGGTCTCGGTCAGGATGCGTACGAAATCCTCTTCGGTCAGCGCGCGCAGTTCGACGCGGATCGGCAGGCGCCCCTGCAGTTCCGGCAGCAGATCAGAGGGTTTGGCAATGTGGAACGCCCCAGATGCGATGAACAGGATGTGGTCGGTTTTCACCGGACCATGTTTGGTCGACACGGTCGTGCCTTCGATCAGGGGCAGCAAGTCGCGCTGCACCCCTTCCCGGCTGACATCGCCGCCGCGTGCGTCTGACCGGGCGCAGACCTTGTCGATCTCGTCCAGGAACACGATGCCGTTCTGTTCGACCGACTCCAACGCCACGCGGCTGACGGTTTCATCGTCCAGCAGCTTGTCGGCCTCTTCCCCGATCAGGGCGTCATAGCTTTCGGCGACGGTCATTCGTTTCTTGACGGTGCGCCCGCCGAAGGCTTTGCCGAAGATATCGCCCAAGTTCATCATGCCCATCTGGCTGCCGGGTTGGCCCGGAATGTCGAACATCGGCATCGGGCTCGAACTGTCTGACAGCTCCAGCTCGATCACCGTGTCGTCCAGCTCACCGGCTTTCAGCTTTTTGCGGAACATCTCGCGGGTGCCCTCGCGGGCGTCTTCACCGGCGATGGCCTCGATCACCCGTTCTTCGGCCGCCTGGTGGGCCCTGGCCTTCACATCCTCGCGCATGTATTCGCGGGTCTGGATGATGGCGGCATCGGCCAGATCGCGGACAATCTGTTCCACGTCGCGGCCGACATACCCGACCTCGGTGAACTTGGTGGCTTCGACCTTGATGAACGGTGCGCGGGCCAGTTTGGCCAGACGGCGGCTTATCTCGGTTTTACCTACACCCGTTGGGCCGATCATCAGGATGTTCTTGGGATAGACCTCATCTCGGATGTCGTCGGCCAGCTGCTTGCGGCGCCAGCGGTTGCGCAGGGCCACGGCCACGGCACGCTTGGCATCTTTCTGGCCGATGATGAAACGGTCCAGTTCCGAGACAATCTCGCGCGGGGTCAGGTCGGTCAAAGCGCAGTCCTTTCGGTCGGCATAGCAAAACTTGGGCTTAGGTAATCACCGTTGAGGCGAAAACAACCAAGCCTGTTTCATTGGCAGCGTTGGTTAGCAATGCCCCACCCGGTTTGCAAACGCTTTCCATAGGTGAAACGCGCGCGTTCTGTTACAATGTTTTCAAGGCGTTGAACGTCAGGAGCGCGGACATGACGAAAATTGCCAAGATCACTTTGCTGTTTGTGGTGTTTGTGGATCTTATCGGACAGGGGCTTGTCTTCCCGATCATCAACTCACTGATCATGGAAACGAAATCCGGTTTCCTGCCCGAGAGCACCCCGGATGGCCGCCGCCATTTCTACTATGGGCTGGTGATAGGGTGCTTTTTCCTGTCGTGGTTTCTGGGGGTGGTTTACGTCTCGAAGGTCTCGGATTCCATCGGGCGAAAAAACGCGCTGTTGGTGTGTCTGGGTGGTGCGTTGGCGGGCTATGCCATCACCATCGCTTCGCTCTATATGGACAGCTTGCTTCTGTTGATTCTTGGGCGGTCGATCACTGGGTTCACAGCCGGCAATCAGCCCATCGCGCAGGCAGCGATGATTGACGGCAGCACCGATGCTGCCGATCGGGACCGAAACATGGGCTATATCGTGACCGGTGTCAGTTTTGGCCTTGTCGGTGGCCCGATCATTGGCGCTGTTTTGTCGGACTCGGCTCTGCTGGGTAGTATTGCCACGCTGAAAACCCCTTTCTACGGCGCTTTTATTCTGGTGCTGATCGCCATATTCCTTGTCCTGACATTCTTCAAAGACACGCGCACAGAGCGCACAGCCTTCGTCTTTCGCCCCCGCGATATAACCGACAGTCTGATCGCGGTGCGCGGACATCCGATGGTTCTGAAAATCCTGCCGGTCTATTCGTTCTTCATGATTGCCAATGTCACATTCTACGTGTTTGTCGACAATTTTCTGACCAGCCGCTTTGGCTATGGCGTGATTGGCGGCAGCGTGGCGATGGTGGTGATCGGCTTTGCGCTGGCCTTTTCCAGTACCTTCCTGGTGAAACCGGCACAGGAGAAGTTCAGCAAGCACCAGATCGTCTACACCTCGCTGATCGTCATGGTGATCTGCGGATTTGCCTTCGCGTTTAGCCCCAGCGGTGTGCTGAGTTACGTGCCGGTCTTCTTCTTCTATTTCTTCTTTGGCGTTTCTTACCCAACCCTGCTGGGCTTGTTTTCGTCCAGCGTCAGCGAGACGGATCAGGGCTGGGTCATGGGTGTGACCACGGCGGTCTTCTGTCTGGCCGGAGGGGTCATGTCACTGATCGGCGGCGGGTTGATGAGCATCGATATCCGCGTGCCTTATTACATCGTGATCATCGCTGCGATCTTTGGCCTGATCGGGATGCACCGCCGCTGGAAAGGGAAAGAGATCAAGGCGTTGTTAGCCTGAAATAGTCTCAACCGTCAGATTGCCGTTGGTATAGACGCAGATATCGGCGGCAATCGCCATCGCCTCACGCGCGACCTGTTCGGCCGATTTGTCGCCGTCAATCATCGCGCGGGCTGCGGCCAGAGCGAAATTGCCGCCCGACCCGATGGCCGCCACGTTGTGTTCCGGCTCCAACACGTCCCCTGCCCCGGTGATCACCAGCAAATCCTTGCCATCGGTGACGATCAGCATCGCCTCAAGCTTTTGCAGGTACTTGTCGGTGCGCCAGTCCTTGGCCAATTCGACTGAGGCGCGGGCCAACTGGCCGGGCGTGGCCTCAAGCTTGGCTTCCAGCCGTTCCAGCAGGGTGAACGCGTCAGCTGTCGATCCGGCGAACCCGGCGACGACCTCGAACCCGCCCGGTGACAGTCGGCGGACCTTGCGGGCGGTGCCCTTGATCACGGTCTGACCCAGGCTGACTTGTCCGTCGCCGGCAATCACCACTTGGCCGCCCTTTTTGACGCCAATGATCGTTGTGCCGTGCCAACCGGGAAATTCGCTGTCTGCCATCAGGGCCTCCGTTCTTCGTTGGCATCCTATATGGGCCGGACCCGTCCGCAGCGCAACAGTTCACAAGCTGCTTAAAAGATATGCAAGAATCGCAAATCGGGGTTACCGGACTAGCAATTGTGAGTCGCGCCGCCTGGTCCTAAATGAGGCTTACAACCGACGAAGGGTCGGCTGTTTCAGTTTGAAGGAATGCGCAAATGGCAACCACCGCAAATATCCATGCGCCGCTCGGAGCAGCTACCATCCTGCATGTAGTGGACGCGTTCACCGCAGCTTTCGAAAAAGCCGCCGAGTGGAATGAAACCCGCAAGACACGCAAAGTTCTGTTGGAACTGAGCGACGCACAGCTGGAAGATATCGGCCTGTGCCGCGCGGACATCAAAAATATCTGATCCGCGATCAGTACGACCGCAATAGATAAGCCGCTCATTCGAGCGGCTTTTTCTTTGTCACACCAGTTTGTATTGACCCGAACGGTCAGGCAAGAAGGCCTCAATCGCAGCTGTCGCCACGACATGCCGGGTACCGGATTCGGCGTCTTCTACATCCAGACCGCCTTTGACGGCCCGTACTTCGGCCCGGCCGCGTGGCAGATCAGCGGCGACCAGGTCACAATCCACACGCTCAGGTTCTTGTACGCCAATCGTGACCATCACGCGCATCTCGGCATGGTCGATACCCAGTTTGGAAAACAGAGTGATCGACGAATGATGCAGCGCATCCTGAACCGCCCTCCGCGCCGCCTTGGTGTAGTCCTGCCCGTAGAGGTCATTGCCGGTGCCCATCTCAAGAATGATGCGTTTTTCGGTCATCCCACGGGCTCCATGTCGAACGAGACAACGATGGCCGCATTGGCAATGACAGTGCGTCCCTCGGTATGCGGTTTTTCGATATCCAACCCACCCTGCGTGACGGTGATATTCGGCTGGCCGTAGGGAAAGATGGCTTTCAGCGCGTCTTGATCCACCTGATCGGGTTTCTGCACCCCAATCTCGGCGTCGATGATCATCGCTTCTTTCGGGAAGTCAAACAGCTCGGCCATGTTGACCGAATTGTGCCACAGCGCGTCTTTGATCGCCCGCAGCGCGGCCTCGGTATAGTCTTCCCGCCGCAGCGATGTGCCCATGCCGAATTCCACAAGAACCCGTGTCTTTGCCATCTGATCCTCCGGTGTAAAAAAGGCGCCCGGTGCGGGGCGCCTTTGATCTGTGTGCATCCAAACGGATCAGATGGATTCGTCGATCCAGTTTTGCAGCGCCGCCTTCGGGGCCGCACCTGCACGGTTCGAGACAACCTGACCGTCCTTGAAGATGAACAGCGCCGGGATGCCGCGCACGCCCATGGCGGCAGCTGCGTTCGGGTTGCTGTCCACGTCCACCTTGGCGATCTTCACTTTGCCGCCGTATTCAGCAGCCAGCTCTTCGAGAGCAGGGCCGATCTGCTTACAGGGGCCACACCATTCGGCCCAGAAATCGACAACAACGGGGATGTCGGAATTCTTGACTTCGGCGTCAAAGGTATCGTCGGTTACGGCTACGGTCGACATTTTCTGTCTCCTGAATGGGGTAAACTCGGGAACAGAACGTAGGGGCCGGGCATGGCAAGGTCAAGATATATGGGTGCGGGCCAGTGCATCCGTCACAAGATCGTGTGGCAACCACATAAGCTCCGCCGTTCGGGTCCACAGGATCGCCGTTCGGATTTCGCGACCCGGATAGATCTGGGCCAGCGCCTGCGCACAAGCCCCCATCTGCCGCAACAGACCTTCGGGGCAGGCCGATGGGCTGCTGGGAACCGTGGCATTTGATTTGAAATCAACCACCTGCACATCGGTATCCGTCACGATCAGCCGGTCGATCACCCCGTGCATACGCCGCCCGCTCAGCTCGGCAGTCACCGAAACCTCGGCCAGTGCGTCGCCTGCAAAAACGGCTTGCAGATGGTCCGCTGTCAGTACGGCTTGCGCCTCGATCAGTAGCTCTTGCCGGTCCACTTCCTGCATATCGGGCAGAATCCGGGCGCAGAGCTGAGGCCAGTTTTCTTGTGTAACCGACGACAAGTGTTCCAACAGCAGGTGCAGACGCGTACCGCGCAGCTTGGCGGTCTCTTCATCCTGACCGGTATCGCCGGGCAACGCCTTGGCCCCGCCCAGATCCGAGGGGCTGAGCGTTTCAGGTGCCGGTTCCGGCGCCGTTGCGGCGTTCAGGAAACGGTCCGGCAGCGGAGTTTGGGCCACCTCGGGCTCAGAATGTTCCACAATCGGCAGCGGGTCCCAATCCGCATGGGACAGGCGCAACGTGTCGGACTCTGGCAGTTGAGTGGCCCCTGCCCGCGCCATCGCCGCCTCGACCATCTGATACCAGCTGGTTCCGTCCTTGCCGACATCCCCCGCCGCGCCCACAATCAACCACTTTTCAGCCCGTGTTAGAGCCACGTAAAGCAACCGAAGTCGTTCATTTTCTTCCCGCGCCCGCGCGTCGGCCCGCGCCGAAACCATCAGGGCCGGAGAGGCATCTGCCGGCACCTTCCACAGCGGTGTGCCCTCACCCACCATGATCTCGGCGTCGCGTGGGGCCTGCCGTTTGCCTGTATCCGGAAGGATCACGATCGGAGCCTCAAGCCCCTTGGAGCCATGCACTGTCATAACCCGGATCATGTTGCCAACGCCGCTCATCTGCCGTTTGATTTCCAGATCGTCTGTCTGCATCCAGACGAGAAATCCAGTCAGGCTGGGGATATCGGTGCGTTCATAAGCCAACGCCTGCGAGAGCAGCGCGTTGATGCCATCCTCGGCCTCGGCCCCCAGACGACCCAGCAGCTTGCGCCGTCCACCATGGCGGGTCAGGATTCGCTCGATCAGGTCATAGGGGCGTAGGAAGTCGATTTGACCACGCAAGTCGTTCAGGATTTCCAAGGTTTTCGGAAATTCCTCGGCACGCTGGCGCAGAGCAGCCCACAGGAATTGCTCCTGCCGCCGATGCGCCAAATCGAACAGTTGCTGTTCGCTCCAACCGAACAAGGGTGATTTCAGCACGGTCGCCAGCGACAGGCTGTCCTCGGGCGTGGCCAGAAAACTCAGCAACGCGGCCAGGTCTTTCACGGCCAGTTCCGCTCCGACTTTCAACCGGTCAGCCCCGGCGATGGGCAGGCGCAGGGCCTTGCAGGCGCGGATGATCTCGGCAAACAGATCGGAGCGGCGCTGCACGAGTATCAGGAAATCCCCTGGTTGCACCTTGCGGCGTACAAATGTGCCTGGCGTATCGCCATCCTCAGGGATCGTCTCTTCGCGGTCGATCATGTCCTTGATCGACTTGGCCACCTTCTCGGCCAGAATGACGGTGTGGTGCCGCGCGCCGGGGCGATCGACCGGATCGGTCCAGTCGCCATCATCGTCTTCTTCGACCTTCTCGACCACTGGCCACAGATCAACCCGACCGGGCAGATCAGCCTTGAAAGCACGGTGCAAGCTGTCCTTGTGAAACCCGGCTTCAGTCCGGTTCTCGAACAGGATATCGACCAGAGACAGGATCGCGCTGGAGGACCGAAACGAAAACTCCAGCGTCGAATTCCACAGTTTAGAGCCTGATTCCGCCAATCTCCGCCCGAATTCCTGCTGCATCCGGTCAAAGGCCTGCGGGTCGGCGCCCTGGAAGGAATAGATCGATTGTTTCTTGTCACCCACCACGAAAATCGTGCGTTCTACCCCGGATCTGGCCCCTTCCCCGCTGGTGAATTCCTGCGCCAGTTTCTCGACCACGTCCCATTGATCGGGGCTGGTATCCTGTGCCTCATCGACCAGAATGTGGTCAATGCCACCGTCCAGTCGGTACAGTACCCATTCCGCCACCGCCGGATCGTTCAGTACCTGCCGCGCACGCAGGATCAGGTCATCGAAATCAAGCCAGCCGCGCAGTTGCTTGCGCCGCTCGTATTCCGGCAGGAATGCGGTGGCAAAGCGGTGCAACACATGGGTTTTGCGCGCCGCAACCAGCGCCAACCGTTGTTCGCGCGCGGCCTCGATACGCAACATGAAGGATTCCAACTGCGGCATCTGATCCGCCAGTGCACCTTCGCGCAGAGCTTTGGTGGGGAAGCTGTTGATCTTGGCGCTGAATGGTTCTTTGGCGGACTTTCCTGTCAGAAACACGCTTTCCAATATGGGCAAGCTGCCGGTCCGCGCCTCGGTAAACGTCGCCAGTTTGGCAGCCGCCTTGGCGTTGTTGCCGCCGCTTTCGGTCAGTGCAGGCAGGATCGAGCGGATAAGATCAACTTCACTGCCCAGAAAAACGCGGGCCTGCAGGGTGTTTTCATCAAACCCCTCCGGCAAGTTGAACCGTTGCAGCAGGTCGCGCCAGTCCAGCGGCTGCGCAAACAGGTTGCGTTTATGAGTGATGGCGGCAGTCAGGCTTTCAAACCCGGTATCGGTGACGAATCGCGCGACTTCCTCGATCAGCGCGGCTTGCTGGCCTTCGGCGAAATCTTCCACGATTTCTTCCCGCAGCAACGCCGCCGCGCGATCTTCCATTTCCGAGAATTGTGGACTGACCCCGGCCTCCAGCGGAAAACGGCGCAGCAATGAGGCGCAGAACGAGTGGATCGTCTGAATCTTCAGCCCGCCGGGCGCCTCGATGGCGCGGGCGAACAGGGTGCGGGCCTGTGCCAACCTGTCGGGGTCAATTACGCCCGGCACGCCCAGGTCGGTCAATTGAGCCAGCAGCGCACTGTCGCCCAACATCGCCCACTCACCCAACCGTTTGAACAGCCTGTTCTGCATCTCGCTGGCGGCGGCTTTGGTGTAAGTCAGGCACAAGATGTGCTGCGGTTGCACCCCACCCAGCAGCAACCGCGCCACCCGGTCGGTCAAAACCCGCGTCTTGCCCGAGCCGGCATTGGCCGCCAGCCAGGTTGAGGCGTCGGGTCGTGCCGCCTGCACCTGCCGCTCGGTTGCGTCGTTGCGGGCCTTCATTTCAGCACCTCGGGATCGGTCTCATCGGTTCGGTCCCATTCGCCGAAACGGGCGAGGTGGTCATAGTCGCCAATGTCGGTGTCCTTTTGCAGCATTCGGCGTGATGTGAAGCCTTGATCAGGCTCTAAATAAGCAGAAACAAGCTCTTTCAGTTCGGAAAGAACCTTGTCGGGCGGTTCCTTGGCCAACGGGGCTGTGACCTCTTTATACGTGCCGCCCATGCCGATAAAGACAGCCTCGGCCACGGGAATCGGATCGATTCCGTCGATGGCGCCCTGTTCGGCCATCGCGGCTTCGATCAGCAGTTGTTTGTCGAACTTGGCCTGCTGGCTTTCGGTCGGAGGCGTGCCTGTCTTGTAATCCACAATCCGCAGCGCGCCGCGACTGTTGTGGTCGATCCGGTCCGCCCGGCCTGCGATGGTGAAATCCACAGGGCTCAGGACCAGTTTCATCGCGGCCTCAAAAGCCACCGGTCCTCCGTCGCCGCGACGGGCGGTTTCGGCGGTCAGAAAGTCGTCGGCGATGCGTTCCAATCGCGCCAGCCAGAGCTTGCGGGCCGTGGGCCAGGCCACATGTTGATCCAGCAGCGTCTCGGCCCGTTTCAGGAAATTCTCGCGGGTCAGCAAGGCGCTGTCTAAAACACTGTCCTTGATGAAATGTTCGAGGATTTCGTGGATGACTATCCCGCGCAACAGGGCATCCGGTGCCTGAACCAAAGGGTCCAGCGGGCGCAGCCGCAGCACATGTTTGGCGTAGATCGCGTACGGGTCGCGGATCAGGCGTTTGATTTCGGTGACGCTCAGACGGCGTGGGCGTGCGGTGGCCGGCGGGCGTGGAGACGGGCGCGGTGCCGGGTCGATCCGGGGTGCGGCTTCAAGTTGTTCCGACCAACGCAGGTATGACTGTCCACGGGCACGCATCGCCGACAAAGCCGCAGGGCCACCCTGCCCCGGCAAACCCTGCAACAGGTTCGTCATCCGGTTCAGCCAGCGCGAAGGCACGGTTTCGGCGTCGTCCGACCGGGTCGCGCGGGTCAGCCAGACCTCGGGCGCGCCGACAGCCTGTTGAAAGTCGTGAGCCGACAGGCCGATGCGGCGTTCGGGCAGCAACAGCCCGGCCTTGTCGCGCATCTGGCGGTTCAGCCAGGGATCAGGTGCAGCGGCTTCGGGCCAGCTGCCTTCATTGAGGCCCCCAAGGATCAGCAGTTCGGCGCCCTGCACCCGTGCCTCAAGTGTGCCCCAGATCATGATATGCGGATGCGGCGCGTCGCGGTCGCGGACCTCTTCCCCGGCCAGCAAGGCACCCAGCAGGTCTGCGAAGTCATGGGCGGACATCGAGCCACCATGTTCAGCCTCATCCTCTAGCGCCGTCAGAACCGACAGTGCCTTTTGACCTGCGTTCTTCTCCCACAGCGGGCCGGTTTCGCCCTCGCTACCGGCTGAAATCGCTTCTGCCAAAATACGCAGGCGCTCCACCCAATCTGACAAGGGCAGCTCACCCTTTACATGCTGGTCGCAGAAATGCGTCGTCAGCCAGCCCATCCAACCCTCGGGCACCTCTTTGCGGATGGCGAATGCGGTCAGGCTGGCGCTGTCAGGGTATGGTGGGCCGTGACGCCGCAAATCCAGTTCAAGATCGCGGCTATGCAGCAGATGTGCGCCGCGATCACCGCCGCCATGGCAGAGCGGATGTTTTAGCAGGGTCAGCAGCGCCTCACCTTCCAGCCGCCGGGCGAACAGACCCGCCACATGGCGCAGGAACCGGCCCGGAGGTGACAATTGCAGCGGTAGGCCCGCACTGTCATCAGGCAGGATGTTCCAACGATCCAGCGCGGCGCTGACCTGACGGGTCAGCATCCGGTCCGGGGTAATCAGTGCGGCGGTCTGGCCGGTCTCAGCCGCTTCGCGCAGGCGCAGCGCGATGGCCAGCGCCTCGGCCCGGGGGGATTGCGCCTCGACCAGTGTCAGGTTTTGCGTGGCATCGTCCAGATCGGTCAGCTGCGGCCCTTCGGACATCCAGGCATCAGTGATCGGAGCGGGACGTAACGCCAGTGAAATCAACCTGTTGCGCGCAGGTGAGGGGGCAGGATCATCAGTCCATGGTTCGATTTGGCCAGGTTGCATATCAAGCCGTGCCATCAGCTTGCGGAACCGGTATTGCGGGTGATCTTCTGACGTCAGCGCCTCGTCCAGCCCTTGCCAGACGTGATCCGGCTGATTGAAATCGTAACCGGGCAGGATCAGAGCGCCTTGGGGCAGGCGCGCGACAGCCTCCATCAGCATCAACGTGGTGCCGCGCGATCCGGTTGAACCCGCAAGGATAACGGGATGCTGCGGTGGGACCACCTGCCAGCGGTCAATCAGGTTCTCCACCACGCGCCGTTGCCGCGCCTGCGCGTCCAGCGTATCGGGGCCGGGGTCAATAAAGTGATCGGCAATCCCGATAAAGGCCTGTGCACGCGCCCAATGCCCGGACATGTCGCTGACATCCAACTGCCGGATTGCATCAGGTGAAACGCTTTCGCCCTGCATCTCATCAATCAGCGCCGCCAGACTGTCGGACAAGTCGAACAGCGAGGAGCGCGCCGCCAGATCAGGTTGCTGTTCCAAGAGCTTGGCGATCAATTGCGTTAGTTCCAACCTGCGTCTCAGCGGCGGAATGGCGGGTGGAACTTGCGCCAGATCGACGCTTTCGCCCAGATCGGTGACCAGTGAAAGCCGCGGCAGCAGGCAAGCGGGGCCCTGATCGAACAGATCGCGCACGCGGCGGGCCATACGGCGGGTGTTCACGACAAGCTGCACACGTGCCAAGGCCTCGGGCGGGTGTTCGGCGCCGCGCAGGTGAAGCCCATCCACCAGCGCTTTGGGAAAGTCCGATCCGGGCGGAACGGCAAAGACACGCGGCGTGGCGCTGGGCTTAAACATCCGCAATCAGCCCCTCGGCCAATGTGATCCCTTCGGGGCGACCTACGTCGCACCAGCGGCCGGGATAGGTGGCCGCGAACAGGCGACCTTTGCTATGCATTTGATCCCAAAGCAGGTTTAGCGAGAATGCCTTGTCCGGGATCGCCATCAACCCCTCGGTCTTGAGAATTTGCGCCCCGCCATAAATCAGACCGGGACCACGGGTAATCCGACCCTCGGCATCGGCGGTGAAATCACCCATGCCGGCGTGCCCGATGGTCTGGTCGATAGGTACGCACATCAGTAACGCATCCATTCGATCGGGATCCCAGGCATCGCGTAACAGGGTCAAGGGGTTCGGCCCGGCCCAAATCGCATCGGTGTTCAGGGTGAAAACCGGATTCGGCCCCAACAGGGGCAAAGCGGCGCGCAACCCACCGCCGGTTTCCAGAATCTCGGGCTCTTCGCGGGACAACAGGACGCCTTTGGGAGACAGGTGAGTCCCGAGCTGATCGGGCAGATAGTGCAAGTTGGCCACCACACGCTTGGGGCCGAGACCGTCCACCAGATCCAGCGCATGGTCGATCAGGGGGCGGCCCGCGACCTCGATCAGAGGTTTCGGAAGGTCCTTGGTCATCGCGCCCATGCGTGTGCCAAACCCGGCAGCAAACAGCATCACGGCTTCGGGATGTCGGGTCATGTCTGTCTGAGCCTGTCCTGGTTTTCCGGGGTTGGATCGGGCAGGGCTGTGCGTAGCAGATCAGCTATGGTCGCCAGCGCCGGGTGGTCCAGATCGCGCATCAGATGTGCCCATGTGGCCGGTATAAGATCAACATACTGAGGTTTACCGTATTCCGTCGCCAGACGGGCAAACACGCCCAGAATTCGCAGATTTCTCTGCGCGCCCAGTACGGCATAGGCGGTGCGGAAGTCGTGATCATTCACGCCAGTTGCGGTGATATAGCGGTTGACCATTTGCATCTCGGTGCCCGGGGCTACGTCGCGGCGGACATCCTGCAGCATCGACACAAGGTCATAGGCCGGATGGCCCAGCATGGCGGTCTGGAAATCCAGCAATCCCACGCTTTTCACGCCTTCACGGTCCGGCAGCCAGATCATGTTTTCGGCGTGGTAGTCGCGCTGGACCACCACTTTGGTCCCGGATGTTTCCTGATGCAGAATGTCCGAAAACCGGTATTCGAACTGCTGCCGCGCGTCCGTGTCGTGCCGACCGTGAACCGCCTGCGCGTATTTGGTAAAGGACAGCGCTGCAAGTTCGGACATCAGCGACGGGTCATAAGAGGGCAAAGACAGGGTGGGGGCCTGATGCAGTGCAATCAAAACGTCAGTTGCGGCCTCGTATAGCTGCCGCTCCATCTTTGGGTCTTGCTTCAGAACGCGGGCAAACAGGTCATCGCCCAGATCTTCCAGCAGCAGAAAGCCGAATTCCGTGTCCTCGGCATAAATCTCGGGCGCGCTGAGGCCAATAGAGCGCAGGTGGTTTGCCATACGCACAAAGTTCTCGACCGGTTCGGCCTTGCCCGGGGGGGAGTCCATCAACACGGCGGTCTGGCCGGTTTCGGGATCGGTCAGACGCTCATATCGGCGGTTCGAGGCATCCCCAGCCAGCGGCGCACGCCTTGCGTTAACCCATGGTGTTTGTGCAATCAGCGCCTCGGCCAGCACAGCGCGGTTCGTCATGCGGCGCTCTCCAGCTTGCGGGGCCATTTCGGATCGGACCACGACAGGGTCAGAAGACGGTTTTCCATTGTATCAGGGTCTGTTTCGAAGCTTAGTTTCAGGGCGGTATCAGGGGTCAGCGGGCCCAGTTTGTCGGGCCATTCGACCAGACAGATGGCCGAGTCAAATGCCTCGGTCAGGCCCAGTTCCTCGATCTCTTCCACGGCGGTAAGCCGATAGAGATCGCAATGCCAGATCTCGCCCGCCGGGGTGTCATAGGCCTGTACGAGTGTGTAAGTGGGCGAGGGCACATCCTCGGGAACGGTCATCAGCGATTGAATCAGACTGCGTGCGAAATGGGTCTTGCCGCTGCCGATCTCACCTTCAAGCAGTACCACATCGCCGGTGCACAATTCTGCCCCGAGCCGGGCGGCGAATTGGGATGTTTCTTCGGGCGAAGTCAGGGTTATGGAACGAGGGTGCAACGTCATGGCGCCACAATGACCTCAGGCCCTGTCGGCTGCAACCCGGTTCAGGCGCTGATTTGGCGCAGCGTTTGCGATGTCCTAAGCTCGTCCACCACAAACCGGACAATCGTTGCGCCGTTCTGCATCGGGCTGACGACACAGGTCAGTTCGGTGCCGTTGCGCATACGAATATCACCGGACCATTCGGCGCGGTTGTCGCGCATCTCGACAAAATCGCGAACTTCACCCAGCAGAGGTGTGGCGGCGCATTGGTCCTGCCAGCTGCGGGTCACATCCAGCACCGAGTCCGGTTCGAACCCGGCCTCATCCGAGACGCTCCACAGTTTTTGATAGGCGAGGTTGGTGAAGGCCAGCGTTCCGTCATCGCCAAACACCGCGATGGCATCGGCCAGTTTGTCCAGAACCGATTGCATCAGGTCCATTTCCGAGCGGAAGCGGCGGGTCAGGGTAATCTCGGCCGTGATATCCTCGAACAGAAATGCCACTGCACCGTCGGGATGCGGGCGCCCGCTGACTGAATAGACCGACCCCGAGGGCAACGACCACGTTTCCTGATAGTTTCCGTCCTCGGCGGCCTCGAGCAGGTCGTTCATCTGGCTGCGCCAACTGCGGTAATTCTTGGGTTCAGGCATCATATGCTGATCGCGCAGCCGGTCGAAAAAGCTGGACAGGCTGGGGCGGCAACTGAGGAAGTCCGGGGGCAGGGTGGTCAGGTCGATCAGGGCCGGGTTGAACAGCGCCAGTTGCCGGTTGCGGTCGAAGATCGCCAGCCCGATTGACAGTTGGGCAAAGGTCTTCGTCATGGTCTGCACGAATTTGCGCTGGGTGGTTTCGGCGGCAACAATAGCATTGATATCAACCGCATAGCACAGGTGGCCTTCGGGGTGATCCACCAGTGTAAGGTCGAACCACAGTTTGTTCTCGCTGCTTTCGGACGAAATCGAGATGCGGGTCTTTGCACCCAACCTCGAGTCCCCGTCTGCGCCGGGAAACAGCGGCGCGGTCAGATCGGTATCCGGGCCACGGACCTTTCTGACCAATGAGACATAGGTGGCATTGCACCATCGGACACTGCTTTGATGATCCAGCAACCAGACGGGGTAGGGGGCTTGTTCCATCGCCAAACGGATCGGATCCTGCGCGTCGCGTTGGACCGGGGTCGGGCGTTCGGCGCTGTCGCGCAGCTGAACGCGGACGATGCCGTCAACCCATTCGCACAGAATGTCCCGTTCGACGGTGCAGTCGATCGGGGGAATGACCAGCGTGCCCTGATGACGAATATGGTCGGGTGTTTCGGGGAAACTGGGAAAATCCCGCTGTAACAGGCGGCGAAGGTCGGGCCAGTCGCGGACGGCTTCGAAACCTTCGAGCGCGATATCGGAATGGCTGATCAGGCGGTTGCCGTCGAACAAAAACACCGCATCATACAGCGATGCGGGCGCGGACAATCCGAAATTGTCACCCCTGTGCCGTCGGCGGGGTAAAAGCCATTGTACGGACAGGCTGGCAGACACCAGGCTGATCGCGGCCAAAATGATCCAGTCGACCATGCGCCCTCCGGGAACTGATACCGAAGGAAATATGTGTGTAAATGGTTAACGGGGTCTTAACTCAGACCTGGATTTGCTGGTTTTCACCCGACGGAACGGGAGTGTCGCCGGTCTGGGCATCCACCATATTGCGTGGCCACGACACACGAACAATCGCGCCTCGGCGCTCGGGATTGTCACAAAGGGTTTGGTATGGGTCCGCGCCGTTTGCAAAATCCAGCTCGGCGCCGCTGCGTTCCAGCAGGGTCTTGGCGATGAACAGGCCCAGCCCCATGCCCTCATATTCCGGGCGGGTTCTTTGATCGTTCTCGACCCGGCGGCGGCGCATGAAAGGGTCTCCGATCCGGCCAATCATCTGCGATGGATACCCGCGCCCGTCATCCATAATGTTAACGGTGATCTGATCCGTGCTCCATTCGGCCTCGACCCAGACATTTGCGCGGGAAAAGTCCACCGCGTTCTGGATAAGGTTGCGCAGCCCGTGAATGATTTCGGGCTTTCGCAGGATCGAGGGTTGTTGCACATCGCCATCCCCGGCTGGACCTTCGGAAAAGTGCACGGTCTTGCCTCGATGAAGGTGCGGCTCGGCGGCCTCATGCACCACGGTGGACAGGGGTGCCTGCCGCAGATGCAAGTCGTCCTTGCCAGCCCGGCCCATATCGCGCAGGATATCACGGCAGCGGTTGGCCTGTTCGCGGATCAGAGCGGCGTCGTCCTTCAGGTCGGGGCGGTCATCCAGTTCTTCAATCAGTTCGGAACTGGCTAGCTTGATGGTGGCCAGCGGCGTGCCCAGCTCGTGCGCTGCGGCTGCGACAACACCGCCCAGGTCGGTCAGTTTTTGCTCACGTGCCAGGGCCATATGTGTGGCGGCCAGCGCCTCGGACATCGATTGCACTTCGACGCTGACGCGGTGGGAATAGGCCCCGATGAACACGATCGCGATGACAACCGCCGCCCAATTGCCGAACAAAAGCATGTCCGGAATCTGCAGTATGAGGCCTTGTTCGGTACGCAAAGGCAGGTGAAACTCAGCCAGTAAGCTCGTCAGCACAATTGCCACTGCACCGACAATCAGGGTTGAGCGCGTGCTCATCACATTGGCCGAGATTGTCACCGGCCCCAACAGCAACAGGGCAAAGGGGTTGTTCAGGCCGCCGGTCAGGTACAACAGGATGGCCAATTGCGACAGGTCGAACAGCACCATCAGGAAGTTTTCGAATTCGGTCAGGCGCTTGTTTTTCGGGAACAGAAGAATGGCGGTCGTGTTTCCCATGACCGAAATACCGATGGCCAGATAGCAAAGCGCCAACTCCAGCTGCACCTGAAAATACTGCTGCGCAACAGTAATGGCGGTGAACTGACCGATGATGGCTACCCAACGCAGCAGGATCAGCGTGCGCAGGCGGATCCAGCTGCTGCGTTCCTGACTGCGCCATAATGTGATGTTGGAATTTGCCATCGGTCTATTATGTCCTGTTGCATCGGCTGATCATCTTGATAGGTGTCCGCGTCGAAACGATCAACAACCCCTCTCATCCCAGGATTGATGCCATGATCCGTCTTTATGCCATCCTTGCAACCGTTGTTCTGGCCGTCGGTCTGGGCGCCATGTGGCTGCTGACGCGAGGGGCGGGATCGGACGATCAGTTCGCGCAATGCCGTTCGGCGCAGATCGCGGGCGGTACCGCTGCAATCGGCGGCCCGTTCGAGCTGGTCAACGGCAAGGGTGAAACGGTCACCGACAAGGACGTGATCACCGAACCGACATTGGTCTATTTCGGCTATACGTTCTGCCCCGATATCTGCCCGTTCGACATGTCGCGCAACGCCGAAGCCGTGGATATTCTGGCCGAGCGTGGCCAATCAGTGACGCCGTTGTTCATCTCGATCGACCCCGACCGGGACACGCCGCAGGTGGTGGACGACTTTGCCTTCAACCTTGGTGGCAAAACCGTCGCACTGACTGGATCGCCCGAGCAGGTCAAAGCCGCCAGCCAGGCCTACAAGACCTATTACCGGGCACATGACAAGAGCGACGAATACTACCTGGTCGACCATTCCACCTTTACCTATCTGGTGACGCCCGAGCACGGATTCCTGGAATTCTTCAACCGCGATGACACCGCCGAACAGATGGCCGACAAGGTTGGATGTTTTCTGGACAAGCTTTGATGCGTTTGACCTTTGAAATGGCGCTGCTATTACTCATGTTTAAGCCAAAGGCGTGAAATAGCGGAAAGAACAGAATATGGCGGACAGCTCTGACTTCGATATCGGCCCCGATAAATCCCTGCTTCTGGTGGATGATGACGAGCCGTTTCTGAGACGTCTTGCCAAAGCGATGGAAAAGCGCGGGTTCGAAGTTGAAACTGCAGGCTCTGTCGCCGCAGGCCGCGCCATATCCACCGCCCGTCCCCCTGCCTATGCCGTGGTTGATCTGCGGTTGGAGGATGGCAACGGTCTGGACGTGGTCGAAGTGCTGCGTGAGAAACGCCCTGACAGCCGGGTCGTGGTTCTGACCGGATATGGCGCGATTGCCACCGCCGTGGCCGCCGTCAAAATCGGCGCGACCGATTACCTGTCGAAACCCGCCGACGCCACCGACATCACCAGCGCATTGCTGGCCAAGGGCGACGAACTGCCCCCGCCGCCGGAAAACCCCATGAGCGCGGACCGCGTGCGCTGGGAGCATATCCAGCGGGTGTATGAGCTGTGTGACCGGAACGTCTCTGAAACTGCACGCCGTCTGAACATGCACCGCCGAACCTTGCAGCGGATTTTGGCGAAGCGCAGTCCGCGGTAATAGGGCCGTCCAACCTTTAATTTGTTGAAACTTCTAGCCATAACTGTCCCTGAAACCCGAATGCAACGATTGGGTGCCCTAGTTTTTGGGACAAATTCGCTGATGGCGTTGATCGTTGTTGGAACTGTTGTTTCTCAAGTTTGGGCTGAGCCATGGACAGTAGCAGGAGAATCAGCGAGTGTCTTTGGGTTGGCAATTTGCACTATGTTGACTTTCTTTGGCTGCGCCCATGCGTTGACTGCCGTATTTCCCAATCTTCTAAGAGCGCGGCGCACGCGATCATCTCTTCAGTCTGTCGATATCAGTGAGATAAACGCCGAGAAGTTCAAGTTTCTTTATCAGGTTATTGGTTGGTTAACTTTGATCGGTTTGGTGACAATCGGTGTTTTCTACGTTGCCCAATAGAATAACCAGTCGATCAGAACTACATGCGCTCAGTTCTTACAGTTCATGAAGTAACTCCCTGTGCCGCTTCATATACGCCTCCCGCACCTCAACCGGCGGTCTTAGCGTTATCTCCAACCCCTCCATGACCGCCCGATCTGGGCGCCCGAAGAATTTGGTCGCCTCGGCCTCTGAAAACCCGGCAATCTGGGTCGCCTCCATCCAGGCGCTAATTTTGTCGGCCTTTTTGATCTGCCGCTTCACCGTTTTCGGCACCGCAGCAGGCAATCCGAACCGGATATGGATCGCCGCCGCCAACCGGTCGTCCAGCGCGCCGTAATCCGGACCGACGGCGGATTTGACCGGTGAGATCATATCTCCGATCACATATTCCGGCGCGTCGTGTAACAAAGCCGCGAGCCGCCATTTCACAGGTGCTTTGGGGGCAATCCGGCCAAAAAGCTCTTCGACCAGCAGGGAATGTTCGGCCACGGAATAGGCGAAATCGCCCGCCGTTTGCCCATTCCAGCGGGCCACAAAGGCCAGTCCGTGGGCGATATCTTCGATTTCGATGTCCACAGGGGTCGGGTCCAGCAGGTCCAGCCTGCGCCCCGACAGCATTCTTTGCCATGCTCTAGGTTGTGTTGCCATTCCGCCATACCATGTGAAGTTGGACACGTTAATTTCGCGCTTTTGTGTTATGATGTACCTGTCGAGATCACCAGCTGCCAACTTTTTCTTGACCAGACGTGCTTTGAACCAGCGCGTGGTGATACCGACATTTGTGCTGAGGGGGGTGCACGCTCCTCCTGGTGTGCCCCTCTCGGAACGTAACCCGTATCGAAAGGAGCTAGCTATGTTTAAGCGACTGTTTGGAATTACCATGGCCTTTGGAATGGCCGCCACTGCCCCACCCGCATTTGCCCAAAGTTGTGCACAGCGCGAGCATGTGATCGCCAAGCTGCAGGACAGCTATTCAGAAGAGCTGGTCTTTGGCGGATTGCAGAAAACACGCGGTGCGCAGACAATTATGGAGGTCTGGACCTCGAAGGAAACCGGAAGCTACACGGTTCTGGTGACCCAGGCGAACGGCATTAGTTGTATTGTCGCCGTTGGCACAGATTTTTTTGAAGCGATCCCAAAGATTAAGCTAAAGGGTCAACCCAGCTGAATTGAGCGGCGGAATACCCCGTTTCCGGCCAATAACGTTGCCACCTGCCCCAAGGAATGCTAGGGGCAGCCGGAACGTGATTTACCTCAATGGAGCACCTGATGGCCGGGGACTATATCGTTAAAGACATTTCATTGGCCGGGTTCGGCCGCAAAGAGCTGGATATTGCCGAAACCGAAATGCCGGGTCTGATGTCCCTGCGCGCGGAATATGGCGAGTCGAAGCCGCTGAAAGGCGCACGGATCGTTGGTTCGCTGCACATGACCATCCAGACAGCTGTGCTGATCGAAACACTGGTTGCGCTGGGCGCGGATGTGCGCTGGGCGTCGTGCAACATTTTCTCGACGCAGGACCATGCCGCCGCCGCGATTGCCGAGGCAGGCATCCCCGTCTTCGCCATCAAAGGCCAGACGCTGGAAGAGCACTGGGATTACCTGGACAAATCCTTCCTGTTCGACGAAGGCCCGAACATGATTCTGGACGATGGCGGCGACGCGACGCTGTACATCCTGCTGGGCGCACGCGCCGAGGCGGGTGAGGACATCATCCCGGTTCCCGGATCGGAAGAGGAAGAGGTCATCAAAAAGCAGATCGCCAAGCGTATGGCGGCAAGCCCCGGCTGGTTCACCAAGATGCGTGACCAGATTCAGGGTGTATCCGAGGAAACCACCACCGGCGTGAACCGCCTGTATCAGCTGGTCAAAGACGGCCACCTGCCGTTCCCGGCAATTAACGTGAACGACTCGGTTACCAAGTCGAAATTCGACAACAAATACGGCTGTAAAGAATCGCTGGTCGACGGCATCCGCCGCGCCACCGATACCATGATGGCCGGTAAGGTTGCTGTGGTTTGCGGCTACGGGGACGTAGGCAAAGGTTCGGCCGCATCGCTGCGCGGTGCAGGCGCCCGCGTGAAAGTCACCGAGGTTGACCCGATTTGCGCCCTGCAGGCTGCGATGGACGGGTTCGAAGTCACACTGCTGGAAGACGAAGTCGCCAGCGCGGATATCTTCATCACCACCACCGGCAACAAGGACGTGATCCGCATCGACCATATGCGCGCGATGAAGGACATGGCTATCGTCGGCAACATCGGCCACTTTGACAACGAGATTCAGGTGGCCAGCCTGAAGAATCACAAGTGGACCAACATCAAGGAACAGGTGGACATGATTGAGCTGCCCTCGGGCAACCGCATCATCCTGCTGTCCGAAGGCCGTCTGCTGAACCTCGGCAACGCCACCGGTCACCCGTCCTTCGTGATGTCGGCCTCGTTCACCAACCAGGTTCTGGCTCAGATCGAACTGTTTACCAAGGGTGACGAGTACGAAAACGAAGTCTACATCCTGCCCAAGCACCTGGATGAAAAGGTTGCGCGCCTGCATCTGGACCGCATCGGCGTGAAGCTGACCAAAATGGACAACGAACAGGCCGCTTACATTGGCGTGAAGCCTGAAGGCCCGTATAAGCCCGAGCATTATCGTTACTGATTTCCGAAATTGTCGGAAATGAAACGGCGGCCGGTTGGCCGCCGTTTTCTTTTGTAGTCAGCGTAGCGATGGTATGAAGTCTCCTCGGCCCTGCGGAGTAAAATCCAGTATGTTCCACAGGGGCCAGGCCGCATCCACATGCCGCGGGTGCCATTCGCTGGGTTCAAAAAACAGCTCAGAGCTCCAGAAATGAGTGATACTGTCCTGATTGCGTTGAAAGACGTTCAGGATCGGCAACTGACTTCCATCCTCAGCCTGGGCCAGATAGTCGTGCTGGTAGTCTGTACCAAGCGCGGAATAAAGCGGCAGATCGCTCCATCTCATCTTGGTCTTGAGCCCCACCAATTTTTCCGGGGTGTTCTGAGCCACCACTGCAAAGGCAATATTCTGGGAAATGTGGGTTACTTGACCATTCAACCCATCCAGGAAGGCTGAGCACATAGGACAGGGCGACTGTGCTTCCGGACCGTACATCAGGGAATAGATGGCCAACGTATCATGAGAACCGAACAGAGAAGACAGTTTTACGGGCTCACCCCGTTCTGATCTGAAAGAATAGTTCTGCGGAATCTCCCCTCCTTTGGGAAGGCTGCGCCGCAGGTTTGCGACGTTCTCGACACTGGCCCTTAGCTCGGCTTCTGCCTTAAGCAAGGTTTTTCGGGCAGCTCTGTATTGCGGGCTCTCATTTGGTAGCGACACGGGCATTTTGTCCTCCTGATTCCAAGCGGCAACTCTATTTAACTTAAATGTTAAATAAAGTCATGCCAAAATCAAGCCGAAGATGTATCGCGTGATTTTAAGGGGGAATGCTGGAGAATTTTCCCTTTGTGCAAATTTTCGCACCCGTTACCGTGTTTGCGGCGCTGGTGTAGCCAGAAACCAATATTGAACAAGGAGATGACAATGGGAAAACGCGACGACTTGATCGCCAAATACGCTGCAGATCTTAAAGACAAATGCGGGATGGACGCTGATATGGACCTGCTGACCAAGGTTACCATCGGCTGCGGTCCGGCGATCTATGACGCCGACGCGTCGACCGTCGCGGCCACGCAAGATGGCGAGCTTGAGACGGTCAAGAACAACTTCCTCATCAAGAAACTGGGCCTGGCTGATGGGCCCGAACTGATGGAAGCCATCAAAAAAGTGCTGGAAACCTATGGCATGTCCGAGCGCAACAAACACCGCGCCGTGGTCTATTACATGCTGACCAAGCATTTCGGCAAAGAAGCCGTCTACGGCTAAACTGTTCGTTTTCAAGTAAAACGCCCGCCTCCCCATCGGCGGGCGTTTCCTATTTGAGCAATTTTTTAAAGACTTGGTATTTGAAATGCCTGCTGAAACCCGGCTAAGGTCCAGGTGTGACCAGGACGGTCAGAACCAGAGATTTCCATACGCGTGTGGTGAGTAGGGAGCACGCGGGGGTAGGGAAGGTTCTGTATACGTCAGGGCCTTCCCTTTTTACTTGATCAGTTCGCTTGCGTGTTGCCCAAGGCACAGATCAACTGCCATTCAGCCTCGCTGACCGGTTGTACCGACAGGCGCGAATTCCTCACCAGTACCATCTCGGCCAGGCGCTCATCCGCCTTGATCTGGTCCAGTGTCACCGGCGTTGTGAACGGTCGCACCGCCTTGATGTCCACGCATTCCCAGCGTTCGTCATCGGTGGTGCTGTCGGGATGGGCCTCGGCGCAGACCTCGACGATACCGACGATCGCCTTGTCCTTTTGCGAGTGGTAAAAGAACCCGCGATCGCCAATCGCCATCTGCCGCATGAAATTGCGCGCCTGATAGTTACGCACGCCGTCCCATTCTTCACCCGCATCCCCTTTGGCAACCTGCTGGTCCCAGCTCCAGGTCGACGGCTCGGATTTGAACAGCCAGTACGCCATCAGCCGATCACTTTCTTCCAAGGAATAAGGTCGACGGAATCGAACAGCCCCGCCTTGGCGTAGGGATCGTTCTCGGCCCAGGTTTCGGCGGCCGACATGCCTTCGACCTCCAATATCACCAGAGAGCCGATCATCGCGTCTCCGTCCAGCAACGGACCAGCCTGAGAAACAACACCGGTTTCCTCGATATAGGCCAGATGGGCGGCGCGGTTGTCCAGCCGGGTTTGCAGGGCGCCGTCCTTGTCACGGGCGATGAGGGCAATCAGCATGTTATTCCTCCTTGAGGGGGCGGTTGAGCAGGGTTTCGATGGCTTGCGCCACACTGTAGGCGCCGTGGCTCAGGTCTGCCACCGTGGCGCTGATGGGCATGTCCAGCCCTTCGTTCGCGGCGATCTCAGACATGGCGCGCGCCGTGGCGACACCTTCGACCGTCGTATGGCTGTCAAAGGGACGATTCAGACCCAAACTCAAGCCGAAACGGTAATTTCGGGACAGTTCGGACGAGCAGGTCAGTACCAGATCCCCCAACCCTGACAGGCCCATCAACGTATCGGGTTGCGCACCACGTATCAGGGCGAACCGCTGCATTTCGGCAAATCCGCGGGTCATCAGGGCGGCGCGGGCGCTGTCACCAAGGCCCGCCCCTATGGTGGCCCCGCAACCGATGGCCATGACGTTTTTCAACGCACCGCCCAGTTCGGCCCCAACGACATCGGTTGTGCGATAAAGGCGCAGGTTGGCCGTGGTCAGCTCGTGCTGCAGGTTCTGGCTCAGGACGTCATCGGCGCAGGCCAGGGTCAGTGCCGTGGGTAGGCCTCGCGCGATGTCATCGGCAAAGCTGGGCCCGGTCAGAAGAGCGGGTTGTGCGTCCGGGATGGTTTCTCGGATCACCGAAATGGGCCCGAGGCCCGAGGACAGCTCGATCCCCTTACAGCAAGCGACCAGCGTTTTCCCAACCACAGCCGAGGCATGTTCGGTCAATGCTGCGCGCAATTTCTGCATGGGTACAGAAACAAGCAGCATCTGGCTTTCAGCGGCTTTAGTGATATCAGAGGTGACCGAGATACCTTCAGGCAAACCCACATTGGGCAGCCGTGCGATGTTCTCGCGGGTGGTTTGCATCAGATTGGCCTGATCCGCATTCCGCGCCCACAGGGTTACCGGCCCGTTTCCTGCCAGCGAAATCGCCAACGCCGTGCCAAAAGCCCCTGATCCCAGAACAGAAACACTCATGCCTTCGCGCCTTTCTTGCCGCTGCCCAACATGGCGGGGCTGGTTTGGTCCAAGGGCCAGCGGGGCCGGGCCGTCAGGTTCAGTCCATCGCGGGCGCCAGTGCGAAACCGTTCCATCCCGGCATAGGCGATCATGGCCGCGTTGTCAGTGCAAAGGGAGAGAGGCGGGGCAGTAAAGCACGCGCCTTTCTCGCTGCAAACAGTCTCTAACGCAGAGCGAATGGCGGAGTTAGCGGCCACGCCGCCCGCCACAGCGATCACCGGGTCGGAGGGGATTTCTTCAAAATACCGATCCATTGCGCGGCGAGTTTTCTCGGCCAGAGTGTCCACGATAGCTTGCTGGAAACCGGCGCACAGATCAGCGCGGTCCTGACGGGTCAGGCCGCCTTTCTCGGCAACGATCTTGTCCCGCATCCGCATCAGCGCGGTTTTGAGCCCGGAAAACGAGAGATCACATCCGGGCCGGTCCAGCAGCGGTCGGGGAAAGCGGAATCGTTTGGGATCTCCCAACCGCGCTTCGGCCTCGACCGAAGGACCGCCGGGTTGCGGCAGCCCCAGAAGCCGCGCGGTTTTGTCGAAAGCCTCGCCCGGTGCATCGTCAATGGTGCCGCCCAAGCGGGTGAACTGCTCCGGCCCGTGGGCGATCAAATACTGGCAATGCCCGCCCGAGACCAGCAGCATCAGGTAAGGAAAGGCTATCCCGTCGGTCAGGCGCGGCGTCAGGGCGTGGCCTGCCAGATGGTTCACCCCGATCAGCGGAAGGCCGGTTGCGGCGCTCAAGCCCTTGGCGCACATGACGCCAGACATAACGCCGCCGATCAGGCCCGGCCCCGCGGTCACTGCAATGGCGTCCACATCAGCCAAAGTCAGATCCGCGGACTCAAGGGCCTGCACCACACAGGCATCTAGCTTTTCCGCATGGGCACGGGCAGCAATCTCGGGGACCACGCCGCCAAAGGCGCTGTGCAATTCGGTCTGACCATGCACGATGGATGACAGCACTTCTGCCCCGGCACCATCAGTTTGGCGCACGACGGCGGCGGCTGTGTCGTCACAGCTGCTTTCCAGTCCGAGGACGGTAAGTGTTTGCACCATTGGCCCGATCCGCTACACCTTGATTGCCAAGCGGGGTATCACCCCGCGCGAACGCAAACAATCCCAAGGCGGAAGGCGCCGACTGTTGTATTTGCTGATGACCCGCCCGCGCGCTGCCTCTGAACGGTTCGTTGCGCAGCTGCCGACCCGCACCAGATCCCGGGTCGAGGTCATCTATTCCCCGATCCTCGAAATCAGACCTCTGCCGGTCAAGGTGGACACGCAGGGTATTCGGGGGCTGATCTTTACTTCGGCCAATGCGGTGAATGCTGCCGTGTCTCTTGGTCTCGCACGGGACATACCCGCCTTTTGCGTCGGCCCTGCGACGACCGGCACGGCCAAAGGGGCCGGATGGGACGCGCAGATGGTTGGTGCAACAGCCGAGGAACTTGTGGCCTATCTGCTGAAACACCGACCAGAAAGCCCGCTGTTGCATCTGCGCGGCGAACACAGCCGGGGCGATATCGCCACCCGCCTGACCGAGTCGGGCCTGACCGTGCGCGAACAGCCTATCTATCTGCAGCGCCTGTTACCGCTGACACCCGAGGCTGCAGCGACCGCCGGCGGAGATACACCGATAATTGCGCCCCTCTTTTCACCCAGAACGGCGCGACAATTTGCCGATATCTGGACGGGTACGGCACCCTTGTGGCTGGTCGCAATCAGCGAAGCGACGGCGGAACCCCTTTATTCCTTGGACTATGCGCGCCTGAAGATTGCCAAAGAGCCGACCCCGAAGACGATGCAGAAAGCTGTTAAAAAGCTTGTGAAACATGCGATGCGGGTTGAGGGCAGCGAGACCACCGATTAACCTAGAGTGGCCTGTTATTCATGTGAAATTGGATTCGATAAGGGGAATGTTGCGGTGGCTCGTAAGAAAAAAACCGATCAAAAGCCAGTGAAAGACCCCAAGTCGGACGAAGCGGTTGAAACCGTTTCCACGCAGGACGACGCGCCACTTGACGCGGTAGAGCCGGTAGAAGAGGTCCTTTCCGAAGCCGAAGCCGAAGCCGAAGCCGAAGCCGAAGCCGAAGCCGAAGCCGAAGCCGAAGCCGAAGCCGAAGCCGAA
>NZ_JBXWMF010000031.1:0-59966 GCF_059609725.1 Ruegeria sp. YTSC199
ACTAAATAGACGAGAAATCTCGAGCACGATTTGGTGGATTGGCCGAAGTTAAGGTTGACCAGAACCTGAGATTAGTACGAACGTCGGCTCTTGATCAGCTACAACGCAGCATCTGATTGCACTTTGTATGTCCGGATCGGGCCGGGGCGTGTAGCCTTAGATTGGAGGTACGGCACGTACGGTGACCAACTGTCTGGCCGCCACCCTTTCGCGATGTATCATATACAGCCCCGCACTGATGATGATCGCAATGCCAAGCAGGCTAAGCGTGTTCGGGAAGTCATTGAAGACAAGATAGCCGAACAAGGTCGCGACCGGCAGCTCAAAATACTGCAGCGGTGCCAGCGTGACGGAAGGCGCAAAAGACAGCGCATAGGTCATCATCATGTGGCTCACCGTCGCGAAGAAGCCAGCGCCCAAAAGCCACAACAACGCGATATCTGTCGGCCAAACGGGATCAAACAAATCAGAGCCGGAACCTTGCGCAACAATTAGAGCTGGAATGCAAAACAGGCTGGCGATCAGGCCGGTGTGGAATTGCAGGGTCACTGGGTGCACCCGGCGCGACAATCCCCGGGTCACAAGAATGTAGAAAGCGAAGGCAACTGCTGTTCCAAGCGGAATAATGGCAACCGCGCCGAAAGCTGCGAAACTGGGCTGGATGACGAACATCACCCCGACAAACCCCACAAGCGCCGCGCCGACGCGACGCGGGCCGACATCTTCACCAAAATAGAACTTGCCGACCAACAAGACGATGAACGGGGCCACGAACACGATTGCCAGCGCATCGGCAAGGGGCATCACCCGGATCGCGGCAATGAAGCAAAATGTTGCGAACACCAGCAGCAATGAGCGGAAAACCAGCACCATCACCTGACCTTTCGCCACGCGCAACGACAGTCCCATTATCCAGATGAAAGGCGCCATCAACGCGCGTTGCACCACAAACCGCGCAGCCGTAATCTGCCCAACCGGCACACTGGTCGACGCGAGTTTCGCAGACACATCCAGCAAAGGAGCGGTTAGGCAAAACCCCAGCATCAGCGCAACGCCAACAAGGGTGCGATCCGGAGATTGAGGTATGGGTTCAGCAGAGGTCATCGTTTCATTAAGATATGTCGCCAAATGCGTGTCTGTTCTCAATACGACGACAGGCAAAAGTCCCGCAATCCACGAGTTCGGGTTGAATTGGATACAGCGCTCGCGGCGAATGTCTCCTCTGACGGGCCGCACAGCCGCATCAGGTGGCCGGGTCAAGGGCAGCTAAGGGCCGATCCTTGGCATCGATAGGGCATGGGCAGGTCCCGATGCTGTGCTGTCTCCGAGGTCCGCCGTGAGCCCCGAGGCTGTTGAAAACGCCGGCCCATGATCTCTCTCGTCGAACTCGTTTTCAGTACCTGTGCAAAAGCTCTCAAAGAAGCGCGAGAGAACGCACACAAAGGGTGTTTTCGGCCTATTTCTCCGGACGGTGAGAGTTTTCACACAGCCTCAGCCCATTTCGACCAATGCTGCCGGTTTGAGGAAAGGCAGCTTATCGAGCTGAACTTGGTCAAACCTAACGGCCGAAGAATTCTGGAATTTCGTTATGAGACCTTTTTTGGTGTAAAGTGCTGCGCATACCGGCGAAGAGGACGACGATGGCCAGAGCAATGACGTTATCAGGAATTTTGTTGGGTTTGTTCATCTGGGCGAACGACGCATCTGCGAACCCCGACTTGATTGCGGCTGCGAGAGAAGGCGATCTGCAAGCCGTTGTCGACGTTCTCGGAACGAATTTTGACGACCCCAAAGCGCTCAGCCGCCCACTATTCTTTGCCGCTCAACGCGGACACGTCGAGGTGGTCAAGGTGCTGTTGGAGCACGGCGCTGATGCCGACACCAGCTACACATTCGGCAGTCCGATCCACGCCGCCGCGCGCGCCAATGACGCCGACGTCGTTCGGCTGCTGCTTGAAAATGGCACCGATCCGGACTTAATGGCAGGTGATTTCGATCAGTCACCGATCCACGAAGCCGCCGCCCGCGCGGCGTTTGAAGCTGCAGAGCTGTTGTTAGAGCATGGAGCGGACGTGAATTTCCGGAACAACAAGGGGCGTCCGGCCATTCACGCCGCAGCTATGTCCGGCAAGCAGGAAATGGTTGAATTTCTGCGCGACAACGGCGCGACCCCGAATTTGCCTGAGCCGATCACACTGATTGAACTTGAAAACGCCAATATCGAAGCCGGGCAACGGGCGCTGCACGGTTGCAATACCTGTCATGAGACCGAGGAAGGCAAACCCGCGACAGGTCCGCATGTTGGTCCGACTTTGGTCGGTGTTTTCGGCACGGCGCGAGCCGGAAGGGAAGACTACACATATTCCAGCGCTATGAGCCAACTGGACGGTGTTTGGGACGTAGAAGCGCTCAATGCATTCCTGTCTGATCCGACAGGGGTTGTACCGGGGACAGAGATGCTCCGCGCACCGGAAATGACACGGGAAGAGCGGATCGGGCTCATTGCGTTTTTGCGCAAAGCCGCTCCTTAGCGCGTTCGCGTGCACATTGACAGCCTCGTGCACAAAGGTAGTGGTTGGACGTTGCGACTGTAGTCCGCTCGGCTTCTGCAGCAAGTGCATTGCTACCGATGGTACATCTGAAAGCGACCATCGGTGCAAATGCAGCGAAATGGTGCTTCGCCCGCGATGTGCGAATTCGTTAGCAGTTAAATTATGCGCTTGCAGCGAATGACCGCAATGCGGGCTGCTACCGCAGAATCTTGCCTGAGTGCTCAATGTCCGGAAAGGGCCGTTCCTGCTGCAGGAGTGCGCCCTGTCCGGCAATCAAGCTGCGTTGGATCTAACGACTGTGAAGAGCCCACGCTTCTGAGTATCTGCATTGCGGCCCAATCGTGGTGTTAGAAAGGTTTCTCAAACGAACAGCAGAATGGTTCTAATTCAACCGGTTTGAGGGATTTTCATTGACTAATTCAGTTATCGTGCTGCGCAGCATTAGGGAAATGACACGCGACACCGTGACCATCGGCGGACGTTTCAAGCTTCGGCTTCTCAACACTGCAGATGTCTTGGGCCATAGGACATCGCGTGCGAAACGGGCACCCGGACGGAGGCGATAGCGGTGACGGTAATTCTCCCTCGACCATCATTGACGCCCGGTCCGCTGGAGCCGGTTTGTCCAGATCCGGCACAGCGGCAATCAAAGCACGGGTATACGGGTGCGACGGGTGCCGATATATGGTGTCGCTTTTGGCCAGTTCTACGACATTACCCAGATACAGAACCATCACGCGTGTGGAGATGTGTTTTACAACGCTCAGGTCATGGGCGATGAACATTAGGGAGAGGTCCATCTCCTTCTGCAGATCCATGAGCAGATTGATCACCTGCGCCTGAATCGACACGTCCAGCGCAGAAACCGGCTCGTCACAAATGATCAGCTTGGGCTCTAGTATCAGTGCCCTCGCAATCCCGATCCGCTGACACTGGCCACCGGAAAACTCGTGCGGATAGCGGTTGACCATGCTGGGCAACAGGCCAACCCGCGCCATCATGGCAGCCACTTTCGAGCGGATCTCGGTTCGGGGCATCTGGGGGAAATGTGTCCTTAACGGTTCGGCGATGATCTGACCTAAAGTCATGCGCGGATTCAGCGATGCTAGAGGATCCTGAAAGATCATCTGCAGGTCCTTGCGCTGGTCGCGCATGGCGTTGCTATCCAATTCCAACAAATCCTGCCCCATCCACAACACCCGCCCGGAATGCGCAGGTACCATCCTTATGACAGCGCGGGCGAGGGTGGACTTGCCGCAACCGCTTTCGCCGACAATACCCAGCGTTTCGCCGCGTCTGATGTCGAAGCTGATCCCGTCAACGGCCTTGATATACTTTTGTTCCTGTCTCTTCGCGAGGCCGGTTCCGCCGTACTTGAAATAGACCTTGACGTCATCGACCGACAGCAGTGTTTCGGGGCTGGTCATGCGAGCTCCTCCTGGGATAGATGACAAGTGCGGCTGCGACCCGCCGCGAAATGCTCCAGCGTGGGCTTTTCGGCGATGCAGCGGTCATTGGCGTATTCGCAGCGCGGAGAGAAAGTGCAGCCTTTGGGCGGATTTTGCATGTTGGGCGGGTTTCCGGGGATGGTGGCCAGCTTGGCGTCATTTGACTCCAACCGGGGCACTGCGTGCAACAAACCACGGGTATAGGGATGGGTGGGATCGGCAAAAAGTTCGCTCGTCGGGCCGGTTTCCATGACGCGCCCGCCATAGAGCACCAGCGTGTTCTCGCATGATCCCTTAACAACGCCAAGGTCGTGGGTAATCAACACGATACTCATGCCAAAATCGTTTTGCAGGTCGCTGAGCAGATCCATGATTTGCGCCTGAACTGTTACGTCCAGAGCAGTTGTCGGCTCGTCGGCGATCACCAGCCTGGGATGGCATAGCAAGGACATCGCGATCATCACCCTCTGTCTCATACCACCGGAAAACTCGTGCGGGTACATGTGTACACGTCTTGCCGGATCGGGGATTTTCACGGCGTCCAGCATTCTGGTGCTGTCTTTGATAGCATCTGTTTTACTGAGCCCTTTGTGTAGCATCAGTACCTCAGCCATCTGTTTGGACACTCGGACGAACGGGTTCAGCGAGGTCATTGGATCCTGGAAGATCATCGCAATCTGCGCAGCGCGGTAGGTGTTCATCACTTTTTCCGACGCATTCAGGATCTCGGTACCGTCGAATTTGACCGAACCGGTCACGCGCCCGTTCTTGGCGAGTAGCCCCATGATCGAAAATGCCGTCTGGCTTTTCCCTGATCCGCTTTCGCCGACAACGGCCAGCGTCTTCTGTTCTCCGAGCGAAAAGCTGACGTCCTGCACGGCACGTACCGGTCCGTCGGGCGTGTCGAACTCTACAGAGAGGTTTTTGACTTCCAGCAAGCTCATGAAGGGTCCCTACCTGTCTTTGGGGTCCAGCGCATCGCGCAGGCCGTCACCGATGAAAAAGAAGCAAAAGAGCGTCACAATAAAGAAAGCGAGCGGGAAGAAGAGCTGCCAGTAGGTGCCGTATTGCAGGGTCGAGGCACCTTCCGAGATCAGCGCTCCCCAGCTTGTATTGGGTTCCTGAACGCCAAGGCCAAGGAACGAGATGAAGCTCTCGGTCAGGATCATCTGTGGCACCAGCAGTGTGGCGTAGATCACGATCACACCCAGCAGGTTCGGGATGATGTGCCGGATGACAATCACATGGTGTTTGACCCCAATGGCCAGCGCCGCCTCGACATATTCCTTGGATTTCAAGGCCAATGTCTGGCCGCGCACGATCCGTGACATTTCCAGCCAGGAAATCAAGCCGACACCCACGAACAGCAACCACATCGAGCGGCCAAAGACGACCAGCAGAAGGATCAGCACGAACATGTAAGGGATCGACATCAGAATGTCGACAAGCCGCATCATGATGTTGTCGGTACGCCCGCCAACATATCCGGCGGTCGCGCCGTAAAGCGTTCCGAATGTGACGGCGATCAAAGAGCCGACGATCCCGACCATGAGTGAGACCTGAGTTCCCTGAACGACGCGCGCATATAGGTCCCGGCCCAGTTCATCGACGCCGAAATAGTGGCCGTTTTCCAGCGACGGCGCGCCCAACGTGGCGATGTCGCCCAAGACGCTCCAGTCCACCTCTTCGTTGTTCCACGCGGCCAGAAGCGGGCCAAGAACGGCAACAACACATACAAGGCCCAGCACGAACAGGCTGATCACAGCGGCCCGGTTCTGCAAGAACCGGCGGCGCGCGTCTTGCCAGAGGGAGCGCCCTTTGGTCGGTGTTTCCACGTGGCCCTCAGGAGCTGCAATTACAGTGTCAGACATGGTGCGGCCTCCTCATAGTTTGATCTTGGGGTCAATCCAGGCGTAGAGAATGTCCACGATCAGGTTAAACAGGATGGTCAGGCAGCCGATCAGGATTGTGATCCCCATCATCACCGAATAATCCCGGTTCAGCGCCGAGTTCACAAAGGCCTGTCCAATACCGCCGGTCGTGAAATAGAGATCGATCACGACAGAACCGGTGATCATGATCACGAAGGTCGGCCCGAGGTAGGAAATCACCGGCAACATCGCCGGTTTCAAGGCGTGTCGAAACAGAATTGCCCGTGCCGGCAAGCCCTTAGCGCGCGCGGTGCGGACAAAGTTGCTGTGCATCACTTCCAACAGCGACGACCGCATGATCCGCGCAATCGACGCCATGAAACTGGTCGACAATGCGATCACCGGCATGACCAGGTAAGGCCATTGCCCACCGTTCCATCCGCCGCCGGGCAGCCATCCCAGCCATAGCGTAAAGATCAGCACCAGGATCGGCGCCATGACAAAGTTTGGCAGCACCTGCGCGCCGATAGAGATACCCACGGCAAAGTAGTCCAGCCACGAGTTCTGGTTCAGCGCAGCCGTGATGCCCAAGGCGCACCCAAACACAACGGCAACCACAAATGCGATCGACCCATAAGTCAACGTCACCGGAAAACCCTGAGCAATGATCTCGTTCACCGTCCGATCTTTGTATTGAAAGGAGGGACCGAAATCGAACTGAGTGACGATACCCACTACGTAATTCCAAATTTGCAAGGGCAGGGGATCGTCCAGATGATATTTGGCCTCGATATTGGCCAACACTTCAGGGGGCAGGGGTCGGTCAGAAGAAAACGGGCCGCCAGGTGCTGAATGCATCAGCAGAAAGGAGAAGATGATCAGAACCAGCAGCGTAGGGATCGCGGATAGCAGACGTCTGATGATGAACTCGGTCATAGGGACCTCCCGTGGAAAGGAAATGTTTGGGGCGAATTCGGGATGACGTGCCGGCCCAGAGACTGGTGTGCGGTCCGGTGCCGCTTAGTCAGTCAGCTGCGAAATAGAGCTCGCGCGAGTACCATTTCTGCTCGACATTCCCAACCGGCCAGTTCCGAAGATCGTCGTTCATCATGTAAACGCCTGCGTAGTGATAGATCGGAATGATCGGGAAGTCGGTGGCCAGGATTTCTTCGATACGTGTAAAACTTGCAGACGGATCGGGGCTGGTCTTGGCTTTTTCCAGCAGCGCGTCAACCTCGGCATTGGCATAGCCGGCGTCGTTATAAGCATGCGTGCTGCTCATCAAGTCAAGGAAGGATGATGCCAGGTTATATGGCCCGCACCATCCGGCGCGGCCTATGTCGAACTGCTGGTTCGAACGCGCTTCGAGGAAGGTCTTCCATTCCATGTTTTGTAGGACGGTATCGACTCCCAGCTTCTGTTTCCACATCTGGGACGCGATAATCGCAATCTTCTTGTGTGCCTCGCTGGTATTGTAAAGAAGATCCAGCTCAATCTCTTGGCCAGTGTAGCCAGCCTCGGCCAGTAAAGCCGATGCGCGTGCGTCTCTTTCCGCTTGCGTCATACCACGGGCCGGGGTGTCTGGGCTGACGAAGTTCGCAGTCGCCTCGGGCGTGAACGTATAGGCCGGAAACTCGCCACCCTGCAGGATCGCGTTGGTAATTACCTCTCGGTCAATGGCGAGGTAAAGCGCCTCGCGAACACGCGGGTCCAGCAGAGCGGGGTGCGTGTTTTCCGTCATATTGATGAAGTAGTAGTAAGCACAAAGACGCGGAAAGCTGACCGCGTCGTCTGGGTGTTTTTGGCTTAGGGCATTGTATTGCCCGGTGGGCACCTCTGTGCGATCCAACTCACCGGCTAGGTAGCGCGTCAGGGCACCATTGTCGTCACTGATGACAAGAGCTTCGACCCGTTCCAAAATCGTGTTCTCGTCGTTCCAGTAAAGCGGATTTCGTTCGCGTACGGATTTTTCCTGTGGCACATGTTCGGTCAGAACATAAGCACCGTTTGATACAATGTTCCCGGGCTTGGTCCAGTCAGACCCATGCGCATCGATCGCCCATTTTGGCGACGGAAATGTGGGTTCGCTCGTCGTCATCAGCGGAAAGTGCCCCATGCTGTTTTCCAGCTGAACTTCCAGCGTGTGGTCATCCAAGGCTTTCACACCAAGTTCGGACGGATCCATATCTCCGGCCATAACAGCTTTGACATTCTTCAGTCCCATTTCCTTAGCGAACCAAGAATAGGGAGAGGCCGTGTTCGGATCGGCAAGTCGCTTCCATGAATACTCAAAATCATGGGCGGTCACAGGTTTGCCGTCCGACCATTTTGCGTTGTCACGCAATTGAAAGGTGTAGACGGTGTTGTCAGCGTTCGCTTCAAAGTGAGTGGCGACACCCGGCACCAAATTGCCATCGGCGTCTTGGTTCATCAGCCCTTCGAAAAGGTCCCGAATGAACTCACCTCCCTGGACATCTTCCGCCAGTTGCGGGTCAATCGAGGCAAATTCATCGCCGACGCGGTAAGTGAATACTTGTTCTTCTGCCAGCTTTTCATTTGTAACTGGATGGACATCCGCGATCAAAGGCGTTGCAAGCAACGAGATGCTAATAACGGAGGACAGTGCGAGTGCGCGTTTCGAGGTCATGTTTGCTCCGTGTCTGGACAACGGCATCAGCAAATATGGTGCGCAACATCACCCGAGCGGTTGATTGGCGGGTCTCTTTGTTTGCGTCGCTGTGCCTTGTGGTTCAACGTGGTTGTTTTGGTAGCAAACATTTCCTGCTTCGATTCTTGCTGAATCATCAAGATGGTTGACCTAAGGTCAGCTTTGTGAATTTATCACATATTTTCCAATAGGTTGAGCTATGATATGGTGTGGATCGATTCTTGACAGCTGTCGCTCAGGAACGCGTCATCAACTTGTGAATCGATGTGGTGCGTCGTATTCTGACCATTATCGACGCCCTGCCAAATTCGATCAGGAATCGCTTTCCTAATCTCAAGAGACCCAGAGCGAACGGTTGGCCACGCCATGCTTGATCATTCCTCGAAGAAAGTGGGACAATGACATTTAGGCAACTTCAGGCCTTTCTGCTCGTGGTGCGAACCGGGACATTGGCGGCCGCCGCGGAACACATGGGGTTAACACAGTCGGGCGTAAGTCGACTTGTTACCGAACTCTCCCGGAATGTGGGGTTCGAGCTTTTTACACGCGTGGGCCGTGGCGTTAAGCCGACAACGCAGGGGATGGCATTTTTTAGGATTGCTGAGGGTGTGTACGATAGTGCCGAGTCGTTACAACGTGCTGCAGCTGAAATCCGCGCAGGGATCGAAGAAAGGGTTCGTCTCGCTTGTTTGCCAACAATCGGTGCCGCTGTAATGCCGGCAGTCCTTGAATCGTTTCACCGGGACTATCCGAATGCATTCGTCGACATCTACGATCAGCATGCCAAGGAAACAGTGGAAGCATTCCACGAAAGGAAGCTCGATTTTGCCGTAACCCATAAGGTTGGTCACATAGAAGGGATCCACACCGAGGCGTTCGCGGTTGCCGATTATGTGTTCGCTGTGCACAAGGATCATGAATTGGCCACGCAAAAGGTGATCAGAAACACAGATCTCAGCGGACATAGCCATGTGGGGTTTGAAAGCGAAACGATGTTTCTGCCCAATGATGATGAGACACGGCTAATTGGCGAAGTGTCCGGCAGCATATCCAAGCGGATTTGGTGTCAGTCATCGGTTATGCGGTATGCATTGCTTGCCAACAAGCGCAACGTCAATATTGCAGAGCCGTTTTCCCTGCCGTTATTTACGCCGCATGGCATTGTTGCGCGCAGGTTTGAGCCGCGGGTTACCATTGAGATGGAATTTGTGATGCCGACAGAAAACGCAAATGTGTCTATGTATGTCGACCTAAAACGAGCGTTTCGCAAAGCCACATCTGAATTCGCAGCCCGTCACGATCTGCCGATCTTTGTAGGCGGCGCAGAGAAGCTGTAAGGCCGGCCGGCCCCGGTGTGCTGGACAACAAACGTCACTGCTAAAATTAGGATTGGCTGATGCTCGACTTACAGGCGCTGCTGACACGTATATCAGATCGAATTTACCACGAAGCGGATTGGGGACAGCCTGCGCAGTACATCCCGGATCTTGCTGAAATTGACCCCGCCCACTTTGCAATTAGTATCTGCATGGCAGACGGGGCGACGTATTCTGCGGGGCTGGCCAATCGACGGTTCTCGATTCAAAGCATCTCCAAAGTCTTTGCACTTATTGCTACCTTGGGACGGATCGGCGACCAGTTGTGGGCACGGGTCGATCGCGAACCCTCAGGTACTGCTTTCGATTCGATCGTTCTTTTGGAAAGCGACAAAGGCCATCCCAGAAACCCGTTTGTGAATGCGGGCGCTATTGTCACAACAGACGCTTTATTGTCTGGCCGTGAACCCAAATTTGCTTTGGCAGAAATTCTGAATCTTTTGCGAGCAATGGCCGAGGATGATGACATTCATATCAACAGCGCCGTGGCCAGGTCCGAACAAGCGACAGGGGCCAGAAACAAGGCGCTTGCTCATTACCTGGCTTCTTATGGAAATCTCATAAACCCGCCCGATCTGGTTCTCGGAACATATTTCCATCAATGCGCTATTGAAATGACAACAGTCCAACTTGCGCGGGCTGGACGTGTTCTTGCCGGTTTAAAGGGTTCGCCAAGAGTGATGTCCCCAAATCACGCGCGACGTGTCAACGCGTTGATGATGACTTGCGGTCACTACGATGGGTCCGGCGACTTTGCTTATCGTGTTGGTTTGCCGGGAAAAAGTGGCGTAGGTGGCGGAATACTCGTTATTGCACCCAACGTCGCTTCCATTGGCATTTGGTCGCCGGGATTGAATCTCTATGGCAATTCAAATGCTGGTACACGGGCAGCTACCTATTTGAGTCAAGAAACGGGGTGGTCGGTTTTCTGAGTCTTGCATGGTTTGTAGGTATTTTCAGGGTCTTGAACTCGGGGGTTAATACCCCGGAGTGACACTCTTGCCCTCGGGCAGACTATAGGCGGAAATGTCGATCCAACCGGGGTGAACCATCAGCGCGACTGGACGGAGGGACTGAAACACAGCACCGCGGATGGACCACTTTTGTTAGATTGCGCGAATTGCTATTCCGACGCCTTTTTTAGCAACGAACGGTAGAAAGTTGGATTAACTCCCACTGCTAGAACGAAGCTTCTGGAGATCTTCACTCAGCATGTCAATGAAGCGCCGCACACGTGGCTCCAGCAGACGCTTGTGTGGGTAAAGTGCCAGGATCGGAAGCTGACCGTGGTCGAGGTGGGGCAAGACCTTCTCAAGACGTCCCTCTGCGATATCGGTGGCAACCAGAAGCTGAGGCAATAATGCGATGCCAAGGCCTTCTAACGCCGACGCGCGCAGGGCCTCCGCACTGTCGAGACGGAGGCGGACTTGCCCCTGAGCGCGAACCCAAGTGCCGTCATCTTCTTGCAGATGCCAACCCTGCCGTTCATTCCGGCTTGCGAACTGAAGCAGATCGTGGCGCGTAAGCTGTTCAACATTCACCGGTCTTTCGCGCTCGTTAAAGTAGGCCGGCGCGGCACATAAGACTGCTTCATCCCGGAGAAGCGTACGCGCAATGAACCCTTGATCGGGAGAGCTCATACCGATCCGGATAGCAAGGTCAAACCCCTTTTCGATGATGTTGTCGACCCGATCAGAGAGCGACATCTCGATCTGAGTGTCGGGCCAGGCGTCCAGATACCGCCGTACCGTGGGCAGCAAGAGGATTCGGCCAAGCGCGTCCGGAGCCGTTATTCTCAAGACGCCGCGCGGCACGCCGCTATCACTGGCGATGCTATCGTCGGTGGCTTCGATTGCTTCACGAATAGCTAGCCCGTGTACATAAAGGCGCTTGCCTTCTTCGGTCAGGCCCATTGTGCGCGTGTTTCGGTTCAAGAGCCGGGCACCGTATCCATCCTCCAGTCGCGCGATAGCCTTTCCGGCCGTGGATCGTGACAGCCCAAACATCTTTCCGGCGGCCACGAAGCTCCCGGTTTCGACGACCGTAAGAAACAGGAGGATGTCATTCACTTTCGATCCAATCATGACATTTTGTAGCATGAAGTTCGCATCTGAAGCGATCTCCATTCGTCACCTATAAAGCCTACGTCTTTCGCCAAGACCGTCCACAAATGGAGAAAGACATGTCCACAGCAATTGATCGTATGAACCCTCCGATGTTACCGGATGCGAGCGAGGTCGGGTATTCGCAAATCTCCATCGCGCATCCCGGTGCACTTGCTTTTGTATCTGGTCAGGTGGCTTGGCGGCCCGATGGGACACCAACGCCCACATCGTTAGCCGAGCAGACTGCTATCGTCATCGAGAACCTGCAAGGAGCGCTCGATGCGCTACAGGCGATGCCCGACGACATCATCCAGATGCGCGTCTACATGACTGACCTGCGGGACGAGACACAAGAGATCGCGATGGGCGCCATCCTGCGCTTTCTAAACGGCGCAATGCCGAGCCTGACCGGCATTGGAGTAACCGCTCTTGCGGGGCCTGAGCTTCAGATCGAGGTGGAGATGGTGGTGCAAGTGGACCACTGACATCCGCCAACGATAGGCAAGTCAATAACGCCCTCGCCTATCGGAGTGAAGGAAGCACAGGTGCTGCCAATGTCCGCTAAGCGGGCTGCGACTGCAGAAAAGAGTTGTCTTGGTTAACGGCAGGAATGGGCCGTGTTCGAGGTTCACAAGTTTGAAGGGCAGGGGCCATGCTACGCTGCATCAGACGCCCAAAAGAGCCAATAGCGATCACAATAGCAATGTGACTGCAGCATGAAGTGCTCGCCAAGTGGAAATGTCGGCTGAAACTTTTGTCTGTTACGCGTCGAGCAAGTCCCGGCGAAAGTCGGTCGAGCCGTAATCGGCAAAGCCTCGCCTAATGCTTGCTATCTGGTAGGATGACCATAGGGGGACTCGAATGGTGGAAGATCTCAAACAGTGGCTGGAGCGGCTTGAACTTGGAAAATATGCCGATTTGCTGGCGGAAAACGAGGTCGCCCTTCTGGATCTTCCCCACGTCACAGAGCAGGATTTAAAAGACCTAGGCATGCCACTTGGCCCCCGTCGTCGTTTGCTGGCGAATGCCGTTACGTTGGTACAACAGAGCCCTGAAACGTCCGTGGATGATAGCGGCCACCCGGTTCCCACGTCCGATCAATCTGCAGAGCGACGTCAGCTGACCGTGATGTTCGTGGATTTGGTCGGCTCAACATCCCTTTCAGCAGGGCTCGACCCCGAGGAAATGCGTGAAGTGATCCGGGGTTTCCAGAATGCTGTTGCTGGCGAGATCACGCGCCTTGACGGCCACGTGGCCAAGTTCATGGGGGACGGTGCGCTTGCCTATTTCGGTTGGCCAAGGGCACACGAAAACGAGGCAGAGCGAGCGGTTCGTGCTGGCATGGCATTGCTTAAGGCCATTGATCGTCTAAGCGCGCCGGACGGAACGCCGCTGGCAGCAAGGATGGGTATCGCGACCGGATTGGTTGTGGTCGGCGATCTAGTCGGCGAGGGGTCGGCGCGTGAAGAAGCAGTGGTGGGCGACACACCGAACCTTGCAGCGCGCCTTCAAGCGCTGGCGAGACCGGGTCAAATCGTGGTGGCCGAATCTACAAGTCGATTGCTGGGTGGCCTGTTTGAACTCGAAGACCTGGGCCAGCAAGAAATAAAGGGCCTGGGTACCCCTGTCGCCGCCTACTCGGTGGTCGGTGAGCGGACATTGGAGAGCCGATTTGCGGCGCGAGGGTCGGCGACCGTGTCAGAGATCGTTGGTCGGGACCAAGAACTGGCGTTGCTGATGGAGCGATGGGAGCAAGCAAGTAAAAGCGAAGGCCAGATGGTCTTGCTGACGGGTGAGGCCGGGATTGGCAAATCGCGTATTACACAAGCCCTGTTCGACGAGTTTCGAGACCAAGATCACACGAAAATCCGCTATCAGTGTTCGCCCTACCACACCGATAGCGCCCTCTATCCAACGATCCAGCAATTACGCCTGTCTGCCGGGTTCGCTGCGCAAGACGACAACGACGCGAGACTCGACAAGCTCGAAGCGTTGCTGGGGCAAGGCACGTCAAACACCACTGCTCACGCACCGTTGATTGCACCGTTGTTGGCACTTGACGCGGAAACACGCTACGGCGCGCCCGACCTCAGCCCGGAACAATTGCGTTCACGGCTGCTCCAGGCATTAATCGATCAGCTCGTGGGTTTAGCAGAGGCTCGGCCTGTTTGCTTCGTGATCGAAGATGCTCACTGGATTGATCCAACAACGCTGGAACTCGTTGAGCTGGCTTTGAATTCGGTCGCGAGTTCGCGCATCTTGGTTCTCATGACCGCTCGCCCTACGTTCGAGCATGGCTTTGGCGGTCATCCGGTTGTTACCCGCCTAATGCTAAATCGACTGGGTCGTTCGCAGGTTGCCGACATTGTGGCGCGCGTCGGAGGGGGCAAGTCTCTGCCCGATCCAGTTCTCGACGAGATCGCGGCCAAAACCGACGGTGTGCCGTTGTTCGTCGAAGAAGTTGCCAAAGTGGTTCTGGAGTCCGGCGCGTTGCGTGAAGAGGGCGGTGCCTATGTGCTGACGGGACCGCTCAGCGCACTGTCCATTCCGGCAACTTTGCACGACAGTTTGATGGCGCGCCTGGATCGTTTGCATCCGGTCAAGGAAATCGCTCAGATCGCATCTGTGATCGGCAGGACCTTCGAATACCAAACGCTTGCTGCTATCACTTCCCACTCGGATGGTGAACTCGCGGCGGCGCTGGATCGCCTAGTAGAAGCGGAACTGTTGTTCCGTCGTGGCACACCCCCAGAAGCTAGCTATCTTTTTAAGCATGCGCTGGTGCGTGATGCAGCCTACGAGAGCCTTCTTAAATCACGTCGCCAGGTAATTCATGTCGACCTGCTCTCGGCGCTTGAGGCAAAAGATGACGCACAGCCAGAGATCCTCGCCTACCATGCCGAGCAGGCAGGCGAGACGGAAAAGGCGATCCGGTATTGGGCCCGGGCCGGCGACGATGCGTTTGCACGCCCAGCCCACCGCGAAGCCGTAAACCACTTCGAGAGCGCCTTGCGTCTGGTGCGCGGTGCAAAGGACTGCGAGTGCGACAGAGAACGTGAATTAGAGCTACTGCTGCGGCTCAACCATACAAACATGGCTGGGCGCGGCTATGCACATCCCATTACGGTTGACGGTTTTGCCGAGGCGCGCCGCCTGGTCAATTCTATCGGCGATTCACCACACCGGTTCCCGATCTACTATGGCAATTGGGTCATTTCTCACGTCAGCGGCCAACAGGCAAACGCGCTCGAAATTGCCGAGGAAATGTTCGACGCGGCAACGGGTGACCAAAACCCAGACCATTTGTTCATGTCTGCCCGGTCCTTTTATCTCAGCCGAACGATGACCGGTGCCTTTGAAAGTGCAGAGGGAGACTACGAACGAGTGCTTGAACTGTACGACCCGGAACGCGAGTCGGATCTCACGCGGCAGTACGGTCAAAGTCCTCATTTGGGTCTTCGGTGTTACCGTGCGATTGGTCTGGCCGTTCGCGGTTTCCCGACCATGGCATGGGAAGAGATGATCGGAGTTCCTGAGCATTCCGAACAGCTGGGTCATTCAAACACCATCGGTTACGCCTATACCCACTACGGCATGCTGGCGTGGCTGCTTGGCAAGCACGAAACGGCCGAAGAATTCAGCCGCCGGGCGATCCAGGTGGCGGAAGAGCATGGGTTAGTGATGTGGAAGGGGATCGCAATGCTGGTTCTTGCGGCTGTATTGCCGTCAAGGGGCCAACCGGAAGAAGCCATCGATCTGATGGAAGAAGGCATGGCTCGATGCGAAGAATCAAACACGCATGTTTATGTCCCTTACCTCTATTCCCATCATGTCGCCAATCTGTTGGCGGTAAACCAGTATGAGCACGCGGCGGAAGCTCGGGACAAAGTCATTGGTATGATCGATCAGGGTTCAGAACGGTGGGCAAATGCCGAGATTTTACGGATGCTCGGAGACTCTGAACGGGCCAGTCTAGGTGGAAACATCGTTGCCAGGAAATTGTATCTCCAGGCACTCGGTATTGCCCGCAAGCAGAATGCCAAACTGTGGGAGCTACGCAATTCGGTTGGGCTTGCACGCCTGATGCGAGACGAGGGTGAAATCAGCACCGCTCAGGAGTTGCTGGCTCCGATTTATGGCTGGTTCAGCGAGGGGCAAGACATCCCGGATCTTGCCGAGGCAAAACGGCTTCTAGATGAGTTCTCCTGACTCCACAGTGACGGCGACACAGCCATTGGCGCATCCCGCATAAATCGATTGCAAGAGCCGGAAGTATCTCTGTGATGGTTTGCGCCCGATGTTGCAAAGGTAGTCCGTAGGGAGAAAGCTCTGCCGGAATACATCGCTGCAAACAATGATCGCCCATCCCCGAAATGAATGTACGCTGTCGGGCTATAACGTAATTGGTCCGGGCCTCAGTAAAGGTCTTATTCTGCGGCATTACGTAGTAAATTGAGCCCTCAATCACTATATTAGTTTTAGCTGCAATTGGTTTTAGCGCTCATCCTGGGCATGAAAGTGTTGCGGACAATCAAAGGATCGAAAGCATGTCTTTCAAAGACCTGACGACCAGAGCGGATGCCGCGCTGAAGGCCAATCATGCGGACAAGCCAAAAAAAGAACTGGCTCCCGAGGAACCTGACGTCGGCCCCGAAGAACCAAAGCCCAAGCGTCAAAGTTCATAAGACCCTGCCGGGAGTGGGTGACTTGTCCTTGAATACGTCTCCGAACGAGCGGTATCAGCTAAGGAGACGTACGCAAATGGACCAGATTACCAGTAAGACCACCGCAATCTTCTCCCGACCGTTCACATTCCCGGGCTTTGACGAAATGCTCCCGGCTGGTGAGTACGAAATAGAAACTGAGCTTTCTGCACCGCCCGACTATTTGGATCCAGAAGCCTGGAAAGCCTCGGTATTGGTTTACCTGCACCCCCGTGAAACCCATCCCGGGTTAGCGCGAACCTTGACCGTTTCTCTGGCTGATCTCGACAGGGCACGTGTACGGGACAAATTAACCAAGAAAGAGTTGTCGAAGTTTTTACTTGATCAACTTCTGGCCGATCCGATGGTGCAACTGATCATGGAAGCTGATGGTGTGTCCGAGACTCGACTTCGACACCTTTACTCGAGATCGGATATTTCAGAGTCGCCCGGCGGATCACCGGATTAAGGAGCCAAACGCTCAAAATGCGGAGGCGACTTCCAAGACGCCCTCGCAGTCCAAATAGCTGAGAATGAAGAAAAGCCTGTCCGTACCGCTAATCGCTCCTCGAATTGCAGGCGGCCCCTCTCGTTCGTTTGAACCTGGCATTTCCGGCACAATCTCCAAGCAACGGGAGAGCTTTTTTCTCAACTCTTTCTTAAGGGGTAACTGAGTGACCCAAACTGAAACCAAGGTTATAAACTGATGAAAGAACCCGACAACGATACAGAAGCGATCTTGGAACGCGCCCTAAATGACGTGCCGCAAGAACGCCCGTGTCTTCGTTGCAGAACTCCATTCTGGAGCGAAGGGTTTGGGGAGCGGATTTGTCGGCGCTGCAAAGGACTGAACGCGTGGCGAAACGGTGTGTCGGTTAGACCTGGGTTAGCTCGGCGTCGTTAATTTCTGACAACAGTGCAACCGCCCAAGCTTGATCATAATTCAGGCGATGTTATTGGTGTATAAGACCTCTTCACCCTGATTTTCCGTACCAGCCCATCGGTTAGCTTAATCTTTTCAAGATCGTGCAACTCTTCGGGGGATCAAGGCTTGTTTGATGCTCCCCAGCAGCCCATCTATACTGGGCTAACGTTTTTCTTTTTCGACCTGCTGTCTCCCAAAATCGGCGTTCAGTCTTTCGATTCAGACCGACCACGCCGAGCCGTCGCAATAGTGCGGGCGGCTGTTATTAGGAGACTTACACCATGGCAAATGGCACCGTGAAATGGTTCAACTCAACCAAAGGTTTCGGCTTCATTGAACCGGAAAATGGCAAGAACGACGTATTCGTACATATTTCGGCGCTTGAGCGGTCCGGCATCAGTGAACTTCAAGATGGCCAGAAGGTCACTTTTGATTTGGAATCTGGTCGTGACGGGCGCGATAACGCCGCTAACTTGGCGCTGGCCTAAACGTTTTATGGGCACCCTTGTGGGTGCCCGTTTGGACATTTAAGTCCGATGAGAGATCGGAGGGCCACCAGGTTGCAACCTCAGGATTGGACTAGAGTTCTCGCGCAATACCGCGCATCGAACACCGGACGCAGTGTCTTCGAATTGACAATCACTGTTATACCTTTTGTTGTGTTATGGGTCGCTGCCTGGCATGCATTGTCCATTAGCGTCTGGATCTCCACTTCGCTGGCAATATTGAATGCCGCCTTCCTGGTCCGCTTGTTCATAATCATGCACGATTGCGGTCATGGGGCGTTTTTCAAAAGCCGTGTACTTTGCAATTGGACAGGCCGGTTTCTGGGTGTTCTGGCGCTCACACCATATGATGTCTGGCGCCAAACCCATGCAATTCACCATTCTTCAACCGGTAATCTGGATCGGCGCGGTATCGGAGACTTACCGACCTTGACTGTCGACGAATATGTGAACCGCAAGTGGATCGGACGCGCCTTGTATCGCTTGGTTCGACACCCATTGTTCATGTTTGGCGTCGTCCCAATCTATACGTTTTTTATCCTATATCGGCTGCCCGTCGGATTAATGCATGCTGGCTGGCAGTATTGGCTAAGCGCAATGGCGACAAACGTTGTGATAGCTACTGTTTTGGGTGGAGTCTATTGGGTCGGAGGTGTGGATGCACTGTTGTTTGTGTTTCTCCCCACTATGATTTTAGCTGCTTCAATTGGTGTCTGGCTTTTCTACATCCAGCATCAATTCGAGCACACAACCTGGGAACACGAAGAGCAGTGGAAACTACAGCATGCAGCATTCTATGGCAGCTCTCACTATGCCCTACCTGGTCCTCTACGCTGGTTCACTGCGAATATAGGTGTGCACCATGTTCATCACATGGCCAGCCGGATACCTTTTTACAGACTTGATGAAGTGCTGCGCGATCACGGTGAACTCGCCGATTGTCAGCGCATTACGCTCTATGAAAGCCTGCACTGTGCGCGGCTGCACCTTTGGGACGAAAGCCGTCAACGCCTGCTGACATTTTCTGAGGCGTTATCGCACGCCAAAACTGCATAACTTTCAATGTAGTCTGGCGCGCACGAGGTATGCTTCGATTGTATCCTCACTAAGTGCTCGAACGGCCTTTAGACGGTGGAGATCGGTCAGAGCCTTTATTACCTGTTCTTTGTGATGCAGCAAATGTCGGCTTCAGAGTGGCATGCTAAAGAGGCTACATAAGTGGTCACGAATTTGCCGATACACGAGGCGAATGCCAGATTGAAACCACTCCCTTCATCGGCATCCGGGGCCTTGGAATAAGCGTTAGGCCCATGAACGTTGTAATACCGTCGCCAAGTGGTTATGTTAAGTCCACTAAAGTTCTGGTTTTCTGCGGCCTAGGCGTATCGCCTGCTAGAGTGAACTAAGTTCTTCCATCATGAAAATTCAGCTGTCACGTCCTCTACTTGGATCTGATGTTTGGGAAGGTTGCCGATGTTTTCGCGCACAACCACATCGCTTGTGACGGTTGTTGATCCGTTGTGGTGATCAGACGCACCGGTGGTTTGCCAAAGAACCACAACGCAACCGTTGATCAAACAAGCTTCCGGTAGGCCCGAACTGGACCTATCGGTCATCGCGACTTGGGAAGGACCCTAGCGCGAGAATAAGAATGCGAAAAAGAAACAAAACAGCGCGGCGGCGCTTTCTCCGCCAGAGGATCCAAAATGACATTTCCAGAATGGACGAAACCAGGCATCTACGGTGCTTTGTGTGGTGCGATTGCGGTCTCGATCCTTGGCTTTACCTGGGGCGGGTGGACAACCAGCGGTGGCGCTCAAGAATTGGCGAAGGACCATGCAAACGAGGAAGTGACGCTCGCGATGGTGCCGGTTTGCCTGAACAGGTCAGCCGCTGACCCCAGGCGCGAAGAAATAATCGTAACCCTCCAAGAGGCCTCTGGCTTCAGTCGCCGCAAGGCTATGATGGATACGGGTTGGGCTACGCTGCCGGGGTCGGAAACGCCAAGCCGCGACCTTGCAGATGCCTGTATCGCGGGGCTTGAGCTGGATGGATCATAACTCAGAGGCAATGCCGCAACTCTGTCGGGCGATCTGGGGAGCGCACCTGTCACCAGGCATTCAGATGATTGCGGCTCTGATTGTGCTCCCAATCTGTGCTCTGCTTCTGTTTTCAACGCCTGCATATGCTCAATCCACATCGCAACCTGTGCCTGAAAATGCCACTGCAAGGAGCTACGGCGAAGGTTGGAAATGTAACGCCGGGTACAGGCTGAGTGGCGACGTCTGCGCCGTTGTCATAGTGCCAGCAAATGCGTATCCGACCAACCGCACCTATGGTTCTGGTTGGGAATGTCTTCATGGTTTTCGCAAGAACGATGATACCGACTGTGTTGCGGTAACTGTACCCGATGGTGGATTTCTTGATCCATCAGGTGAGCGCTGGCATTGCTCTCGCGGTTTTCAAAAAATCGATGACACGTGTCAAGAAATTGTCGTGCCCGCAAACGCCTACCTGGCAGCTACGACCTATGGGCCCGCGTGGGAATGCAAACGTGGGTTTGAAGCATTGGACGACCTTTGCGTTGCCATTGTAGTCCCGACCAACGCGTATCTGAATTCATCAGGATACGGCCGACCCTGGACATGCGAACGTGGATACTTTGCACAGGATGGATTATGCGCGCCTGTTGTGATCCCTGAACATGCCTACTTCGACGATGCAACTTACGGCACGGGATGGAAGTGCGAGCGGGGATACGCAGCCTCAGGTGTGAGCTGTGAAGTAATAGACCTTCCTGCGAATGCCCATCTCGACAGGTCCGGAAACCGCTGGGACTGCAACAAGAATTTCAAGTTGTCTAAAGGTCTGTGCGTTCTCGATAACTGAGCGCGCGGCACGATATTCTCGACTTCATTACCCGATGGTGACGTCAGCGTTGCCTTCGGCGTCGACCACATAAAGGAAACGTCATGAAAACCGACTTTAACGCGGCAAACACTATCCGTTGTCCCGTCAGTGGTGCACAAGCGCCGCCATTGACCAGCGATGAACCCGTAAGATCAACCTCTGCCACTCAGATCGTCTTGCCGCCAACTGCGATTGTCTATTGCCAAGGTAACTTCGCCAACATCGATGGCAAAACTGCAAATGGCCTCGTTCGTCATTCAGAGGCCTACAGGATTCAGTCTGTCATCGATAACAACTACGACGGTGAAGACAGCGGGCTGGTTCTTGACGGAACGGTTAACCATATTCCGGTCTTCAGAAGTTTGGACGCTGCTGTCGTCCATGAAGCCGTCATCCCAGATACATTCATTTACGGGATGGCACCATCTACGGGGAGACTCTCATCGACAGATCGCGACGTTGTTCTCGGCGCGATATCACTTGGTATGAACATCGTCAGTGGATTGCATGAATATCTGAGCGATGACCCTGAAATCGCGTCTTTTGCGGCCGAACGCAAAGTCACCATCCGGGATATTCGAAAACCTAAACCCAGTAAGGATATGCGCCTGTTCGATGGAAGTATTGCTGGTGTGAAAGCGCTGCGCATAGCTGTTCTTGGGACCGATTGCGCCATTGGAAAGCGGACAACAGCGACCGTTTTGGCCCGTGCCTTGAACGCAAGGGGCATCAAGACTGTTCTTGTTGGGACGGGCCAGACGGGTTTGATGCAGGGCGCAAAATATGGCGTGGCAATGGATGCCGTGCCGCCGCAGTTTTGTTGTGGCGAGCTTGAAGGTGCGATTGTTGACGCTTCCGAGGCTGAACAGCCCGATGTCATATTGATCGAAGGTCAAGGGGCGTTGAGTCATCCGGCGTTCTGCACATCCGCCTTTATCCTGCGGGGCAGCCAGCCGGACGCGGTGATCCTTCAACACGCTCCAAAGCGCGCGCATCGCTGTGATTTTCCCAATCTGCCAATGCCCAAGCCTGTAAGTGAGATTGCCCTTATCGAAGCGTTTGCTGACACAAAAGTCATCGGCGTCACGCTCAATCATGAGGGGATGTCTGAAGCCGAGATTACCGACACTATCGCCGCACAGTCAAAAATACTCGGGTTACCCGTAACGGATGTACTTAGCCGGCCGGCATCGCATTTGCTCGCAATGGTTGTCGCCGCCTATCCTGGGTTGAATCAATCCACGCCTGTGGCTGCGATATGAGCACCCCCCGCATTGAGGTGCATCTGAGCAAGATACGCCACAATGCGCAGACTGTGGTCGGGCGCCTCAAGACACGCGGCATCAGTGTCACCGGTGTGACCAAGGCAGTGTGTGGGCATCCAACCATCGCTCGGGCCATGCTGGACGGTGGCGCTGTGGGACTTGCAGAAGCGCGTCTTAGCAACGTGCGGAAGTTACGCAATGCGGGCATGGCATGCCCGATCACCTTGATCCGTACACCAACACTGAGCCAGGTCGATCAGGTCGTCCAGTACTGTGAGGCAAGCTACAACACAGAGATCCTCGTGATTACCGCTCTGGCCGCCGCCGCGATCCGGAAGGACTGCATTCACGGCATTATCCTGATGGTTGAGATGGGCGATCTGCGTGAAGGGATCATGCCAAAAGACCTCGGCTCATTTGCACAACAAGTGGTGGACATGCCCGGTGTCGCGCTGAAGGGCATCGGAGCGAACTTCGCATGTCTGAATGGAATTGCCCCGAATGCTGCAGACATGGACGCCTTGTCTGTCCTGGCGAATGACACAGAGGGACAGTTTGGTCCCTTCCTTCAGACGGTATCTGGCGGTAACTCGGCCAACCTTCCTTGGGCCTTCAGTGGACACCCAGCTGGGCGTATTAACGATTTAAGGCTGGGGGAAGCAATACTTCTGGGCGTTGATCCGGTTTCCGGAGATCAGATAGGCGGGATGTATACGGATGCCTTTACGCTTGTCGCCGAGGTCATTGAAACAGGGTCCAAACCTGCAACTCACCCTCAGAGCATCTGCGACCCGGTATTCAAAAGACTTTATCTTGTCCCAAAAAGTGGACAGAGCACACAATTAGTTCTCGCCATTGGTCAGCAAGATACGGACGTTTTCGGGCTTTCGATGCCTCCTGGAAACAGACTCATCGGTGCAACAAGCGATCATCTTGTCATCGGCACATCCCATTCGACACAGAGCGTAGGATCGGAAATGAGGTTCCAAATGAACTATAGTGCGTTGATGAAAGCTATGTCTGCTCCTGACGTTCAGACAAAACTGCTCCGTGGCAGTCCTTCACGACACGCGCGTGTCTCTCAAGGACCAGGCAATCACCTGGCATCAATTTGAAATACTTAACTGATAAATGCGCCGTTGGAAACGGATAGGAGAATAACCATTGGCAAAGCCGAAAAAAGCAACTCTCTTCAATGCACACGTTCCCATGGCGGAAACGCCGATGGAAAAAACAACGCGAGTCGTTCGGGAAATGGTCAACGAAGAAGCAGAGCAAAGACAGATCAAGAACGCTCGGCTTCGCAAAACTCGGCTCGAAAGGGATGCGAAGACACCATCTGAAGCCAGTCCGCCGAAGCCCGTCAAAAATCGGTGACAAGAACGTTGGCCCTCCTCTCCACGCGACTTGATTGAGCGAAACACAAACAAAGTGGCTAGCGAGCACTGTTTATCTCATGCATCAGTAGCGCCCGTACTCGCTTCAAGGATATTGTCATGACACTCTCAGATGAGAGCTCAGAAAAAGTTCACTATATCTGCCAGACATATGTCGAACAGAAGCCAGGACGCGGAGGGCAAGGAAGCCTGAAAATTGGCAAGCAATTTGAATACTCCACGGCAGCGGAGGCACAAAACAGAGCAGAAAGAGAAGCGCAATCCGACGATTGCGCTGGCGCCGATGCCTACATGGTCAGTGAGGATCCGAACAGTGGCGAAGTCGGGTCGCCAAGTTTCCTCATTCGGCTTGGCAACGTCCCGGAATTTGACGAATTTTAGATATTTTGCTGGCTTCAGCTTAGCTCTCTATTTGCACCTTGAATTCGGTACTAGCTCGACCAGATACACATCTTTTGGTGCCAGCAAAATAGACCATTTTGGACGTGGGTTTTGCAAAGAAACTGGGCCATGAATACCAGAAAAAACGGTCATTGGTGCAAGCGCAGCGAAAGCTAATTTTGTCCCGCGATCTGTGAGTTCGAGCGAGAGTGGATCACTCACATGCGGCGAATGTCTGGTATGCGGGCTGCTGCTGCAGCATCGCCGCCACAGGACGAAGGTCGGCTATGGGCCGCACGTTCATCTGCACACAGCGTCTGGCAAAATCGCAAAGGTCAGCTACAGTAGACAATGTTCAAGCGCCCGCTTCAACACAGTCCTTTGCTGCTACCTAACAGTTGCGTGAGATTTTGGGATAGGTCGAAGAAAGTTGTGCCCTCCTAACAATTTCAATTCAATACTGAAGAATATGAGCAATTTGGCGGAGATTTAAGTGCGACTTAGCGTCGGCATCGCTGTGTCAATTCTGGTGGCTGTGTCTATCGGTGTGTCGACCTTTATTGTCCATTCCCTATGGTGGACGACTGCACGCGACAATAGCCGCATGCTTGCAGCTGAAATCAACGGCCAGATCGCGAACACAGTCCGTATCGAACTGGGGGTGACGCTTAGGTCGGCCGAAGCCGCCTGGGCAGCCGTTCGTACGATCTTTGTCCAGAACGTCATCGCGACGCGACAGGCCGACAAGCGCGAGTTTGTTTTTCTGTCGCAATTGCAGGCGCAGCCGAATATCTCATGGATGTTCTTTGGCTGGCCCGATGGCAATTTTTTCGCGTCGCACCGTCTAGGTGACGGCGGGCTTGAAATGATTGAAATCGACAAGGGAATCCGCGACCGAATGCTGCGGAAGGATCGCTACATCTTTATCCCCGGTGACATTCAGTTCGAGGAGCGGACCTTTACCGAAACATCCTATGATCCGCGCGAACATGCCTGGTTTGAAAACTTCATGGGTCTCAGCTCTGCGGGGTGGATCGAAACGCGCGACCTTCCGGATAGTAAAAAAACCGTTTACGCCTTTGCTGGTCCGATAGACGTCAACCGAACGCGGCAAGGTGTTCTGGCCGTTGCAATCGAAACGGATCGTTTGTCACGTTTTCTCGCCAAGCTCGCGCCCGGCGAATTCGGCGCGGCATTTATTCTGAACGCTGACGGCAAAGTTATTGCGGTACCTGATGCAGAAGCGGATGAGATTACCCCAGCGCGCATGGGCGAAGGGAAGCTTTATGAAGTTGCCATGATCTCAGGCGAAAGGTTGTTGGCAGACCGCCAAGCGAATGCCCAGGGCACGTTGACGAAACGCGTCGTCATCGACGGCGTGCCTTATGCGGTGGCGCTGACGCCATTGGGGTTTTACGGCTGGCGCGTTGCCACGGTCATACCCGAAGCGGCGTTTCTGTCGGGCATCGATGAAACGCTGATAAACCTGATATACGTATTGATCGGTGTTGTGGTCGTCGCAACCGGGTTGGCGATCTGGCTGATCCGAAGCATTGTCGCAAATCCGTTGGCACGCATCGCCGAAGATCTTGGCAAAATCGAACGCTTTGACGTCGAACGCATTGAGCGCAGACCCTCCAAACTGTCTGAGCTTGCCAATCTTTCTGCGGCAGCCGCGAGCATGGCCGCTGGTTTGTCCGCTTTCCGAAAATTCGTGCCCACCGACCTCGTGCGTATGCTGGTTGCTGAGGGCATCAAGATACAGCCGGGCGGAGAAATGAAACAGATCTCTGTGTTGTTTTGCGATGTAACGGGTTTCACCGGGCTGTCCGAAAAACTTGGCCCAAAGATTGTCCAACTGATGGAGCCCTTTTTCAGCGCGGCCTCTGCGGCCATTACTCAAAACGGTGGGACGATCGACAAGTTTATTGGCGATGCCGTGATGGCGTTTTGGGGGGCGCCGCGTAAAGATGCCAACCACGCTGAAAATGCCTGCCGCGCAGCGCTGGACCTTGTCGCTGCCGTGGGCGCGTCCGGAATTAAAGATGAGGCCGGCAACCCCCTGTGCGTCAGGATCGGGGTGAACAGCGGCGAAGCTCTGGTCGGAAATATCGGATCAGAGCAGCGGTTGAACTACACCGCGATCGGTGATGTCGTGAACGTTGCCAGTCGGTTGGAAGGGGCCAACAAAGACTATGGAACGCTGATCCTGGTCGGGCCGGAAACGAGGCGACAGGCCGCTGACGCAATTGTGGTCCGCGAGTTGGATACGGTTACCGTGTTTGGACGTGTTGAAGAGCTGGTGGTCTACGAACTGATCGTGATGGCGGATGGACGTGATGGATCATTTGCCTGGATAGAGGCTTATGAACAGGGCCTCGCACATTATCGGACAGGGCGGTTTGAAGAGGCCGTTGCCGCATTCGCGGCCGCAGACCAGGCGCGAAACGGAGACCCCGCCTCAATCGCCATGATGGCCCGTGCCCAAGACCTGTTAGATAGGCCGCCAAAGGAAGGCTGGCGTGCAGTTACAAGCACCAATAAGAACCAGTAGGTAACATCCGTTTAAGTTAGGGGGCTTCGGGAAAGCCCGACAAGTGTCGTTTTGTGTGAGCTCAGCACGCCGGGGACTTCGCTCTCGCAGCGAATTTCCGGAAAGTCGGTGCGACCGCAGCATCACCACGCGGTCGCCGAATGACCGGTAAGGGCCGCAGCAAACATCTGACCGTTTTGGTAAAACCTACCGGTTCCTCAAAACCTCTCTCGGACTAACGCCAAGAGTTTGTCGGAACATGTAACTGAAAGCGCTGGCGGACTCGTATCCCATCTCGAAGGCAACTGAGGTGACGTTGTCGCCAGACGCAAGCAGCGATACCGCATGCAAGACCCGCGCATGGCGCAACCACTTCGAGGGCGGCATGCCTGTTTCTGCGATAAACAATCGTTCGATGGTCTTTCGGCTCGCAGGTACATCTGACAACCAAGCATCGACCGATCGAATGCCGCCTGGGTCCTCGAGGGCATCCTGCGCGACATCGACAAGCCGTGCATCTTTGGGCAAAACTAGAGAGAGCGGCACGTCCTTCGCAGCGAGTAGCTCATGTCGAAGCAAAGTGTGCAGTGCTTTGTTGTGCTTGACGGTTCGCATGCTTGTGGCTTCTGGCATCGCCGCAACAAACAATGCATCCAGAAGTGGTGTCATGGCCACGACCCGGCAATCTGGCCCAAGCCACTCTGCCTCTTCGCGATTGACATCGACATAGTGCATGACGTTGTTCGCCCCATAGCGCATCCAATGTTCTTTGTCCGGGGGAATCCAGATCGCCATAGCGGGACTGAGCAGCAGGACCCGGTCCGGGGTTCCGATATACATCGAACCCGAGGCCGCGGAGATGAGTTGACCAAAATTGTGGGAATGCCAGTCGTAGCTTTCACCTGACGCTGGCTCAATCGTTTCCCCGAGATAGCGTGGTCGGTACGATGTTGTCGGCTTGCTGCCCTTCAATGACGAATCCTCGATAACAGTCGTCTCTCTGTCGACAGACAGACATATCACCTTTCGCTATCAATTGCCAATCAGTCGGGCACTGTGCCCGATGTTTCGCACTCAATAGGTAAGCCACCATGACAGAACGATCCCTGATGGCCTGGTTCGCCGCAGGACACTTCGCCATCGACTGGCCAATTGCAGCGCTATGGTTGATTGTCCCGGCGGCTGGACTGTCCATGGACCTTTCACCCGCTGAAATCGGTCTACTGTTTACGCTATTCAGCGTCGGCGGTGCATTAACCTATGTGCCAGCAGGCCTCGCCGCGGATTGGGTTTCGAACCGCGGCCGACTTCTTGTCAGCACTTTTTTCTGGGTCGTCGTGGGATATGCGCTCGCAGCACAGGCGCCAGGATTTTGGAGCCTTGCAATCCTACTGGCGCTCGCTGGGATGGGCAACGCGGCCTGGCATCCGATTGCAACCGGAGTACTGACCGGCGCCAACAAGACAACGCGCGCCCGCGCTTTGGGAATACATGCGGTTGGAGGGTCTTTTGCGGAGGTGTTCGCGCCATTGTCGATTGGGTTGCTTTTATCGGCTGTGGATTGGCGCGTTGCTCTGGCGCTTTCGGTGCTTCCAACCGCCTTTGTTGGCATGTGCTTCTTATGGGTCGCGCGGACGGTTCCTTTGTCCGAAGCTTCGCGCATCACTCACAAGGATTTCGTGCTGCTTCTGAAGGTTTGGCGCAGTCGAAAGGGGGTCTGCCTCGTTGCCATGGCCTCACTCTACAATATGGCATTGATCGCTCTGCTAAGTATGATCCCGCTCTACTTGGCGACGGCTCACGCACTCGCACCCGGGAAAATAGGGGTCATCTTCGCGGCCATGCTTGTGGCCGGGGCGCTCGCCCAGCCGTTGGTCGGATCGATTTCCGACAATCTCGGCCGTTTTCCGGTACTCGCAACTGGAAACGGCTTTGCTGCGCTGGCTATCGGTGTACTGGTGTTCGAGCCTCCGTTCTGGGTCATGATAGCCATGATGTCCTTTGGGGTCGCTTCGCTGGACGCTGTACGGGCGACAATCCTGGCAGCCGCGGTTGATCACTCGGATCGCAAGGAAAGTACGACGCTAGGTTTCGCGTTTACCTTGCTGGACGGCATAGGTGCGTTTGGAGCGGTTCTAGCCGGGATTGCCGCTGGCATATCCTGGCATGCCATGTTTTGCCTTGCTTCAGCTCTTGCTGGCGGCGCCGCCATTCTTGCCATCAGCAGTTTGCGCGCTTCTGCTAGACCCAGTCGTCCCACGTCAATTGCTCCGATTGGCGGAGAACGCATGACGATCGAAGAGACTAAGGTCGAACATGCGCGGCGGTACTGGTTCCTTTAAGCAAACGCGTAAACCGCCGCGACTAAACGCGCCAAGCGACGAATAGGAACAAATCACAAGGATGCATAATGATGATTGCCTACATCACAATCGGTGCCGATGACATGAAGCGTGCGGAACGCTTCTACTCCGCGTTTCTGCCAGATCTCGGGTATCAGTTAGAACACTATCATGGTGACCTGAGCTACGCGCTTCCTACAAAGCCCGGGCAGGCACCAAACCTGCCTGAGTTCTACGTCAAATCTCCTTTTGACGGCCAGCCCGCTTCAACGGGAAATGGCACGATGGTCGCGTTTGAGGCGCGCAGCCAGCAACAAGTTCGTGATCTCCATGCCACAGCACTTGAGGCGGGAGGAAAAGATGATGGCGCGCCGGGCTTCAGAGATGCTTACGGTCCCAACTTTTTCGTCGGATACCTGCGCGATCCTCAAGGCAACAAAATCGCACTATTCTCCGGCGATCAGAGTGAACCAGGAAGAGACGGATGACGGAATCTGTCTGTTTGGGTGGGCAATACAACGATGGCCTTGGTCTCGGTCGCATCGTTTGCTATCTCCTTTGCACGGTCGGCAGACACCGAGGCGTCGCTGCTCCTCAGGGAGAGCTAAACCTGCCAAATAGATCGAATGGCATAGCATTCACTTACATAGATGAGAGCGCCACTTCGTTAAGTTAGCGACCGACGATCCAGCATCGGCGCTTGATGTGGAAGTCCCATGCCTAAAATCCCTCTGCCGTTACACGCGGACGACTTGACCTTGTTTGTGCGATCCCTCGCCAAGCAACTAGGTGATGCCAGTCCACCGCACCTCGTGCTTATGAATATGGCTGCGCGTGCCGCAGGTTTTCAAAACGTTCAACACATGCGCTCGGTCAATGCCGCTGGCCAAAGACTTGCCCGCGCAACTAAACCGCCGCCTGTTGATGCGCGGGCCGTAGAGCGCGCCTTGCATCAATTCGATGCCGATGGTCGTCTCGTTCGTTGGCCGTCCAGACGCAACGTGCAAACGCTGGCTCTTTGGGCGCTCTGGGCAAGACTTCCACCGGCACAGTCGATGATGGAGCAGGAAGTCAACGAGCGTCTGAATCCCGAACACGTGTTCGAAGATCCAGCCACCCTGCGGCGCGTGATGATCTCTTGCGGGCTTCTCTCGCGCCGCAATGATTGCACTGACTACCGACGTGTCGAACAGGAGCCCCCAATCGAAGCGAAAGCTCTCATTCAAGCACTAAATGTGCGGCGCGGGAACCGTGCGCCAGGAGTTGAGGAGGTCGCACATGCATAGAGGGTCTTGCCTGTGCGGCGCCGTAAAGATTGTCGTCGAAGGTGACCTGCCACGCCCCACCGCGTGCCACTGTCAACAGTGTCGCAAGCATTCTGGTCATTACGAGGCCTCCATAGACATTCCCCGTACGGCACTTCGGGTCGAAGGAAAGGATGCCGTGCGCTGGTACCAATCTTCTGAAAAGGTTCGGCGAGGCTTCTGCGGTTCCTGTGGATCAACACTGTTCTGGGATCCGATCCACCATGACTGGACGGCTGTGGCCATGGGCACGTTCGATGAACAGACTGGTACATCTCTCGCGATGCATATCTTTGTGTCCGAGAAAGGGGACTACTATGAAATTGCAGATGAACTTCCTCAAAAAGAGAGATAGCGCGAAACAGAATTGGTTTGGGGAAACAGAAGGCCGCGCTGCTGCTGAGTTGCGAAATTCTGAAGTCGCCGTGTGTTACTTTGCTGCGTCAAGTTGCTTGGGCGGTCCCTTTGCTCATGGTGGGTCAATAATAACGGCATCGGCTTCAAGGGCTTGTTGACTGGTGCAGCAAAAATCGAACGGTCAGAGATTCCACGACTGATCTTGCAAAAGCCAGAACCCAAACTTCGACCATGACCAAGCAATTTGTGGATGGGAAACAGAGTTGAGACACAAGTTCGTTTTGCTGACAGGCTGCTCTGGTGGGGGAAAGTCAACGCTGCTTCAGGCCCTCGGTGAGCGCGGGCACGCTACGGTGCCAGAGCCTGGTCGGCGGATCGTTGCGGATGAATTGACCCGGGCAGGTCACGCATTGCCATGGGTGAACATGCACGCATTCGCCTTGCGTGCCGTTGAGGTTGCAAGGACCGACCTCCAGGCGGCGCGTGAGTTAAAAGGTTTGGTCTTTTTTGACCGTGGGTTGGTCGATGCAGCAGTTGCTTTAGTGAGTTCAGGTGGCCAGGACCTATCAGAAACACTGGGAAAAAAACGGCAGTATGCGAAGCAAGTATTTGTAGCCCCGCCATGAAAAGAGCTTTTCGCGCAGGATGGTGAACGCAGACACGATTTCTGCGCAGCAGTTCAGGAGCATCATCGTATTGCGCGTGCACTAGATACCCTTGGCTACTTGAGAACAGAGCTGCCAAAGGTATCAGTGCGACAACGCGTTGAATTCGTTCTGACCATGTGCGGTGCAGCTTAGACCAGTGGTCCGCATCACACTGTATCTGTGTTGTCGTTGCTCCGTAAACGATGCGCCAACAGCGAAAATCCGGAACGTGGCCTTTGACTGCTCTGCTTCGGCAGTTTGTCGGGCGTCAGCTCGGATCCGCCGCAGTGATATCGCTGATGGAGCAACTTATCGAGCGTCGTACTCAGCGGAAGATTTGCGCGTTGAGCGGAGAAGGTCTGGGCCTAACCCATAGCCACCGAAATCCATCGCCGCTAGTCTTTCGATGTGAAAAGGGCAGACCAATACAATTTCCGTAGCGCGACGGCGGCTGATCTTGATCAGCTGTTGGACTGGCAATCACGACCGCATGTCCGTGAATGGTGGGACTCTAAAGAACCTGGCGACAGCAAAGACTTCAATGACAGCCGTGTGGCGCGGTGGGTTGTTGAGGCAAACGGTCAACCCTTTGCCTACATGCAGGACTACACTGTGCATGGATGGGAGAACCATCATTTCTTCGATTTTCCAAAGGGTTCGCGTGGAATCGATCAATTTATTGGCGAACCGAGTATGATAGGGAAGGGGCACGGGCCTGCCTTCATAGTGCAAAGGCTGAAAGCGCTTTTTGACGCGGGTGTTCCAGTGGTCGCTACCGATCCGCACCCCGACAATGCTCGCGCCATTGCAGCCTACAAAAAAGCGGGCTTCAAGGAATTGCGACCCGCTGAAGAAACTCCCTGGGGTCTGATTCTCCCCATGGCTGTCTACTTGCAGCAGGGATAGCTCCAATATCCGCATTGTCCGCACAATTCTAACTTGTCATACGCTCAACTTCGCACCTGCAGCGAATGGCAGCAATGCGGGTTGCGAACGCAGAAACGTAGTGCCCTGTCGAGTGACTGGTTTGGGCCGCCCTTATCGGGCGGCCCAGCCCTTTTGATTTCGATGGCTTCTGCGATGGCTAGCGCATCTTCCAATTCGACGCCCAGATACTGGACGGTACTGTCCATCTTGGTGTGGCCAAGTAGAAGCTGAACTGCTCTCAAATTGCCGGTTTTCTTGTATATCTGGGTGACCTTCGTCCGGCGCATCGAATGCGTGCCGTATGCAGTAGCCTCTAGTCCAATGGACGTAACCCAATCCCTGACAATCCGTGCATATTGCCGTGTCGAGATGTGAAGCCGCTCATGAAACCGTCCTGGCCAGAGAAATTCGGACCCGACCATCAGCGGATCTTCCATCCAGCGTTCTAGCGATGTCCGCGTTCCCTCCATGATCTCGAAACGAACTGGCTTATTGGTTTTGCTCTGAAGGACGGATGCTCGTTCTTTGATCTGACCAGTCGCCATGACGTCCACAACTTTCATTTTGACCAGGTCGCAGCCTCGCAACTTGCTGTCGATGGCCAGATTGAATAGCGCGAGGTCCCGATGGTTTTTCGCCAATTCAAGTCGAACGCGGATCGCCCAAACATGCTTCGGTTTGAGCGGACGTTTCTGGCCGACAATGCGGCCTTTGTTCCAGGCGGGTCTGAGCGCACGAATGGCAGGCAAGTTTGGTATTTCCATGATTGATCCTCCGATCCGCCACGCCCTCCCACAACGACAACCCGACGTTGACAGGAAAGAATATCATGGGGGTCGAATGATGCGGCAAATGCCTGCTCAGAGCCCCATCACATCAGGCATCCGTCATATGCTGAACCAGTGAGGTCAGTTGTCTGTCACCATAACCATCGTCCCAAGCCGACTTGGTGCGGTCATGCATCAACCGGATGAACTCGGCTGGAGCATTTACAGACTGGAAAGTCTTCAGCGCATCCTCTTGCGCCAATGCGTAGACTTTCAACGAGGCTTCGGCATTGTCGTAGTCTTCGGTCGGAACAGTTCTGGCAAAGAGATCATGGTAGTCATTGACCAATTTGATCGTGGCAGGGAGTTGGTCTGCATAAACCTGCATCGGGATGCCCGCTTTCTGGCAGACAAGTGCACCGTAGATCATTCCAAACATGAACCCCTGCCGAACCGCGAAGAGGCCGGCAAAGAGCGCGGCAAGTGCCGCTGGTTTCTCTCCAACATGGGCGGACTTTCCACCCAATTCACTGATGATGTTGCCATAACAGTCCCAGGTTCCGGCACTGCCCACCGTGAGGATTGTGGTTTCGTCACCGCCAATGCCGGAAGGGTAGGCATTGATCATGCCCAGCATGTAGCCAGTCCCCTGTTTCTCCAGGATTGCGACCAGTCTATCGGCATCCGAGGTATCGCCCGTGCTCATGTCGCAGATGGTCTTACCCTTTAGCGAAACACTCAGCCCGTTGACCAGTTCAACAGTTTCCTTGTGGCTCTTGATACAGATGATGACAAAATCAGACGCCGCAATGGCATCATCCGGTGAAGAGCAGATCGTGGCGCCAGCCTCAGCAAAAACCTCTGCCTTTTCCGACGTGCGGTTCCAAACGCTGACATCGTGGCCTGCCTTGAGCAGGCAATGCGCCAGCGCTGCCCCCATGTTTCCCAGTCCCAATACAGCAAGTTTCATGATGTTAGTCTCCTGTGCCCGCCAATAAATTCCTGCTCCAGCATGCGCCGGCATCGGGGGATCACATAGTTGTAAATTTTTCTATATTGTTAGATGATCTAACTTATGGATTGGCGCACGCTTCCCTCGTTGACATCTCTCAGAGCCTTCGCCGCCGCTGCCAAGTTTCGAAATCTGACCCGGGCGGCAGAGGCACTGAACGTGACCCATTCTGCAGTCAGCCAGCAAATCCGCGGGCTCGAACAACATCTCGGCACCCGGCTTATCACCCGCACCCGGCACGGCATTTCTCTGACATCGCAAGGTGAATTCCTGTCGGCTGGCCTGCTTGAAGCCTTCGCTGAAATGGCCTCCGTGACCGAGAGCGTATCGAGTGCGGAGGCGGTTCGACCGTTGGTGGTCAGCGCGACTCCGATGTTTTCAAGCGCGTTCCTCATGCCGCGTCTGTCGACGTTTATTGACGAATTCCCCAATATCGAATTGAGGATCGATTCAACGATCCAGGCTGTCGACCTCAAGCCGGGCGGAATTGATATGGCCATCCGATACGGAACGGGTCGCTGGAATGGGCTTGTCTCGCAGATGCTGCTACCAGGCTGTCTGACGGTCGTCGCGTCCCGCGAACTAATCGGAAACCGGGTGCTCACGAATCCGGCAGAATTGCTTGATTTCACTCTTCTTCAGGAACAAGCGTCAGTCGAGTTTGACCTGTGGTTGGAAAAGGTCGGAATTCCGCCCGACGCCGACCGGAGAGTTGTCCGCATGCCGGGCAACATGCTGCTGGATGGCATCCGCCGAGGTGACGGGATCGGAGCGACGGTACCGGCCTTTGTCTCTGACGAGTTGAAGTCCGGACAACTCGTGGCACTGTTTGATGATCCAATACCGCAGATCGGCTATTACCTTGTCACGCTGCCCGGTCCGGTTCGACCAGCGGCAAAGCTGTTCGTGAAATGGCTTTCGAAATCAATCACTGAATATGAGAAAAGCCTCTTCCGATGGACGCCCGCCCACTTGCTGTAGGCGGTAAAGAGCACCGGCTAGAGTTAAATGAATCTGATCTTGCAAGATAACGACCCGATAATGCTACGCTATGAATGAAGGTCCGCTCTTGGGATACCGCACCGCGGCGCCAATGGCTGCGATGAATGTCCGGTCTGGGTCGCGAGTTACGACACACTCTGAAGCTGGCGATGTGCCAGAAATCGGACAATTCTGTCATTCTGTCGCAAGTTGAAATTTGAGGAAGGTCGCCCCGTCATAATCGACTTCGCCAACCCGCCAAGCACCAAGTCTGTCGAGTGCCCGCAGGTTCGTGCGTGACGGTGGTAAAAGGAAGGTCACATACGGGATGCGTTCATCGGAAATTGCAAAGTCGATCGCCTTTCGCGAGATGCGCGGCCCGAGGCCAAACGTGTCGGGCCGCAAGACCAGTCCGAAATCCCACTCGGCTCCTTCTTTTTGAAATCCACCCCAGCCGACATATCGGTCATCGGACAAAAATGCCCAATGTCCAAGTCCGTCACGGTGCCAACACTCTTCCTTTTTGGCGACAAACCGCGCCACTGTCTCGGCATTCCAAGTGAATTTCAGAAGCGGCATATGCTCGGCGACACGAGGGTCGGACATGTGCGCCAAGATTTCGGCTGGGTCGATTTCCGACAATCGGACGAATTTTATTTCAGATCTCATTGCGGCGTCTTTCGATGTGCTCGTCGCTCATTGTCCGCTGGACGCGATATTTCAACAGCCAACTCTTTGCCTGCTGTCACGCTGGGACATACGCATTCAGTTTGTTGCCATCCAGATCCCGGAAATACCCTCCGTAGAAACCATGATCTCCGCGTGTGCCGGGGGGTCCCTCATCTGTTCCACCAAGTTCGAGGCACTTGGCGTGAAGCGTATCGACGGCTTTTCTGTTGGTCATTTTCAATGCGACCATCACCCCGTTTCCAACGCTTGCCGGTGCCCCATTGAATGGACAAGCAAGGCATAACGCAGGCTCGGCCCTTGAGCGGCCCCATGCGGCCATATCGCCGTGTTTCCAAAGGCGGTTTGCGCCCACGCTCGAAAACAAGGCGTCGTAGAATTTCAGCGCGGCCTCGAAGTCATTGGTTCCGAGGGTAACATATCCGATCATGCTTGATCTCCGTAATTCTGTGGGCGTTATTTTCAACTCTAAGCCCGGCTACAAAGGCGCCTGGGTTGCTGCGCCAGACCGCCTTGCAAGCAGGGTCGAGGCCGGGCCATGGCTCGGAATTGCCCGCACTTCAAAATTTTCGAAACGCTCGATTGCCTGCATCAATCGGGAGCGGGACATAAACCGGCCGGTCCCGCGAAACAAAAGCGCCTGCCGCATAAGGCTGTCGGCAAGACCACGGGCAGGCTCATCCGCGCAGAACGCGAGACAAAGCGCGCCGCCGGCTCGAACAACCCTGCAAAGCTCACTCAAAGCCAGATGGGGATCGGGGACGGTTTCCAAAGCCCAAGCACACGTCACAAGATCGAAGGTGCCATCCTCAAACGGCAGGGACTCTAACCATCCTTGTATCTTTGGCACAGGAATGTCGTCGCATTGTGCAAGCATCGCCGCAGAAGGGTCGAGAAGGGTCATCATATTCGGCGGCATACCCTCGGCAATCAATCTACGTGCCAGGTTGCCGGTGCCGCAGCCAGCATCCAAAAACCTCGAATTCGGCGTCGCAAGTGCACGCACCAGGCCTTCCAGGGCGGCCTGCGCCTCGCCGCCTGCATGACGCAGCCAGCGATGATGAAGTATGTCGTAGCGAGGTGCGAGCTTGTCATAAAGATCAACCGCATCGTCTAAAGGCGTTTCTTCCAACATCTATTTGGTCCTATTATTCATTCATCGTGTCCGCGGTGCGCGCACGTTTTTTACGAAGAACTTGCGTCGGATTGCGGCGCGGTGTGTTCGTGCTCAGGCCACGTCCATGCGGTCCAGAGAATTGCCATTAGAGCCACGATCTCGATGACGAGGTGGAAGGTGTCATCCATGTCGGTGGGGGCCGAGGAAAGGAGCGTACCGGTTGTGACGATCGCTGCAAGAAAGGTGACAGGGCGACCAATCCTGCGGGTTAGCAGCAGCGAAAAGAGCACCATCGCAATCGGCACTTGGACGAGGAAACCGCCCAGAAGCATCAGCCCTTCGGTGATCTCGATGCCGTTGTAATGGCCTGTCAGCAGCATCTCGATATGGGACGCGAGGACAAACTGGTGAATGTCGCGAAAGATGATGTTGAGCAGTATGAACAGCCACAGGGCCGACAGAAGAATATGGGAATCGAGCCGTCTCATTTTGGTGCCTTCTTTCTGTGTTTCTGGAGTTTGCCGGTGTCAGGCCGGGAGCACGGTCGGGTTCAGATCACGGCACCGGATGTGCGCGCCGCAAAGGCGCGGCGGATAAGGAGTTCCGCAATCGCAAGGTTGATGGCCCACGCCCCAACCATCAGGAGGTCTCGCGAAAGCCCCTGCAGTTCGGTGTCAAAGAGGGCCATTGCGACCAGAAAGAGCGCAGTCTGCGTTGAGGCCCCTTGGCCGATGGCATAGGCGCGCAGCATCGCGGCGCGGTGCGCAGCGACGTTTCGCGACCGGATCGCGACGATGGCCCATGCGATGAGGGTGACCATCGCGAGGCCGAGCGTGACCCTTGCCCCGTAAAGTACTGGTCCCTGCAGGGCGTCGGGAAATGCGTAGGACACGGTCATCCAGAGCCCGGTTAGTGCGCTGATGCATCCCGCTGCCGCCACAATCCGCCCGAGGGTCCTGTGCAGGGCCGGGCGGTAGCGCCTCAGGCTCGGCAGGAATTGCACAGCCCCCACAAGGCAGAAAACTGAACTGCCGAGGATATGCAATGTGATCGGGAGGGGCTCGATCACCGCACGCGGGTTCGGCGGTATGATCGCCGGAGCGCCGAAAAGTTCCGGAATCCGGACCAGCCCGACGACTGCCGGAATGAAAGAGTAGAGGAACACGAGGGCAAGGAACGCCCATTCGCGACGGCTGATAAAGTACATGCTTCAGTCTCTCAGAATAAGGTGTCGGTCTGCCTCAGGCGGGCTTGCGGGCAACGATAAAGGGGCTCAGTCGGTTCTTTCCGAAGTACCGCGTCTGCTCGATTTCGAACCCGGCCCGGATCAGGTGCCGGGTCAATTCAGCGCGACTCAAGATGATCACATTAGGCGCGATCCGCACGGCCATGAGCAAACGAACCATGGCTCGCATCCAGCGCGGCGCGTCCTTCAGGCAAACCGTCTTTGATATGAAGTGACCGCCGGGCTTCATTTGGTGGAATGCTGAATCCAGCACGGTCGGTATGTCATCCACCAGATGAAGCAGGCTGAACGCGCAAATGACCTCGAACGGTTGGCCAGGAATGTATTGCGCCGCCTCCGCCTGAAGAAATTCTGGTTTTCCCGCGGCATCGCCACCTGATCGTGACCGGGCGATCCGGATCATCTCGGCAGAGAGGTCGGTTGCGGTCACATGAGCGACGACAGGCGCGATCTTCCTGGCCGTGCCGCCTGTGCCGCAGCCGATTTCAAGAACGCGATCGGTCGATCGAAGAAGCGCAGTGACGCATTCCAGCTTTTCTTCGTAGGCGGTGACATCGGCAATAGGCTTCTTGGCGTACTTGGGCGCATGCCGGTCCCAGAAGGCTTGGGCAGTCATGTCGGTTTCCTTTGCGTGTTGCACTTCAGGTTTGAAGCGGCGCGGATGCGCCAGTCGTAAGAAACTGCGGAATGCATTGTGTCGCTTTCGATTGCAGAGACCGGGCCGATCTCGTTTCGCAGCCTGTATCATCCATGCGCTCATGAAAGGTCGATTGCTTAAATTCGTCCACCTGCTATACGCTCATGAATGAACTGGCAGGCCGTTTCCTTCGATTGGAACCAGGTGCGCGCCTTCCTCGCGACGGCTGAGGAGGGCTCGTTCAGCGGTGCTGCGCGCGTGCTGAAGACAACACAGCCGACGATAGGACGGCAGATCGGTGCGTTGGAGGAGGCACTTGGCGTCACGTTGGTAGAACGCAGCGTCCGTGGTCTTACCTTGACGGAAGCAGGGCGCGACCTGATTGATCACATGCGCACGATGGGCGAGGCTGCGACACTCATCTCGATGGTGGCCGACGGTAAATCTCAGGATGTCACCGGAGAGGTCACGGTCACGGGAACGGACCTCTTGTCAGCAGCGATCCTGCCGGGCGTGCTCAAGCCGTTGAGACAGATGGCGCCGGGCATCCGCGTCCGCATTCTTGCGTCGAGTGAAATGCAGAATTTGACGCAGCGCGAGGCGGACATCGCGATACGCCACGTCCGCCCAGATCAGCCGGACCTGATCGCACGGCACTTGGGCGACTTTCGCGCCACTCTCTATGCCGCGACCGACTATCTCGATCGTGCAAGCCGCCCACGGACACCGCGCGATGTGGCCGCACTCGATTTCGTCGGCAATGCCGACCCCGAGCGGCTAATGGCCCCACTGCACAACATGGGCGTGCCCGTTCGTGCAGAGAGCTTCGTGATGTCGAGCGAGAGTGGTGTCGTCGCATGGGAATTGGTGAAAGCGGGCTACGGCGTCTCTATGCAGCCCGAAACGTTGGGCGAGGCTGAACCTGGCATAGAGAAGGTCTTGCCGGATTTCCCTTCGCTTGAGTTTCCAATCTGGCTGGTCACCCATCGGGAGTTACAGACCAGCCGCCGTATCCGGATCGTATTCGACCTGCTGGCCCGGGGTCTGTCAGACGTTGCGAAGCGCCGAAGTGGTGGCGATTAACAGGTGCAAAAGCGCCGAACCCGGAGCAAGTAAGGTCGCGTGGCAATAGTTGAAGCTGCGCTTGCACGAGTTCGTTTTGTCCGATGAGTGTACGTTAATGTTGGAAATGCTGCGCAATCGATCAACTTCCGCTTTGGGGAAGCTGCAATGCGGCAACTTATCTCGCGATGAACGGCTGGTTTGGGCCGGAGAATACCAACAGAGAAGCGATCAGCTTCGAAAAAGTTAAACAAAAACAGCAAAACTCACGGACGCCAAAACTAAGACGCAGAAAACCAAACATAGCGCCTTGAGTCTCTTCCTTGGTATTGGGATTTGGTCTTGTGGTAACCTTGGTCGTTGCTCCATTTTCTCGTCACTCTGCGGTTTTTGCCGGTTCGTATGGTTCGGCACCTTTGGAACCCCTTTGAACCACTATACCGCCCAAAGTTATCAATCCTATCGCTGCAAATACTTCCCATCCCGGTTGACCCAAACCCAGAGCCAGCATGAGAATGGTGGAAACTACTGGCGCGGAGTAACCTAAAACACCAAGCAAAGCCGCGTTGCCGTGGCGCATCCCTAAGTCCCAAAGGAAAAAAGCACCACCCGCTGGCCCCAAGCCGAGCGCAAGGATAACCCAAACATCCAAAGCGCTGAATGTTGGTATATTCATCCCTTTTGCTATCCACCAAAGCAGGCAAAACAATGAGGATACCAAGCAGATTGTCGTCATTGCGGATATGGCGTCAGACTGATCGTGACGTCTCAGGTTAGAAAACAACGCCCACAAAATGGCTCCAAGGAATGCAAGACCATAGCCAAATGCTTCCGATATTTGGAGTGCAAAACCATCTTTGCCGATCAATATCAGAACGCCGATAAAGCCAAGCGCGGTTCCGACATATCCCGACGTTCCACTACGCAGATGAAAGAATAAGTTTCCAAGAATGATCAAACAGGCAGGCCAAAGGTAGTTTATGAGTGATACTGGAATGGGCGCTGCGTGGTGAAAGGCTTCAAGGTATGCAAGATGGTAGGCAGCCAAAAGGCCAGCAAACAGGCTCGTACGACGATCCCAAATGCGCGCAGGCTCGCGCCCTGTGACGACGCATATAATTAGCCCCAGACCTGCCGCTATTGCGAAGCAGAAGGTCAGAACCAGATAGGGAGGCAACGATGCTGAAAGGGCACCGAGGGCCCCCAAAGTGCCCCATAACAGAATAGCCAAAGCGCCGAGTGCTGTATGCTTCGCTGACATCAAAAGACTTCACTTCCGAGCACTGCGTCTGCAGACGGTTGCAAGAGGATGGTTTCTCCGGCGTCGTTGGGAACACCCATGATCAGGATTTCCGACTTGAACCCAGCGATATTTCTGGGCGGCATGTTAACGACGCACACCACGTGGCGACCGATCAGCTCGCTTTCGGAGTAATTCTTGATCTGAGCACTCGACCATCGTTGCCCCAACTCTCCGAAATCGACGCAAACCTTGTAGGACGGGTTGCGGGCGCGGGGGAAATCTTTGACCTCCACGATCTTGCCAAGGCGCATTTCCACTTTGGCGAAGTCGTCATAGACGATCTCAGCTTTCTGCATGTCTGTTCTCCTTATGAAAGAGCTGCCAGAATGGCGGCTTCGGACCCGGAGGTATCAGCAGTGCCGCCCAAGTCGCGGGTCTTGGTATCCGGGTGTTCCAGCGAAGTTTCGATTGCATGTTCGATTTCTGCGGCGGCTTCTGTTTCGCCCAAGTGATCCAGCATCATGGCGGCGGTCCACACAGCCGCAACAGGGTTAGCTACGCCCTTGCCTGCGATATCGGGAGCGGACCCGTGGACAGGCTCAAACATCGAAGGGAACTTGCCCTCCGGATTGATATTTGCCGAGGGTGCGATGCCGATCGACCCGGCGACAGCGGGCCCGAGATCCGAGAGGATGTCACCAAAGAGGTTCGAGGCGACCACCACGTCGAACCAATCGGGATGCAGGACGAAATGGGCTGTCATAATGTCAATGTGGAACTGTGCAGTTTCGACGCCCGGGTGGCGTTGCGCAGCAGCCGCGAAACGCTCGTCCCAGAAAGGCATCGTATGAATAATGCCGTTGGATTTGGTAGCTGAAGCCACGTGCTTGCGTTTGCGCGTCTTGGCCAGTTCAAAGGCATAATCCATGATCCGGTCTGTACCGCGACGCGTTAGGATGCTTTCCTGGATTGCAGCTTCGTGTTCGGTGCCTTGATAGACGCGCCCGCCAATCTCGGAGTATTCCCCTTCGACGTTTTCCCTCACGACGATGAAATCGATGTCCTCGGGCCCGCGGCTTGCGAGTGGAGAGGTGATCCCCTTCAAAAGCCGCACAGGACGCACATTGGCATATTGATCCAGCTCTCTCCGCAATGGGATCAGCAAACCCCAAAGTGAGACGTGATCGGGCACTCCAGGATAACCAACTGCGCCCAGATAGATGCTGTCGAACGATTTGATCTGTTCAATACCATTTTCCGGCATCATGCGTCCGGTTTCATGGTAACGCTCGCAGGACCAGTCAAATTCTGCCCACTCCACGTTGAAGCCAAGTTTACCTGCAACAGTGTTAACTACACGCTGCCCGACTGGCAGAACTTCTCTTCCGATGCCGTCTCCGGGAATTGCGGCAATGCGGTAGGTCTTGGTCATGCGATAGCCTCCTTATGCGATGCCGCCGATGTGCAGCGTTTTAACCTCAAGGTATTCGTCGATGCCGTGGTGGGCACCCTCGCGACCCAGACCACTTTCCTTGATGCCGCCGAAGGGCGCGACTTCAGTGGCAAACCCGCCGACATTGATACCAATCATGCCGGTTTCCAGCTCCTCGCTGACACGGAATGTACGGGTTAAATCGTTGGTATAGAAATAGGCCGCCAGCCCGTAAGGAGTGGCATTGGCCGCAGCAAGTACTTCACTTTCGGTATCGAATTTGAAGAGCGGGGCGACAGGACCAAACGTCTCTTCGTCAGCCATGAGCATCTTGGTCGTCACACCGGTCACAACAGCCGGGCTGATGAAACGTGTGCTCGCGTCTTCCTGCTTACCTCCGACAATGACGGTGCCACCCTTTGCCACGGCATCATCCAGGTGCGACTTAATCTTGGTAATCGCGGCTTCATTGATCATGGGACCAATTTCGACACCGTCCTGGAATCCATCGCCCAACTTCATGTTACCTACAACGGCTGCCAGCTTATTAGCGAAGGCATCGTAGACGCCGGCCTGGACAAAGATCCGATTGGCGCAAACGCAGGTCTGCCCTCCATTGCGGAACTTCGACGCCATGACGCCTTCGACGGCAAGATCCAAGTCGGCATCTTCGAAAATGATGAACGGTGCGTTGCCGCCCAACTCAAGGCTGAGGCGTTTCATGGTGCCTGCACATTGTTCCATCAGCAGTTTGCCCACGCGCGTGGATCCGGTGAAGGACAACTTACGCACTGCAGGGTTGCTGGTCAGCGCGCCACCGACGCCTGCCGGGTCACCCGTGACGATGTTGACCGCGCCAGCGGGAAAGCCAGCCCGCTCAGCCAGCACACCCAATGCGAGAGCCGTGAAAGGAGTGAACTCCGAAGGCTTAATGACCACCGGGCAACCCGCCGCCAATGCCGGTGCAATTTTTCGGGTAATCATCGCGGCCGGAAAGTTCCAGGGCGTGATGATTGCACAGACGCCAACGGCCTGCTTCTGCACAATGATGCGACGGTCTTGGACCGGGCTTGGAATTGTCTCGCCGTAGACGCGTTTGCCTTCTTCGGCGAACCACTTCACGAAGGACGCGGCATAAGCGATCTCACCTTTGGATTCCGCAAATGGCTTTCCTTGTTCGAGCGTCATGAGCGTGGCCAGGTCGTCTTGAGCTTCCATGATCAGGACGTACCACTTTTCCAACAGCGCCCCACGATGTGCTGCAGTGGTCTTGCGAAAGGTGGCGAAGCAGGCTTCAGCGGCTGTGATAGCACGGTTCGTTTCGTCAAAACCGCAATTTGGTACAGTGCCAACAACAGAAAGTGTTGAGGGGTTATCCACTTCGATCGTCGCACCGTTGTCGGCGTTGATCCATTCGCCCGCGACCAGATTTTGCTGACGAAACAGAGAGATGTCTTGAAGGTTCATAATTTCCAACTCCAGCAGTTGGAAGAATCCTATCGAGTTTATGCGGGCGGAAATCTTGATTTTGCCAGTCGGCCAGCATTCTGTGCTTTGTTTGTCAGAACTTCGGCATTTTCTGTCGGGCCTTAGTCCCGGTCGACCAGATCCTGAATCGGCACGCTGTGCTTCTCGACAACCGGCTTGATCACAATGTAGGAGAAATACTTGTCGATGCCGAGGTTCCGTTCCAGCAGATCCTCCATGATCTCCTGGTACTGGGACACACCGCGTGCCACAAACTTCAACAGGTAATCGTATCCGCCACTCAGCAAGTAGCAATCCACTACGTTGTCATGCTTGCGGATTTCGTTCTCAAACCTCACGAAGTCCTTTCGGCGATGGTCTGCAAGCGTGACTTCAGTGAAAACCGTTACATGTTCACCAAGTTTCTTGAGGTTGATGACGGCCCGGTAATTTTGGATGTAGCCCGCTTTTTCAAGCCGCTTCACCCGTTGGAGGCAGGGGCTGGGAGACAAGCCCACAGCCTCAGCCAAATTCACATTGGTGATGTTGCCCTGCGTCTGCAGAGTGGAAAGAATATTGATGTCGATCCGGTCAAGCTTCGGGTTCCCCACCATATTCTTTCCTCCTTTTGCTTAGCCAGCCAACTCTGCCTGATGTGCCTTCGCCATGTCCATCATGCTGTTGAATCGGAAATCGTACTTCGGCATTTCACCGGGGTTCATGGTGGCGCCGAAACCTTCTTGATCGTGTCGGCGGTAAATCCAGCAATTGGCCAGCTCGTAATTGTTGGCAGGTGCATGGTCGTGAAACATGCTTTCGGCTGTATGCAGGATTTCGTTCTTCTCGATCCCTTGCCGTTTCAGCATTTCGAGCATGTAATCGAAATTGCGGTCGAACGGTTTGTAGCTGCCTACATCCTCTGCGGTATAAACGCCGTCAAAATGTACACCAAGGCGAGTATTGGCACCCGAGAAGGTGAGGTTGTCAGTGTTAGTCAGCACCACCAGCTTGAAGTGCTTCTTCAGGTAGGTCAGGGCCTCGATGGTATCGTCAAAGGCTGGCCAATGGCGTGCAGCCCTTCCGTAGGCCTCGCATTCTTCCCAGGTCACTTCGACGCCCCATTCCTCTGCCAGACGGCGATACACCACGGGCAACAACTCGTAGTACTTCTTCGACGGCGTATAGCGTTGCGTTGTACTTTCATAAAACGCATGCGCCTCAAGAACATCATCGCGCGTTAGGCTGCGGCTAACCCGGTCGGTCAGGGGTTTCAGCCCGGTGACCATGCCTGTTTCCCAGTCGAGCAAAGTACCATAGACATCGAATGTAAGAGCTTTGAAGTCAGACAGTTTCATGAGTTTATCCTTCTACGTCCAAAATGGTGTCCAGAGTTGCGCGGAGGCGGCTGATTAACAGGTCTACCTCGGCTTCGGTGATACAAATGGGCGGGGCAAGGCCGATGACGTCATCGGCAAAGGCACGGAAAATCACCCCGTTTTCATAGCCAGCTTTAGCCAAGCGTCGCGCGACATTTTTTTCCTTGGCGGGTTTGGCCTTGGAGTCCTTGTTTGAAACGATTTCGATCCCTGCAAGGAGCCCTTTTGCGCGCACTTCGCCTACGACGGGATGATCGAGTAGGGTCTTGAGCTGCTGTTCAAAATAGGCCCCAACCCTTTTCGAGTTCTCAATCAGCCCGCCTTCATAAAGCTTGATGACCTCAAGTGCCACAGCGGCACTTACAGGGTGGCCGGAATAGGTAAAGCCATGGCCGAACGGCACGCCTTCGGGAGCAGCATCAGCGATGGTTTGATAGACGGCATCCGAGACGAATACCGCACCCATCGGAGCGTAGCCGGACGTCAAGCCCTTGGCTGTCGTCAGGAAGTCGGGCGTCAGCCCTTCGTGTTCACACCCGAACATGGGGCCGGTCCGGCCGAAACCTGTGATAACCTCATCTACTATGAACAGGATTCCCAGTTTGCGGCAGGTGTCCTGCATCGCTTTAGCGTAACCTTCGGGCAGCACGATCACTCCACCAGAACCCTGCACCAATTCCATGATGAAGGCGGCCACATTTTCAGCGCCAAGTTGAGCCACTTTGGCTTTCAGGTTTGCAACTCCCTGAGCGATGATCTCTTCGTCGGTGGTTGCCTCGTTGCGATATGGGAACGGCGACGCGATGTGGTGTTGCCACTGCATTGGAAGGTCGAACTTTTCTTGGAAGACGGGCAGAGCGGTCAGGCCAGCGCCGTTTGAAGAGGAGCCGTGATATCCCTTTTCCAGTGCGATAAAGTGTTTCTTCGTGCCTTCCTCACGCGCGTTGAAGTAGTAGCGCACCATGCGGATTACGGTGTCGACTGCGTCCGAACCACCCAAAGTGAAGAAAACATGATCCAGATCGCCGGGCGACAGTTCCGCCAATTTGGCAGCCAGTTCAATTGCAGGCTCGCTGCCAAAGTGGAAGTACCCAGTTGCATAAGGCAAACGGAGCATTTGTTCCGCCGCGGCCTGGACCACGTTTTCATGACCATAACCTGCATTTACGCACCAGAGGCCGGCAAAGCCATCAAGCAGTTCGTTGCCTTCTGCGTCGGTCAGGAACACTCCCTTGCCCGACTGCATGACTGTAACTCCGCGGTGCTCATGCTCCCGGATTGGAACAACAGGGTGGAAGTAATGGGCGCGATCTTTTTCGATGAGTGAATTGGAGAGCATCGGCTTCTTTCCCGTTTTAACTTTGCATTCAGAGTACTGAAAGACACCCAAAGGAAAGTGCGTTTTGAAGCCAAGTTTAGCATCTTCCGCTGAGATTTTCAAAATCACAGCATTTTGTGCTGCAGTTAATCCTTTGTGTTTAGTGGGATTAAAATAGATCGTGCTCTGACAAGCCAGTTTTGCAGCATTTCCTGAAAGTAGTTCGGATCATCTCGCCACTGACTTTGGAACGCCATACCTCTCACAAGGCACATGAACTCGTTCATCAATGCCTGCCGCGTGTCCACATCACAACCGAACGCTTCAAGTTCGACATGCCATACATCGTTGAGCGCCTCGTTGAACTTTCGAGACTCGGTCGAAACATAGGCAAGTTCAACAGCATCAACCCGCGCCTCAGAAATATAGTCTAAAGACACCTGAAAGATGCCACTCTGATATCTTAGCCAAATGTATTCAGTCAGTGCCTTTAGTCTATTCTGGCCAGGTTTCAGAGCTCTTGCGAAAGCACGCAATTTTTCGGCTTCACGCATTAGCATGGTGGCATATACCGCCTGAATGAGCACCGCCCGCGACGGGAAATGATGTAACATTGCTCCTCGTGAGACATTCGCATGATGGGCGATGTCCTGCGTGGAGATATGCGCCAGCCCTCTTTCCGCAATTAAGAACTCCGCAGCTTCAAGGATTTTTGCTTGGGTTGCTGCAGATCTTTCGGCCTGCGTTCTTCTTGGTTTAACACTCTGATCCATTTCAATTTATCCCGCCAAGTATCCCGGAAGCCAAAGAGCAATTTGTGGAAAAATAACCATCAACAGCACCGCAAAACACATTAACAGGAAGAAAGGTATCGCATAAATGGCTACCTTATGGATGGGTACTCCAGAGAACCCTTGGATAACGAATAGGTTGAACCCAACCGGTGGCGTCATTTGGCCAAGTTCTATCATGATCACGAGAAAAATACCGTACCATATTGGGTCAAACCCCGCCGCAATCACCACAGGCAATGTGATCGGCAGGCTCATCACGATGATCGAGATGCCATCAAGAAAGAACCCGAGAAGAATGTAGAAGAGCGCCAGCGATGCGATCAACACATAGGGTGAGAGGCTCAGTGCATCGATTGCAACGGCAATATTGCGAGGTATATGCATGTAGCCGATCGCGGACGACAGGAATGCAGCGCACATCAAAATGGCGCAGACCATGCATGATGTTTTCAGTGCATTGACAAGTGACTCAGCCAACATCGAACGAGACAATTGTCGACTTATTGCCGCAAAGCACAGTGCCGCGAAGACGCCGATCGCGGCTGCTTCGGATGGCGTCGACCACCCGGTGTAGATCGATCCAAGAACCACAAGGATAAGACCCAGAACCGGAGCAAGGTTACTTGCGATCGCACTGAAGCGCGCATCCTCTTGGTCGATTGGGTCATGGGGAGCCAGCCCAGGCGAAATAGCACATCTTGCTGCAAGGTAGGCTGCGTAGAATGCTGCGATCATTATCCCTGGAACCACACCTGCGATGAATAGTTTCGCAATCGAGACCTCTGCGAGCACGCCATAGATGATCAAGACGATTGACGGCGGGATCAGGAGGCCAAGGCTGCCCGCTCCGGCAAGCGAACCCAGTGCAAGGCTTTGAGAATAGCCTCGACGGTTCAGTTCACTTGTGGTGATACGACCCACAGTCGCAGTGGTCGCAGCGCTGGACCCGGATACAGCGGCAAAAAGCGCAGAACCGAGAACATTGGTGTGCAGGAGCCCACCGGGTATTTTTGAAACAAGAGGTGAGAGGCCCTTGTAGAGCCGCTCGGAGATATCCGTGCGGAACATTATTTCGCCCATCCAGATAAACATCGGTACTGCGGCGAGCTCCCACGAGGAAGCACTACGAACTATGATCCGGCTGGCAATCGCACCGATTTTGTCTGGGGAGAACCCCATAAACGCAAACAGAGAAATTGCAGCTGCAGTGGCAAGAGCGAGAAAAACCCACATACCGGAAGCCAGCACAACAAGCATCAAGGCGAATACGGCAATTGCCGTTGTAACGGGATCCATGGTCAGCCCTCTTGAGATTTTTCAGTGAAAGGTCGAATGGCCAATGTCGACAGTTGCAGAACCAGTAGACAGGCGCCGACAAAGACGATCAGGTCGGGAATCCACAGTGGCACTTCAGCTACGCTTTCACTTACTGCCCCGCGCTTCCAATTTTTTGCCAGATTGCGCCAGAGAAACGTGCAAAAGAACGCACCCATGCCGGTGGCACTCAGAGCAACGACAAACTCCAACCATTGCTGGGAGCGACGGGGCAATCTGTCAGTGAGAATATTGACGCGGATCATTCCTCCATCCCGCAAGGTCCAGGACAGGGACAGAAATGTGATCGACAGGACTGCGAAGCCAATAAATTCATCCAACACATGAGTTGAGGTGTCGAAAATCGACCGCAGAGCAGTTTCGAGCAGAATGTGTGAAACCGCGTAGATAAGAATGGCGCCCGCGCAGATTAAAGCAAGGTAGGACGCGGCATCGATGGTGCGTATATAGTATCGCATAGTGCCTCCCAAGGAACGACTGCGGTGCTAAGGAGAACCGCAGTCAGCTTTGTTTTATTGGGTTTTGGCCGCATTGAAGGCGTCGATCAGGGCCTGGCCTCGGTCACCAGTGCTTTCGAGCCATTCTGTTAGTGCCGCTTCCCCCGCAATCTGCAGGGCCGCGCGATAAGCATCATCGCTCGAAGTAACTACTTCTACGTTGTTTTCGGCCAGCTGACCGTAGGTGGTGGCCAGGCGCTCTGGGATTGCGGCCCAATTCAGTTCCCGGGTTTCGGCTGCAGCCTCAAGAACGGCGACTTGCTGCTCTTCGCTGAGAGTATCAAAGGTGTCCTTCGATATATGAACGAAGTTCAGCGGGATCGCGTAGTTGTAGATCTCGGTGAATGTATCGAAGTGTTCCCAGAAGCTGCCAGACACACCGCCTTCGGCCGATGTCAGGACAGCATCGATAGCTCCGGTGGAAATTGAGGGAACTACGTCAGCCCAGGAAAGACGCACCGCAGCGGCCCCAAGTTCGTTCAGCGCGGTCGTTCCATTCTTGTCATATGTTCTGATTTTTAGACCAGCCAATGCATCAGAGGAGTCCTTAGCATCGCTGGCCCAGATGCCTGAAGGTGGCCAAGGCGATGCATAGAGCAGGATTTGGTTGTTGTCCTCGAATACTTTTTTGAACTCCGGCTCTGCCACTTTGTATAGCAACTCGGCTTCTTCAACCGTGGTCACAAAGAATGGCAGCGATGAGATCAGAAACAACGGATCGATGCCACCAAGGGCGCCACCATAGGTGTCTGCAATCTCGAGTGCACCTTCACCCACCGCGTCGAAATGATCGGCCGATTTGTAACCCAGGGCACCACCATAATGGACAACCACTTCAACCGTCCCACCGGTCTTCTCGGCGACCAGATCAGCAAATCGGGCGTCTCCCACACCGTGAATAGAAGTGGCAGAATACTCGTTGGATAGATTCAGGGTTACATCAGCTGCAATTGCCGTAGCGCCAGAAGTGCTGATTGAAAGTGCCGCTACACTTGCGAAAAGCATGTGTTTCATTGGTATTCTCCTTGTTGGTTTGATTGGAATTCGAAGGTCAGACGCTCAGAGTCATCGATGCGATGTCTCGTGGCATGTCCGTGAGCAGCTCGTATCCATCAGCCGTGATCAAAACCGTATCCGAATGACGGAACCCTCCCTGACCGCGCCAATAGATGCCCGGCTCGATACTGATCACCATGTTTTCTTGAAGGATGTCGTTGCTGCCTTCTGCCACCCAGGGGCCCTCGTGGCCCCCCATACCGATCCCGTGGCCAGTACGATGCAGCAGGTTGTTTCCAAAGCCTTCGGCGCGAAGAAAACTCATCACCTTGTGGTCGATTTCGTGGCAACTTGTGCCTGGGCGCAGCGATGCAAAACCGATGCGGCCGGCCTCGACCATAGTGTTGAAAACCTCGGTATCTTCTTTGCTGGGAGAAGAAACAAAGAATGTCCGTTCGGTTTCTGCGGAATACCCATTCACACGTAAAAAGGAGAGACCGACATTTGGGCCTTCAATCAACGTGTCCTGGGGCTCTGGAAAACGGTGGGGTTGAGCACTGTACGGCGCGGCCCAAATTCCCTGCCAAATGCTTGAGATATAGGGGTCAAGATGCCCCTCTTGTCGGATGATCTCATCTCGCAGCAGGGCGTTCGCGTGGTCTGTCTGAAAAATGCGGCTACCAAGTTGGGCAATTTCCATGGCAAGCATCAGACCGCGGTCTGAATACTTTGCTGCCAAGCGGATCGCAGCGATCTCGGCGGGACTCTTGACCATTCGGAGCTGTTCCACGAGTGGCAAAACCTGCGGTGACCAACCAGCGAGCGATACCAGCAACTCGCCCGTGATCGACATTTCGACGCCGATGTTTGCATCAACAGGCAGAACGCTCTGTAAGGCTTCGATGTAGCTGCCACCTGCAGGGGCTGGGTAATCAATATACTCGACGATCCGGTGCGGCACGGCAATCGTCGCCATGTTCTCCGCCTCGATTCGAGGCGTTAGAAAAACCGGTTCGACGTCTGGGCGAACTACAATGAAAAAAGGGCGTTCAAAAGGCTCATAACGGAAGCCCGTGAAGTAGAAGATACTGTCTTTGGTTGAAAGCAAAAATGCATCCAAGCCAGCTTCCTTGATTTTCTCTTCAAGGGCAGAAAAGCGATTTTGGTGTTCGGGCATGACTTCCTCAATTTACAATCAGGACTGACTGTTTCTTTATTGAGACCCGTTTCGCTTGACGTTATCTGCTCTTATTGACCTGAAATCCGCATCAAATTCCGTTTTTTCCTGGCATTCGGCATTATGTGTTGGATCATTGAGCGGTAGCTCCTCAAGGAGTCTTTGCTCCCCGTAGTGCTTCGCCGGAAGCACGTTTCCGCAGTCACGTCACAGCGTGCTCGCTCACTCGCTAAATGCCGATGCCTAAAACCCCAATACAATGAAAGCCGGCGTTCGAAGCCGGCTTTCATTCAAAATGTTGCTGATGAGTGACGCATCCAAGCATGCTTGAAGAAATCATGCCAACGATGCAACTACCACGGCTCCAATGAAAGCAAGGCCAATTGCAATAAAGCCCAAAAGTTCGGCAGTTTTTTTGAGGTCGTTCGTCATTTTGCAGTCTCCTGTAGATTGAAATCTCGAGCGTTCGTCTCTGAGCTCAAATATCACTTAAAGTATTGCTTTTAATTAATAAACTTACGAACAGGCATTCCCGATATGTCCGTAGGACATGCCTTGGAACAGCATATTTTGCGCTGCCCGATCGAAACAAATTTTTATGTCGCACCCGATCGCACGGGCAGTTAATTCTGCTAATGGCACTTAAGGCCGTTCAAGACGGCAAATTTAGGCATTTGGTCCTTTTTCGCGAATCCACCCGGCGAGTTATGGTTCTTTGAAGCCATACGTCCCAAAGTTCGATTGGTTAGTGTCGCTGTTGAAGAAGCGTCTTGAATGTAAAGATGGCAACCAAAAAAGGGGCGCACCAGATTTGGTGCGCCCCCTGCTTTTTGTGAATTTCAAACTCGGATTTAAAGAGTTCGACTGCTGGATCATCCCAGAAGCATTTCCGGCAACCAAAGTGCGATCTCTGGAACAAACGTTGTCAGTGCAAGGGTCGGCAGCCAGGCAAAGATGATAAAGATCAAGGTCGGCAGCAGCATGCTGGAAACTGGCGTCTTGGTTATCTTGGCTCCAAGATACAGCAGCGGTGCAGTCGGCGGCGTGATGTTCGCCATACCCAAATTGACACCCAACACCGCCGCAAAGTGGATCGGATCCATTCCTACGCCCTGGACAATGGGCAGTAGGATTGGGGTCGACAAAAGAAGGCCACTAATGTCGTCCATCAACATTCCGATCAAGATCATGACAACGTTGACCATCAACAAGATAACGATTGGGTTCTCGGAGACGGAATAGACCAGGTCCTTTGCAATGTTGGGGATGTCTTCGAAGATCAGGAATTTGCCGACTATCAGGACCATGAAGATCATTACCATGACCACTCCGATTATCACGCCCGAGTCTGTAAGAGCGTCAACCAGCGTCCGCCAGCTCAGGCCCCGGTAGACATAGATTGCGATTGGAATAGCATAAACGACCGCCACGCCAGCGGCCTCGGTTGGCGTCATAATCCCACCGTATATACCGCCAAGGATGATAAGAGGCATTAGCAGAGCCGGGAAAGCGAGTGTTGCTTTTTGTCGAAATGCCACACCAAAGTCTTGTGGCCGTTCGAGCAGCTCGATGTCGTCATGTTTGCGTAACATGAACTGATTCACGACGATGAGCAGGGTGATCAGGATGAACGCCGGTATCACTGTTGACAAAAAGCACTTGAGAACTGATTGCTGCGCTACCCAGCCATACAGAATGTGATTTCCACTTGGTGGGATCAGAAGCCCCAACGGGCTGGCGCAGACAATAAGGGCAGCGGATTGCCCTTCGGGGTAATTTGCCCGGCGCAGATGCGGCATCATGATACTACCGATGCAGGTTAGCGTGGCGTTTGCCGCTCCAGAGATTGATCCAAAAACTCCGCAGGCCAATACTGTTGCCGCGCTCAGACCACCCTTCAGGTGTCCGATGAAAAGCTCCGCCAGACTGACCAGCGGGGCGGCAATCCTCCCCCGTTCCATGATCGTACCAGCAATCATGAAAAGCGGAATGGCAAGTAGAACAAGAGATCGCAGTTTCGTTGATCCGGAAGGAAGATAGCCAGCGACTTCATGACCACCCATCGCCGCCAGAAACAGAAGAACGGCGCCGAATGCCACATACACGCTTACGCCAAGCAGCAACATGCCGCAGATGATTATTAGGCTGCCTGCAATGATCATTTGCCCGCCTCCCCTTCTTTATTGAGTTCCTCTGCCTCTCCGTCATCGTCAATTTCAATTTCCACACCCCTGATGTGGGCGTAGAGATAAGCAGCAGCGAAGATAGTCATGAAGAGAAAGCCCAGGAAAATTGCGAGCCGCCACGCGAAGTATGGAATTTTCAGGGCTGGTGTGGTCTTCCAGATTGGGAATTTAGCTAATTCTTCGGCGAGCATCAGGTAACCCCAATAAAGGATCGCCGCAGTTACGAGAAACTCAATCGTCAGAACGATCAGCCTTCGCCACCAGCGCAATTTTGGACTCTTGATGATGATCCCAAGAATGTCCGCGTTGATGTGGTGCCCGCGTTCTGACGCTAATGCAGAGCCCGCAAAGAAACCCCAGAAGCATATTGTAAGAAGCCACTCTTCGTACGCGAACAAATCCCCGCTGAATCCATATCGAATGATTACAACTGCAAAGAACGTGACCGACATCAGAAGACCTGAGAAGACCACGACCCAGCGCATCAATCTCAACGAGCCTTGAAGCGGAGTTCGAATTCCTCGCGGCAAAATATCAGTGATGTGCGCCATCTGACCTACCTTGCTGTTTACCCACATGTTTGGGCCGGCTGAAGCGCCGGCCCCGTATGGTTGCGAATTGATTAGTTCAGGTTGGAAAGAAGACGATCGATGTTTTCTTTACCGACGCTTTCTTCCAGCATCGGCCAGATGTCTGCGCGCACTTTCTCGACCATTTCTTGCTGCTCTTCGGGCGACAGCTTCAGAACCGTGTAGCCACTGTCGATCAGCTTTTGCTCGAAGACCGCGTCATTCTCGCGGTTGTAGGCGAAAAAGTCGTCGGACGCCTTTGAAAAGGCTTCTTGCACGACAGCACGTTGATCGTCATTCAGCTTTTCCCAGGTCTTGTCAGACACGTAATACGAGGTGTTTTCTGGGATCGAATTGTACTGAACAAAATGCGTTCCAACACCACTTTGGGCGAATATCGAATAGGTCGCTGTTTTGGTGCAGCAAATTGCGCCGTCGACGATACCAGATTGGATTGCAGGGAAAATATCGCCCCAAGACATTGTGGTTGCCTGATATCCCAGCGTCTCAACCATCGACTTGACAACATTCGATGACCAGACACGAATATTCATATCTTTCGCACCGAAGTTGTTCCAGTTGGCGGGTTCTTCCGTTGCGACGATGCCTACAAAACCTTCTGGATTCTGCCCCAACAACCGAACACCGTGCTCAGACAGAATCTCCTGCAGCAACGTATTAAACTCTGAGTCCATGTCCCTCATGACCGCGTCCATTTCGTCCCAGTTGCTCACGAGAAATGGCATGGACAAGAATTCGAGACGAGGGTCAGTGTCGGCGTAGAGAAACGCGGTGGCAAAGTCGATGTTACCGCGCGCAACATCTTCGAACAGCGCTTCGCCGGAACCAAGTTGGTTGGCTGGAAAAACCGAAACTTTCAGGCCAACATCAGCTGCCTCGATGTCAGTCTTGATTTGCTCCATCATCTTGGAACCTTGATGATCCACTGGAAATACACCAGCAAACTTAAGGCGCATGTCAGCTGCATAAGCGGGGACAGCGAGCTGCATCGCGACCGAACCGGCTGCCAGGAAACTCAGAAACTTCTTCATCTTCAGTTTATCTCCTCATTCTGAAGGTTTGAGTGGATGGAAAGCTCCCTCGCATGCCCAAATTCGAGCTCTGCGGCGAACCCAAACGGACAATGACAAGTTCTACGTCGATTGGTTTTCTGGTCGTCGTCGTGAACGCCAACCTAAAGTTCGACGTTCACGCACGTCTGGCTGGTGGTTACAATCGATGCAGTGCCAAAGGTTCCTCCCATCCACTTTGACCTTTCACAGGGTAGAAGCATCGCTGCTGTTGATTGTGCCGAAGGCAGCAGGATTTCCGCAGAATCTGTCGGATCAGATGGGTCATGCGGCGCAATATGTCGTGGCAAGATGTTTGGGTGATTCAATGAAGTCGAGCGACAGAAGTAGCCGCTGTGCAAGAGAAGTCCGCGGTGCTTCGAAGGCGCTACGTGAAACTGATGAAGGGTGTACATTGTCCGCCGCGCCGTTTGATTTTCCTGGCAGCCGCCAACACCGCACAGAATGCCCATTCTGGCCCCAAAAACAAAATATCGTGTAAAAAGTGCCCATTAGGATGGCCCCCAAACTCAAAAGGGGCGCGCGATGAAATCCTACGAAATTGTACTGTCAGAATTACCCGCGGAGATAGTTGTACGAGACCAGGACATTATCGGCGGTTACACGACAGACTTCAGAAAAAAGTACTCTGGTAACAGCCCAGCTTTGCTACGCCCGCGTTCAACGGAAGAGGTGGCCGAGGTCGTCAAGCTCTGCAACATGCACGGTGTTGCCCTGATCCCAGTTGGCGGCAATACAGGCTATTGCGGCGGCAGTACCCCTGACGACAGCGGTCAACAACTTCTGATTAGTCTTCAGCGCATGAACAAAGTGCGCGAGATTGACGCCGACAACCTCTCAATCACGGTCGATGCAGGCTGCATCCTTTCTGAAATTCATGACGCCGCAGAACATGAGAACCTAATGTTTCCGTTGTCACTCGGCTCACAACAGTCGTGCCAAATTGGCGGAAACATCTCCACAAACGCAGGCGGCGTTTCCGCTGTTCGATATGGAATTGCTCGTGACTTAGTCTTAGGGCTTGAGGCAGTGCTGCCAGACGGTCAGATTCTAGGCAATCTTTCACCGCTGCGAAAAGACAATCGAGGCTTTGCATTGCATCAGCTTCTCATTGGTGCCGAAGGCTCCCTTGGGATAATAACCGCCGCTTCCTTGCGGCTGTTTTTGCCCCCAATCAGCCGAGTAACTGGGTTTTTGGCAATAAGCGGGATCGTTGACCTGATGCCTCTGTTGGCAAAAGCTCAGCAATTCACTGGCGAAGCCGTTACATCATTCGAATACATCTCGGGAGAGTCTCTCGAATTGTTGCTTTCGATGAAACCGGAACTCCGCCGCCCTATGTCTGGCAGCTCGAAACACTATGTGTTGATCGAAGCCTCGACTTCTTCGCCGGTGCTTTCCCTTGATCATGCCATCGAGGCGTTTTTTGAAGATGGAATGTCTGACGAATTGATTGTCGACGGGGTCATCGCGACAAGCGAACAACAAAGGCAAGACTTTTGGAATCTGCGTGAACACATCCCAGAAGGCGAAGTGTTGAACGGCGGTTCAGTCAAGCACGACATTTCAGTTCGAATTTCGGATATGGCCAGGTTCATAGAACTTGGCGCGGCGCTCGTTGAACGTTTTGGACAAGGTGCTCGCCTCTCCGTTTATGGGCACGTCGGGGACGGAAACGTACATTTCAATGTTCTTGCGCCAGAAGGAGTCAATCCTTCTGCCTTTCTCGAAGAGATCCATACCGAAATTTCTCCATGCATCTACGATTTGGTTGCAAAGCTCGATGGATCGTTCAGTGCGGAGTACGGTCTGGGGCAAGACAAGTTGGCACTCGATCAAGTGTACGGGGACCCAGTCAAGCGCGATCTCATGAAAACGCTCAAAGCCACCATTGATCCGAGGGAAATCATGAATCCTGGAAAGGTGATCTCTGCACGCACTGGAAACCAAAGAGAGAGGGTAGCAAAATGCTCATAGGCGTTCCAAAATAAATCAAGAATCATGAATGCCGAGTGGGGCTGACACCTGAAAGCGTGTCAGAGCTGGTGTCACGCGGGCACATTATTTCGCATGTGCCGGTATACTGTACCAACAATTTTGCTGTCGAGGCTAGTGTCGGCTAGGCGGGCTGCAGAGCCTTGACAGCGGTGCGAATGTCCGGTTTGGGCCTAAACTTCGCACCGCGGGATGCGAAGCCAAAATGAAACTTCGCTGGTGGCTGAACCTATCTAACTGCAAAGCTTTGGAGATCCCGCGCTCCTGATTTCCCGGCCATAGAACATGTGACCGACCCCAGCCCAAAAAGCCGCTGCTTCACACATGAGACATGGCCTGGAAGATGAATACATGACCGCTCCGTGCAATTCTCGGTCATTGAGACGGCGCGCCGCGTCCCTGATCGCCGCCATTTCAGCGTGGCCCGTGGGGTCTTGATCCAAGAATACCCTGCTCCATGATTGGCCAATAATTACATTGTCGCGCACCACAACCGCACCATACCCCTGATCTCCATGGTCAATTGCATACTGACGCATCTCGAAAGCGCGCTCCATGAACGTGGCATCGTTGGGATCATTTGGTTGAGGTATCGCGTTGTCCGAACTCGAAGAAGTTTGACCTGCGACGGAGCTACTCATTCCGACCGTCAGTGCGCTAAAGACTGATGCGCCAAGAAAACCACGCCTCGCTAAAACAAATGTGCTCTGGCAGTCCTGCTCATGCTTTTTAATCTTGTTCATTTTGCCGACATCCGTGAGATGTATTCATCTTTAGCACCACCCTACCACGAGAAGACCTTGATCTGAGGGCGGTCTTATCCAAGCTGCCATCGGCGCCTTTCAATTGAAACTCAAAGCTTCAGCTTGCCAAACTGGTCTCAGTCCTCTCTTCTTAACCGCTCTACCATCTCAGCAAACCCGCGTAGTTCGGCGTGTTCGAGTGGCGTAGTTCCGTTACTATCGGCAAGCGATCGGTCAGCACCTGCCGCCAACAACGCATCCAGAACCGCAAGATGATCCGGGCCGCCGTCACCAAGCACAACGGCTTCGATAACTGCTGTCCAGTGCAGATTGTTCACATGGTCCAGAGGCGCGCCAGCGGCGATCAGCCGTCGGACAATCTCGACATGCCCGATATGCGCGGCCGCTATCAGCGCCGTTCCTTCATAAGGGCTGGTCGTCAGGCCCGGATCATTGCCTAACTCGATTGCGAGCGTCATCAGTTCTGGATCATTTGCAACGGCCGCAATCGTGACCACGTCGTAGTCCTGACCTTCTAGCGCGTTCATGTCAGCACTGGCCTCGGCTAGCGCGCGCAACGCCTCGTCCTCTGAAGCAAAGGCTGCCACATGGGCTGGCGTGCGGCCTCGCGAGTCCCGCGCGTTGACGTTTGCCCCCGCCGCAACGAGCTGCCGGATCATTTCTTCGTTGCCGGTGTGAGCGGCTGCGAAGAGACCGTCGTAATGCGAGACCTCACCAACCGAAGGCGGCGTCTGCGCCATACTCGCGTTGGCGGCAAGACCTATCACAAACGTAAATAGCAAAAGACGAAGCATGGCCAATCCTTATTCTTACACATTGGTCAGGAGGGTGCGATAATAATAGCGGATTTATTCGATGCCAGCTCCATTCAGGGTCAGAATCCTTTCCGAAGAATTGATCTTGTAATGTCATTGGACAGAAGAGCGGCGCCAATGGATAATCGGGCTATGGAGCAGACAGACACCACACCTGTCCACCTCATACACGTGGACCCGGACGTCAACATGGCGCGGTTTTATGGAATTGAATTGCAGCCGACACTGTTTGGGGAAGTTTCTGTGTTTCGTACCTGGGGGCGCATTGGCACAAATGGGCAAGCCATGATGGTGACATATGATGACGAAGCCCAGGCTGCTGATGCACTACAGAAACTCGAAAAGCAAAAGCTCCGTCGAGGGTATATTCCGGTTGGTGAATAACGTCGAGGTTCATTCTGTCTCTATCTAGCAAACCCCGAGCCTGTCGTCTCGTGACCGGGCTCTAGCTTTCAGCCGGCATACCGGCTTCCACCCAGAACACCCCAGCATGATCTCCCTGTCCCAGTAGCCCCTGATCCGTCTCTTGCGAGCCAGGCAGGGGGCTTTGGGTCATGGTTGGTTCATGCCGCGGTGATCTGCCCGTTCGGGTGACGATCCCTTTTGCGCTCCCGCAGGATCGAAGATCCTTTGGCCTTTTTTGGTGGTCAGGCGGGATTTGGACAAGCCAAACGCCCCCCGACGTCAGGGGGAAGGCGCGGCCTCCCCCCTCGGACAAGACAAATAGACAAGACCGTGTCCTCGCGCGTTGCGCTGCGGGCCGCACCACTCTTGTCGATTTGTCCTGTCTCGCCCCTCTCCGCGTTCGCCACGGGGCAGGTTTTAGAGACGACGCCCTTTCAGGGCTCGGCTCAAAACCAGCACCAAAAGGGGATCAGCCCCGAACGTCGCACAACAAAAGGAGAGATGGTTTTGAACCCTGAGACGACAAAAGACATCGAGAACGACACCAGCCTTCAGGCGACAGAAATAGCGGCCCAGAATGACCTGTTCCGGAAAGCCCTGATCGACCCAAATGCGGCGATTGAGATGCAGTCCAAAGGCATTCAAGGACAGGTGTTCGTCACGCCCGGTGTGTCCGGCGAAGGGATGGAGTTCCAGACCGCAGCTTGTCCGTCATCGAATGATTTGGAACACGAGCGTTTGATTGGCTTAGGAGGATCAGGCTCGCTGTAGTTTCAATCT
>NZ_JBXWMF010000032.1:0-56735 GCF_059609725.1 Ruegeria sp. YTSC199
TCTGCAATCATCTTGTCAGCATTGGTGACGAAGTAAGGCGACAGGTAGCCACGGTCGAACTGCATACCTTCGACAACGTCGGTCTCGGTTTCCAGACCTTTGTTTTCTTCGACGGTGATGACGCCTTCGTTGCCAACCTTCTGCATCGCGTCTGCGATCTGCTGGCCGATTTCGGCTTCGCCGTTGGCCGAGATCGTGCCGACCTGAGCAACTTCTGCCGAGTCCTTCACTTCGCGCGAGGCCGACTTGATGCCTTCAACAACCTTGGCAGTTGCCAGGTCGATGCCGCGCTTCAGGTCCATCGGGTTCAGGCCCGCTGCAACCTGCTTCAGACCTTCTTTGACGATGGCCTGCGCCAGAACGGTCGCGGTGGTGGTGCCGTCACCGGCTTCGTCATTGGTGCGGCTGGCGACTTCTTTCACCATCTGCGCGCCCATGTTTTCGAACTTGTCTTCCAGTTCGATTTCCTTGGCCACTGTCACACCATCCTTGGTGATGCGCGGCGCGCCGAAGGATTTGCTCAGAACCACGTTGCGGCCTTTCGGGCCGAGGGTCACCTTGACCGCGTCGGCCAATGTATTGACCCCGCGCAGCATGCGATTGCGGGCATCGGTAGTAAACTTGACGTCCTTTGCAGCCATTTGGCTTGCTCCTTAGATAACTCTTTGTTGTATCCAGATGTGGTGTCGGGTCAGGCGGCTTTCGCCGCTGCAATATCCTCGATGATCCCCATGATATCGCCTTCTTTCATGATCAGCAGCTCTTCACCGTTGATGCTCACTTCGGTGCCGGACCATTTTCCGAACAGGATACGGTCACCTTCCTTGACTGACATTGCGATCAGCTCGCCATTGTCCTTGCGCGCGCCTTCGCCGGTTGCGACAACTTCGCCTTCGCTGGGTTTTTCTTTCGCGCTGTCGGGAATGATCAGGCCGCCTGCGGTTTTCTCTTCGCTCTCAACGCGACGGACCAGCACACGGTCATGTAGAGGTTTGAATGCCATTCTGAATGCTCCTCAATTGGCGATTCAACAAGTTAGCACTTTCGACTGATGAGTGCTAACGGACGAGATTTTGGGATGTGAAAGCATAGTTTCAAGAGACAAGCTTGAAAAAATTTTTGGCATTGCGAAGTTGCGATATAAACGTTTTTATTCAAAAGCTTAAAAGGTGATCGATTATTGGCGAGTAGGCGCCCAGGTCGACGCCGGATTGTTTTCCGACTACCGGTCGGGACAGGTTCAAACAGCACCACGTGGCACGTACGCAAAGAGCAGAAAACGGCCCGCTGTATGTATTGCTCAACGGAAGGCTGGGCCATGTGCCCACACTGTCAACGAGTATCGCTCGCCCTGCTCAACCGGCGTCACCTGATGTAGCAAGAAGCTCGGAAAGACGGTTGCGCATCCCTGATATCGACTGGCCGTCACGGCGTAGGCATCCGGCATGATTTCCAGGTCACCCCCGTCATACAATCCGGGTTTGCTGAGCTGAACAACCAGCGTCAGTTTCCGTTTTCGAGCGGTGGGACTGTCTCCAATATCGGAGTGCCAGGCGAAATGGCCACCGTCTGAGGCCTTGTAGCAAGCGACCTGCGGGCTTTCGGAGAATTCCCGCAGATCAAAGTCAAACCTATCAGTGTTGGAGCGGCGCACCAAACTTATCAGACGTGCCATTACCCACTCGGTGCCGATGACGTCGTCCAGCCAAGTCACATCGCACTTGCGCAAGTTGTGATCTCTGTTCTGGCCGACCAGCAATGCATCATTTGCCGGGACCCGCTTTGATGAGGCAACAATCTGCTCGCATTCCCGCGCCGTAAAAGCGCCGGGAATTGAATGTACTTCCATCATTCTGAACACCATTTCCAGACTGTTGGTGGATATTGCGACAACGCGCAAGTTTCGCTGCACCGTTTTCGACCAAAGCGTCCGAAAGCGACGTCTTTTTTGCGTTTTAGACAGATAGTTTTGGGGGCCTATCGGCCCCAAGGCTGTGTGCCCATTTATCTGCCATCCATCTTGAATTTCAAAACGGCAAAACCTCGCTGGACCAAAGTTTCCGGCGCATTCAAATCAGGAGTAGCACGATTGCCCTCGACAGACCTGGACCTATTGATCTCCGTCTGGCAGCGTTATTCATCGTTCTAAGTGGTGCGATGAAAGGTCTGATTGTCGAGCAGGAAGTTGAAAAGATCGCAACGACTGTTACAGATCACCTCCTGCGCATGTTTGCCTGGGTGCGCAACTATCTACTGACCTTTGTATCGCTCTATCAACTGGCAGTGATCGCAGTGTCCTGGTTTCTCGCCTTGCTACTGCGGCGGAGGTTCGAACGCGTTGTGGAAAGTCTCAGCCGACAAACGTCGCTTGGGCCGGCGGTGCAGCTTCTTGTTCGCACAGTTGCTGCCATCTCACTGCCCGTGGTCTCGGTCGCTTGGTCTGCGGCCGCGCTTAACGCGGTTGGATTGCTGGATATCGTCACCGAGTGGTTGCGCGATTCCGGGTTTTTACTTGGCCCTGTCACAGTATCAAGCTGGGCAATCGTCAAAGGATTACTGCTGATCTGGTGTGCCAATGCACTCTCGGTTGCCATCGAACGGTGACTTCAGACTGTCGACGGAATGAGTTCTGCGTTGCGGCTGTTGGTGACGCGGTTGCTGCGTATGGTGTTGCAGATAGTGGCGGTAGTCATCGCGCTGCACGCCATTAGTGTTGATCTGACCGCCTTCGCGATTAGCGGGTATCGGCATCGGTCTGGGCCTGCGAAGCACACACGAAAATCTCTTGGCAAGCTATACGCCTCTGGCTGATGAGTCCGTAATGCCCCGCGATGTGATCGAAGTCGAAACCGCTAGCGGCCCGACCTATGGATAGGTTCAGAAGATGACAACCCGCTATGTCGCCTTCCGAACATGGGACGGGACGGAAACGCTCATTCCGAACCAGTTTCTCATTGCCAGTCCGCTGACCACCTCGTCCCATTCCGACAAGCCTACGCGCCGTCGAATCACTGTCGGCATATCTTATGATGCCGATATAGAGCAGGCTCGAAGTTTCTACATCGTGGCCGCCAGGGAAGTGCCGCGGGTGCTGACACCCCCCCCGTACCGGCATGTCTCATGAGAGGGTTTGGCTACAATTCTATCGATTTGGAATTGTGCATCTGGATCAATGATCCCGAAAGCGGCGTTGCCAATATGGCAAGCGAAGTGATGCTGCGGATATGGGAAAATTTCAAAACCAACGGAATAGAAATCCTGTTGACAGCGGCGAAAACAACCCTATCAGGAGGGAAATTCTAGCACGGGATAACCCACATCAGGCGATAATTCTTCTGATGGTAACCCACGAGCCGCTGGTACTGAATGTTGGTCATTTTTCTTGATATCGCGCGTCGCCCCAACAAGGATTAAACCATGGCGCGACAGCTTCTTCCACTGGCCGCTCTTCTATTGGGGTCTGGGTTCCTCCTGCTTGCAGGGGGCATCAATGGTCTGATCTTGCCGATACGGGGAGAACAGGAAGGGTTTTCAGCCGCCTCGCTTGGTCTTCTCGGAACCGGGTGGGCAATTGGATATGTACTGGGCTGTTTGCAAACGCCCTATCTGGTGGCAAAGGTCGGGCATGTTCGATCATTCGGCGTGATGTGCGCATTGGCGGCGATTACGGTGTTGCTGTCGCTTCTTTTCTTGACACCTTGGGTGTGGATTCCGTTACGGGCGCTCTCCGGCTTCTGCTTCGCTGGTGCTGCGATGATTGTGGAAAGCTGGTTGAACGAGCGGGCGGACAGCACTTCGCGCGGGAAGATCTTCGGGATCTACACAATGGTAAACCTCGCGGCGTCGACCGCTGGTCAGATGCTGCTGGTAACAGGTGATACGTCCGGCTATCTCTTCTTTGTTTTGGCCGCCATTGTCTATTGCGCCGCCCTGCTGCCGACTGCAATCTCGGCCGGCGCGGCTCCCGCAGCGCTGGTTAGCGTCTCGCTTGATTTGCCGGGACTTTGGCGCAACTCGCCGGTGGCGGTCTTTTCAGTTTTCATGGTTGGTATCTCCAACGCAGCATTCGGAACACTCGCTGCGGTCTATGCGTCGCGCGTAGGGCTGGATGTGTCTGGTATCGCACTTTTTGCAAGCATACCGATCCTGGCGGGGGCCGTTGCTCAGATCCCGGTGGGATCTCTCTCGGATCGCTTCGATCGAAGGCTTGTTCTCATTGGTGTCGCCGTCATCGCCCTGGTTGCAGATGGGCTATTTGTGCTGTTTGCACCCTCCGAGCAAACAGCTCTGCTACTGCTGGCCGCTGTTTTTGGCGCCACGGTCTTCTCCATGTATCCCGTGATTGTCGCCCACGCGAGCGACCATGCCAAACCCGGAACCTTTATTCAGGTGAGTGGCGGTCTGCTTCTTGTCTATGGAGTTGGGTCTATTGTGGGACCGACTATCGCGGGTTTTGCGATGACGACCATCGGAACGAGCAGCCTGTTCGTGACGACTGCCTCAGCGCATACCTTGCTACTGTTGTTTGCTCTCTTCAGGCTCAGGACTGCACCGCCGGTCGCCGAAGAAGATAAGGTTGCCTTCCAGGCTTCTCCACTACCCAGAGCGGCAACACCGGAGACCGCAAACCTTGCTTCAGAAGAAGAGGTCGGTGCAGAGGAAAACAGAGAGCTTTAGGTGTCAAATGCTCGGTGACATTCCCATTTACAGCCACTTTGAAAGTTTGAAGACGACATAGAGCGCAACACCGATCGTGACCGACCCGAGGGAAAGCGCCCAAAAGGCGAAAGGTGCAATCAGTCCGGGCATGCCTGCCACATTGACACCGAACAAGCCTGTCAGAAACCCAAGCGGAAGAAAGATCGCGGCAACCACGGACAGAAGATAGCCGTTCCTCGCCATCGCGTTGGCATGTTCAGCATCCATCTGGTCCTGCAGAGCCGTCAGGCGATCCCGGCTTGCATCCAACTCTTCGAGTGTTCGACGGGTGCGGTTTGCGGTCTCGTGCAGAAGAATGGACGCACGCTCATCGAGTATTTCCCCCTCAGCCGCTGACAAAGCGTCAAGCGCGTCTCGTTGAGGACTGATATAGCGCCGGAGCTTGATCACGGTCTGGCGCAACCGCGCGATCTGGTCTGGGTTCAGCGTGCCACCGCCAAGGGCCTCTTCCTCAAGAGCGTCCGTATCACCTTCCAGTTCCAGAGAAACCGCTTCGACACGTTTCGTCAGCCTATAAGCGAGCTCGGCCAGAAAGGCACCGACGCTCTTTGGTCCAGCGCCTTTCTCGGCAGCGACCTTGATAGTGTCAGCCGCCCAAACCTTTCTCACACGTGCGGAAACAATAGTTCTTTCTGAGGCCCAGAGTCGCAACGATACCATGTCTTCGGGAGAGGCATTTGGGTTCAAATTGACCCCACGCAGGTTCAGGATGAGTCCGTCTTCATGTGGATCGCATCGCGGTCGTGTTTCCGATTGCAGCAAAGCCTGCGCCGCAATCTCGGGCAGGTGTTCTTTCGCCCATTGCTCCAGACCTTCATCGGCCACGTCGAAATGAAGCCAACGATAGGCGTTTTGACCTTCGGGTACGGGCCCAGGCCAGGCAGACGAGACAGGGGCCGCGTGTCCATCCGTTATGTCGAAGGCACAAATCGGGGTGACGGTTTGAGTGGTCATAGCCATTCCTTTTCCCCTCCGCCGCCAAAGTCAATGCAATTAGACATCTGCCGCGACGGGCTGCGTCACACCGGAACAAGGGCTTTATTCAATGGGCGCAAGGCTTCTAAGAAATGCGATCGCTGTCGGAGAGGTCGCGGCGAGAAAGTGGCCGGGGCTGTCGCCATCGTCGATGCCCGACAGGTCTACCACGTTGATGCCTTGCGCTCGAAGTTCTTCCTGGTCCCGCCCAGTTCCAATCCGTGTGGATGCCCCGCCGGACAATCGACCGGAGACCGACAGCAACAGATCGCTGCTGTTCACCACAACGGTTTTATTGGACGGGCGTGGATTGATTTTTTCAAGTTGCGTCATGAAAGCGGCTTCATCGACATCAGGTGAGATCAGGATAACCCGGTTGAGACGGGAAAGTGTCTTGGCATCGACCGATAATCCTATTTGCCGCAATGCTTCCATGACAAGAAAGCTCCCCATCGAGTGCCCTACAATCGTGAGCTGACCGGGTTGGTCACGTGACAGGTCCACTATCAGTTCTGTGAGCGTGTCACGCGCAGCCAACACACTGTCGCGGTCATAGAGATACCCGGACGGAACACCGCTTGAGGGCCAAGAAAACTGGATCTGATCCCCTTTCAGTTCGTAGTCATGAGCGATCTGGGCGTGCCGAAAAACGGCTTCTGGGAAGCTGGTGTTATAGCCATGGACAAAGAGCGTCACGGGCCCCCGTTGCGAGTTGATCTGCGCGCGAAACTCCTTCGCCCCAGCAAATACCGCGTGCTGGCTCACGACAAAGTGCTGCGCGGGATCCGGGCTGCCATCCGGCCATTCGATGGCTCCAACCTCGTGGGATATCGGGATCGAGACATCCAACTGACCGAAAGACGGCGTTTTGGCCCGGTCTGGTCCAAAGATATCACTGTTTTCCGCCCGACTGCGAAGGGTACTGTAGTAGATGCGCTCCTTACTACCGGAGCTCTCGAACGGAAGTTGCACAAACGTCGGCTCTACGGCGCAGGCCGAGAGTAGCATCAACAACAAGACGGCCCGTTTTATGTGCATTGATACCTCACTATTTGCAATGCGGCGTTGTTTCACCGCCGCGAGTTTGCTTGCCTCGTAATTCTGCGATCCGTGCGAAGGCTCGGATAGGCAAAGTGCGATGCAGCCTTATTGGAATTGCCCGACGTGCTGACGGTTCATGAAGTCCAGCAGGGCGGCTAGCTTCGCGTTACTGTTACTTTGACATGGCCCGTATCCAGTTTGGCGGTTCGTCCATGCGAAGGATCAATTTGCTCAGTTCTGGCTCCTGGACTCGCTGAGCGGCTTTCTTTGGCGTAAACCAGCGCCGCTTTCGCTCGTGTTTTTCATCCCAGTGTTTGCGTAGTTTTCGAACATACATAGGGTAAAGCGTGACAAGGCAATCAATTGTCGTGCCGTTGTCCAGGAGTTTCAGATAACCATAGGTTCCAAGGGGAGTTTTGGAGATAACACCAATGGCTCCTGCCTCTTCCTGCGCTTCGATTTTGGCGGCTGACCATAATGACTTACGTTTCATCAGCCACCCTTTCGGTGGAATCCAGCGCCCCGTGTCCCTGGACGTCACCAATAGGATCTCGAGCTCTAAATCTCGGGACAAACGAAAGGGAAGGGCCGCGACTTGCGCGTGGCGCTCTCCCGCCGTTCCAGAGAATTTTCCTGTTTTACCCATGATCGTTACCATCAATCCGCGTCAGACAATGGATCGGTCTGTCGTGCCCTGTGCCTTGTCGCGCAGTACCCTCAGTTCCAGTTCGTCTTCCTCATGAATAAGCGCCAGGATTTCTTTGCCACTCACGACGGTGAGCGGTTCTCCGCGATGGGTGACGACCAAATTTCGAATGTCGTGTTTGGCCATCAGATTGAGGGCGGTGGAAAGCTTTGAACCCGCTGCACATGTAACTGGTTTCTCGGTCATCCAGTCGTTTACGGACTGCTCATAAAACGCAGAACCGGAATCCGCGAGACACAGCAGCACATCGTGATCCGTAATGATCCCAACCAGCTTCTCATCTCTAAAGACCGCGAGGGCATTCACCTCAAGAAACGCAATTGATACAGCGGCTTCGAACACAGACATGTCGGCGTCGCAGAACGGGCGCCTTTTCAGTTTCTGTGTCTCGACAATGCTTGAGATCGTCATTCTTGTTATTCCTCTGAAAGGAGTGCGCCTGTGCAAAACCAATGATCAAGGCGCAGGGGAAAATCATACCAGTAGGGGCATCATCGCGGTGGCGAGGCTGAGAACAAGGAAGAACCCCGCCATGTCGGTGATTGTTGTAAGCAAGGGGCCGCTTGCGACCGCCGGGTCTTGACCGATGCGCTTCAGCAGCAATGGAAGAACGCCGCCGAGCGACACCGCGATGATGGTGTTCAGACCGAGCGCGCCGCCAATAACCAGCCCCAGAAACGGGTTTCCTTTCCACATCCAGGCCACGACACCGATCAAAAGGCCCAGGACGAACCCGTTGACCACCCCGACCGACACCTCCTTGATCCAAACGCGCATGGCATCAATGGGCCGCAAAAGGCCCAGGGACAGCTCGCGCATGCTGACGGCAACGGCCTGGTTGCCCGAGCAACCACTCATGTCCGACACCATCGGGAGAAACACGGCAAGCGCGATCACGGCAGCAAGGGTCTCTTCATAGGCCGAGATCACGCTGGCCGCGATGACGTTGAGAACAATGTTGGCCGAGAGCCATTGAAGCCGCCGTCGTGCTCGAAGCCGCAGAGGCATCGACCGCAGTTCGTCTCCGAAGACCCCCTGACGTTTCAGACTGGCCGATTCCGCGCGCTCCAGCAGGGCTTCATCAACCGCGGACCGTGAGATGACACCAACCAGATGCCCGTCCGTTTCGATAACGGGTAACCCCAGGAACGGGTGTTCATCGAAGAGGTCTTCCAGTTCCTCCAGCGGCATGGTGGCAGGAACAGTGATGGGTGGCACCGTGATGTCCGTGAGACGTGCGCTACGACGGGTGGACAAGAGGCCACGCAGCGAGACCACACCAATTGGTACGCCATTGGCATTCAAAACATAAGGGTGCTGACCTCGGTAACGTTCGAGATCGAATTCCTCATCGGCAAACCGTCTTAGCACTTTTCCAACTGTATCGGTTTCGGAAAAGGTGAAGGCCTCTGCGACCATGAGGCCGCCAGCAACGTCGTCCTCATACTCCACCAATCGGCGAACGTCCGCAGCATCTTCAGGGTTCATCCGCGCGAGGATCGCCTCGGCGTCTGCGTCTTCGAGTTCACCGATGACATCGGCCTGAACATCCGAATCCAGCTCTTCGATGACCTCTGCGGCCTGCTCCGTCACCATATGCTCAACCAGATCGACTGCCAGCGCATTCGGCGCTTCTTCAACGAGGTCGGCGGCAACTTCTGGTGGTAGCAACGACAGCGCGATGCTCCGCTGTTCGATCGGCAGATTGAGCAATTCGCGCAGCGCGTCACTCAAGGGCAGCGGATCAAGCAGGATTGCCAACGCAGCCCCGTCCCGTTCCGACAGCGCTTGCTGCAGCTGCGCTTCCATTTCCCGAGGTAAAGTGTCTGTGTCGCTCATGATTGATTCAAAGTTGGAGTTTCTGGCCAATACAGGCGGTATAGCAGTTTTTATTTGGCTATAGACAATATTTTTACACTAGTATAGGCAATAATCATGCACGCAACACATTGGATATCTTCGACGGCCGGGCATTTGGCAGCGCTGTATGATCGCGAGTTCGGCGGCAAGGCAAGCGGCCGGTACCGCATTCCCGACAAACTGGTGCGCCGTATCGCCGGGCGAAAACGTTTGTATGAAGAGGATATCCGTGCGCTGTCCGCCGCGCTTTTCGAACTGGGATATGTTTTGATCGATATGGATACGTTTTACGTCGTGATGAGTGCCAACTCATTTGTGAATTACCGCCGTGCCAACGATGATTGCGTGAGATAGCTGCCATGGTCAAACACCCGCGGACCCCGGAAATCATAGGTTGGCGCGAACGCATCAGCCTGCCCGAGTTCGGAATAGAGAATATCCCGGCCAAGATAGACACGGGTGCAAGAACCGCAGCGCTCCACGCCGTCGATCAGACGGTCTTCGAGATTGACGGGGAGCGATGGGTCGAGTTCATGATACCAGTTCAAAACCGTCGGTCGGCAAATCGAGTGCGCACGCGGGTTGTCGATGAGCGCGAAATCAAGAATACCGGTGGTGTCCCGGAACTCCGATTGATTGTTCGCACGCTGCTCTTGCTTGGACCGTACCGCTGGCATATCGATGTTTCGCTGGCCAATCGCGCCAAAATGGAGTTCGATCTCATCCTCGGTCGCACGGCCATTCGGCGCCGCGGAATTCTTGTCGATCCGGGCCACTCCTATTTGCTGGGGGCTCGAAAAACGCCGACCAAAATCAAGAACAATACGACACTCAAGGTTACAAAGGGACAACGCGAATGAAACTGATCATGCTCGCTCGAAACCCTGACCTCTACTCACATCGTCGTCTCAAGGAAGCCGCAGAGCAGCGTGGACATGAGCTTGATATCGTGAACACCCTTCGCTGCTATATGAATATCGCGTCGCGGAGACCCGAGGTTTACTATGACGGTAAGAAGCTTGGGCGTTATGACGCGGTGATCCCCCGGATCGGAGCATCGGTCACCTTCTATGGGTTGGCCGTGCTACGACAGTTCGAGATCATGGGGGTCTTTCCACTCAACGAGTCAGTGGCGATTGGCAGATCGCGCGACAAGCTGCGCTCCATGCAGCTCATGGCACGGGACGGCATTGGCCTGCCGGTAACGACGTTCGCTCATGATCCGAAGCAAACCGGAGAAGTTCTCAAGCTTGCGGGCGACGCACCATTGGTGGTCAAGCTTCTTGAAGGGACGCAAGGCATTGGAGTTGTCCTTGCTGATTCAAACCGATCAGCCAAATCTGTTGTCGAGGCCTTTCGCGGCGCAAAGGTCAACATCATGGTGCAGGAATTCATCAAAGAAGCAGGTGGCACCGATATCCGAGCTCTTGTGGTTGGTGGAAAAGTCATTGCGACAATGCAAAGGACGGGTGCCGAGGGTGAGTTTCGATCCAATCTACATCGGGGAGGAAGCGCCAAGTCCATCAAGATCTCTCCCGAGGAACGCTCCACAGCTGTACGAGCGGCCAAGACGATGGGGCTGAATGTCTGCGGTGTAGATATGCTGCGCGCTAATCACGGGGCGGTGGTCATGGAGGTGAATTCCTCACCCGGATTGGAAGGGGTGGAAAAGGCGACCGGGATCGATGTTGCGGGCAAGATCATCGAGTTCCTGGAAAAGAACGCCACCAAGGGAAACACCAAGACACGCGGGCGTGGATAAAGGCTATGCGCGAGCCTTTTGAAATCGGCGGCTTCAGCGTCCCGGCAGGAACGCGGGCCACGCTGGACCTGCCGGTGAGCGTGATGTCCGATCATACCCCGGTGAGCATGTCAGTGCATGTGGTTCATGGCCGCCGCCCAGGACCAGTCCTGTTTGTCAGCGCGGCAATTCATGGCGATGAGGTGATCGGCGTCGAAATCGCACGGCGATTGCTACGGGCACCTCAACTCGACAAGATCGCGGGCACGTTGCTGGTTGTGCCCATCGTAAACGCGTTCGGCTTCATGACCCAATCCCGGTACCTTCCGGACAGGCGCGACCTGAACCGGTCTTTTCCCGGTAGCGAGGGCGGATCATTGGCGGGCCGCCTCGCACATATCTTCATGACCGAAATTGTTGAGCGTTCCGATCTCGGTATCGATCTTCATTCTGCCGCTATTCACCGCACCAACCTGCCTCAAATTCGAGTTTCTCCTGCCTCGGATGCGACGATCAGATACGCTGATGCGTTCGGTGCACCGGTCGTCATGATTTCCAAGTTGCGCGACGGGTCCTTACGAAAGGCGGCACAAGAACTCGGCGTCGATGTGTTGCTGTTCGAAGGTGGCGAAGGGCTTCGTTTTGACGAGCTTTCGGCGCGGGCGGGACTCGCAGGTATTCTTCGGGTCATGAACGCCATGGGCATGGTTGCCAAGCGTGGCATCGCTACCGTGCGTGAGGCGCCGGTTCACGCAAGAACGAGTTCCTGGGTGCGCGCTCCGGTCGGTGGTTTGCTAAGAACATTCAAGGCAGCGGGCGAATATGTAGAGGTCGGCGACTTGCTCGGCCGGATCTCGGATCCGTTTGGTGAAATCAGAATGGACGTTCTTGGAGAAGCGGACGGCATCATTGTGGGCCGCACCAATTTGCCATTTGTGCACGAGGGCGACGCCTTGTTTCATATCGCCAAAACGACGAGCGCAGATGTTGAAATGCGGGTGGACATGATCGCCAATCAGCTCGACGGTGATCCAATGTTCGATGAGGACGAGATCATTTAGGTGGCCTGAATGTGAGAGCGCGGGGCAGTTGCCCGCCCCGCGCCAGTTTACGAGACCGCTCGCAATCCGCGGCTCGCCATTACCTCCCATACGGTGAGCGCGATCAGCGCCGATCCCGTTAGCCATGCATTGGCCGTTGCCACAATGTGGCCGGTGAAGTTCAGCGCTGCCGGTGCGACGATTAAAGAAGCCCCCAGTGCCGATACCGGAGCCACCCGTGCGAGAAGGTGGCTCCGGCCGTCAGCGCCGGACAGGACCAGAACACCAATGCCAATTGCCATGAAGGCAAGAGCTTCAAGTTCAGCCATGCCCTGCAACAGGGTTTCCTCACGGAAAAGGATAAAGGGGGACAGAACTAACCAGATACCCATCGCGGCAAGCAGCCATTTATAGGACGGGATGGGCTTCCTCATAACCGTGACAACCTTTGCTTACTGATCCCCTGCGGGACCAGGGAGAAGCTCTGCATCAACGGCGGCAACCAATTCGTCGTCATTGATGAAACCATCGGCATTCGCGTCGATCTCCAGGAAGAGATCATCCGAGACTTCAGGATACTTGGTCTGAAGCTCTGCCAGCGACGCCAGGCCATCACCGTCCATGTCAAGATCAGCGGGCATGGCGAATACCGGAACAGCAAACAGCGAAGAGAGAAGAGCAACAATAGAAACTCGACTCATTTTGTTTTCTCCATGAGAAAATGGGCTTCTTGCCCATTGTGGGGTTGGTGCAGCGCTCCGGTGTTGGTGGCAAATCTACAGGATTCAGATTGCAACGGTCCCTCAGCTCGGGATCTCCACTACAAAATGAGAACTGTTGATTAGCGTTCCGATCTGGTGGGGGCACTTTCGCGCTACGTTGGGAATATGGCACAAAGGTATCGTGTTGAATAACGAATTATTCTCGCGGATAATATCGGAAATTCGAATAGGTGGCCCATGGACATTGAACTTGCTCGAACGTTCCTCGCGGTGGTTGAAACCGGTACATTCTTCGACGCTGCCAACAAAGTCCATGTCACGCAATCGACAGTGAGCATGCGGATTCGAACGCTCGAGCAGCAACTTGGTCAGCCTGTGTTCGAACGTGGTAAGTCGGGCGCAACCCTGACCATTGCAGGGCGGCATTTCCTCAAACATGCTCAGGTTCTGGTGCGCACCTGGACACAGGCAAAGTTGGACGCTGGTCTCCCAGCCTCTATGGCCGCAGCGTTGGAAATCGGCGCGGCGCCGAGCCTCTGGGACGGGTATCTCATCAAGGCCTTACCCGAGTTGATGGAAGCGCTGCCGGACGTCGCTGTCAGAGCCTCGGCGGCCTCCTCCGAATCGCTGTCTCGCGAGATCGAAGAGGGCATCCTCGACCTCGCCGTCATGTACCGACCGCGGAACGCTTCGGGCTTGTCCGCACTTCAACTCTTTGAGGATGAGTTCGTGCTGGTCAGCAGCGGCCCGGATGCAGAGCCCGCCGCTCTGGGCAACGCTTACATCCTGATAGACTGGGGTCCAGAATTCCGAGCTGACCATTTTCTGAACTTTCCGGAGCTTGACGCACCGCGCCTCCAGCTGGGCATCGGAACCCTGGGCCTGCAGTATCTGAAGTCTGTTCCTGCAGCTGGCTATTTCCCCAGGCGCGTGATCGAAACGGAGCTCCAGGACGGGTGGCTTAAGTTGATCGAGCCAGCACCAAGGTTTGCCTACGCGGCTTATGCGGTGTTTGATGAGAGCGAGGTGGATGGATTCCCAGGTCAGGCCGCGCGACGGCTTAGCGACGCAGCAACGTCGCTTGGACTTGCATAACACCGTTGGTAGATGTCACCGTGCCTTTAATTACTGGACGCAGATACATTCTTGGACAATTGACCCGATTTTGTGACCCTGGCACTCGGTTATCCACAGACCAGTGGTGGCTATCAAAAAGGTGTGATCAGCACATCTGAGCAACTCCACTCGGTCCGCAGATACCCGACTAAGACAAGTTCGGCCAGCGGTTTCATCCAGCCAGTGGTGCGGTTCAGATTACGGACCTCGCGAGAGAGTTCAACTTGAGCGCAAGCGAGGTCGTTGAGCAACCGGATGTCACCGTGATCAAAGATTGGGGAACAGGTATCCTTGAGTGCGGCTAAAACGCTCTGCTTCGTCTTTGAATAAGCTCGCGGCTGCATGTTTCACATAATTTACCTTACGCCGCGTTAGCCTGAAGCAGCAAAGTTAAAATGTCCCACATTAGCAAAGTAGAAGTGTCACACTTCTTTGTCGAGCAGGCAGGATTGGAGTGTGGCGGTGGGATTGGTTGTCATGAGCGAACGCGAGCTTAATCGTATTGAAGTGCTGAGCCAGGTTTCCCAAGGCCGAATGACGGTGGTTACCGCCGCAAATGTTCTGAACTGAGCAGCAGAAAGGTTTGAGGATTTATTGGCTGCGAGGGGCGTGTTCGTCGGCCGGGAAGCAGTTCGGCTGTATATCATTCGCTTCGGTCAACACTTTGCGGATTGCAACCGACCCAAAACAGACGATGATGAGAGCGTTTCGACTGTTTCACGAACAATTTTTTGCCTGCCCCAAGGAACTGGGCTTCAGACCCAATGAATAAGTTCGCTGGTCCAAGGTTCTGTCCTTTCAGCTCGTTCTGCTTTCTCAGGAGAACTGCCTACAAGATCAGACCGTTGCGTTTGCGACCGGATTGACCGACCTGGACAAAGAGTGGCCCTGACCGTTTCGGTGGCCTGGCAACAACACATCCCATTGCGGATGGGGTGTTTGGCCGTTCCATCAGACTGGCATGGCGCGACAGTGATCCGCGCACGGGGTCGCTTGAACATTTCGGGACTGTCATTCAGACCCTTGTGGCTGCCCCGGAAATGGCGCGGTATTTGAACGGAAAAACTTAGAGCCTGACCAACCAAGGAGAAGGCAAATTAGCGTTTCTTTGAGGGCAAGCGTGCAAGACGCCATCAAAGAAACGCCGTTGGTCTGTCACTGCAGGGATTCCAGATAGGCCAGCAGGTCTGAGATTTGCTCCGGTTTCTTTATTCCGGGGAAGGACATTTTCGTGCCCGGCAGGTACTTTTTGGGAGACGCCAGGAACCCGGATAAGTGTTCTTCATCCCAAACAAATCCGGCTTCCCCCATCGCTTTTGAGTATTTGTAACCCTCAACGGCGCCAGCTTCTCGGCCCCAAACGCCAAACATCGTTGGACCTACCTTTTTCTTACCTTCGTCAACTGCATGACATGCGGCACATTTTTTGAAAACTTTTTCGCCTGCCGCCGCGTCGCCTTCTGCGGCAACGTTTTGAGCACCCGCCAGCACTATTGTGATAGCCACAAGAATACCCCTCATGAGATCGTTCCTTCCTTTTGATTACAGATAGTTGAGAGTTCAGACTTGGACCGAAACTTCAGTCGGTCTTGTTTTTCGGAACAGGTTGCGCATTTCCCGAATGCCAGCCCAGAAAAGAAAACCGATCTTCAGCAGTTCAGCGGCGACGTAGAGCAGATGCAATGAGCTGTCCTCGACTGGTTGACCCGCGATGATCAATAGCGTTCGCGCGTTCAGCAAAGGTAGGAGCCAAAGCCTTTGAAACCCAAACACGCAAAGGGCGGCAATTAATGGCAAAGACGGTTTCTGCCGGGACGACAGAAGAAGAACTACAATCAACAGCGCACAAAACGCTTCGAATACGCCAATCCACAGGAACTGCATCCGCCCAACGTCCAAGGCGACCGGCAATATCAATGACGGGGCTTGGAACTTGGCCGGAGCCGCAATCAAGTTACCGCTAATTGCAGCGCCCATCCAAACAGAGATAGTCGCAATGAGTGCAATGCGCGCGGCCTCAAAAAGTGGCTCGGCATTGGCCAGTCGGCTTTTAGAGACGGAGATTTTGACAGGTTGTGTCACGCTCATGATCGCGCCCTCGTTAGACAGGATTTTTGGTTGACGCGGGCGTCGCGACACTCTCAACCGTGGGCTTCGACGCCGCTCGCCAGTAGCCGTAGCCCATGATCCCGGCACCGGCGAATGCGTTGCCCAAGGTGACATACGTCAAATTGTGGGCGGCTCCAGCCAGAGTGATGCTGCCGGGATGATCTGAGAGCAGCGCTAGTGAAAACACGGTCATGTTCGCAACGCTGTGTTCAAACCCGGCGGCGATAAATGCATACAGGCACCAGAAGATGACGATGCATTTGGTAACATCGTCTTTTGCGCGCGCCGAACACCACAAGGCGAGGCAAACCAGCCAATTGCACAGGATCGCTTTGGCGAACAGCTCCAACTCGGTACCGTGCATCTTCTTGATGGCCACCTTGTATAGCAAAGCGTCTTCGCCTGCCCCCAAGATAAGTCCACCACCGCCTGCGACGAACAGTAATGCCAAGAACATGGCGCCGATCAGATTTCCTGCCCAACTGACAAACCAGCACCGCAGCACATCCGACCACGCAGTACTTTTGGCCAGCAATCCGTGCGTCATGTACATGGTGTGACCAGTGAACAGCTCGGCCCCTGCAAAGACCACAAGGGTCAAGGCTATACCGAAGCTAGCCCCCATGACGATGGGACGGATGGATGGATCCGCGCCCTGTCCGACAGAAAAGATCAGCAAGATGCCCGCCCCAACAAACGCACCTGCTTTGACAGCGAGGATCAGAAAGGCAATTGGATCTGCTCGCAGGTTGACGCCCTTCTTTTGCGCCAGTTCTGCGAACCCAATGACTGTGTCAGCATAGGTCATTTCGTATTACACTCCACAGCTTGCGCAGCCGGTCGCGTTCGACCTTTGGCCACTTGGATTTCCAAACAGGATCGGGATAGCCCAGAGACCGCCTAAGCCAGCAGCGAGGTAGAGAAAGGCCATGCCCAGATCCTTCTGAGCCGAGACCAGGTAAGAGTTGCAGATCCTGACAGGTGCGTGCGTGTACAGAAATCCCAGCACGCCCAACATCGACAACGCGTTCGCCTTAAGAAACCCCCTCAGGACCGGGCCCAGCCATGGCCAGGACACCCTTAGAGGAACGCCCAACAACAGTGGCAAGCTTAGGTATTTGGCAATTTCGCCCGTCGATGTCAGCGCCCAATCGACATTTCGCGGAAGCATCCAGAACAGAAAGACGGTTAAGGCGACAAGCAGCAATGGAACCGCCCATTCACGTCGGACCTGCCTGTTCCATACGATCAAAACCCCGGCAAGAACCAGCAACGGCATCTGAACCAAGACATGCTGGATCGGGCTTTCAATGACCGCATAACGAAGTGCGACAGCTTCGGCAGCCGCGAGTAATGCAAGGCCAAGCAACTTCATGAGCTGTGCTCCTCCAAATGGGTCAGAACAGCGTCAATCGCATCAGTGTCAAACACCGCCGAAAAGCGTCCATCGCCGTCAATCACATGGATTGCGGCATTGTGCTGAAACCCGCCCCATTCATCGGGAATGACGGTCACGTCAAACAGCTTCAACAATGCCGATAATTCTTCCGGTCTCGGCCGCGCGACGGTCCACATTTTGCCGTCCGCCTCATGGGCATCTCCATAAACTGCCATCTGCTCTGGCGTGTCCCGCACGGGATCGAAACTGACCGAGATCATCCGGACGGGCACTTCGCGCAGCTCCAATTGATCCCGGATCTCGGCAAAATCCGCCGCTGCAACCTGGCAGATGTCACCGCACACAGTGTAGATAAACTCGACCAGAACCACCTCTTCCCCTTGCGGCGACAGGGGCAGCAACTGACCTGACATATCTTCCAATTGCAGGGCCGGAACTGGACGTGGTGCGCGCACCACGTCCAATCTCCGTGCGGCTTCGCTGGTGAATGCCCGCCCTCCGTCTGTGGCATGCCAGAGCATTCCCAGGCCCATGCTTGCGACCAGAACCGATGGAAGAGCGCGCGCCATCATCAGCCGTTACTCCGCCCAAGACGCAACACAAAGCGCAAAACAAAAGCCAATGTTGCCAACACGATCAGCACGCTGAACAAAGTGCCTATACGGTCGTGCATCAGCCATTCTTCATAGTGCACTGCCCAGCGACGTGGAATCGAAGCCGCGCCAGAGAAAAGAAACACCGTCACAAACCCTGCGGCACCCGCGAGGTAGGTCACAAAGGCGACACGGTCCAGCCCGCTCATCTGGGCGATGGTTTTACCGCGAACCAGCCAGGCCATGAAACCAAAGGCCATCGCCACCTCGCCCAGCAGCAGGTAGGTGTGAAAATGCCCCGGGACCCACATAGTGTTGTGCATTACCTTGTTCACGCTGATCATTCCGTCGATCGACGCGGGGATTGAGCCAACCGCCCAGCCTGCCACGGACAGAACCAGTAGCGAGGACGTCAGATCCCAGGTCATTTTTGAGCCGCGCACGTAGAGGAATGTGGAAAACGCCGTGACCGCGATGAGGGGAATGCCGCTGAAGTACGAAACCAGTTGCCCGACCACCAGCATCCAGGGTGGCATGACAACATCTTGCAGCAGATGGTGCCAATAAACAGCCATCACGAAGATCAGTATCGCATTCCAGGCTATCGCAAACAGACGGTTCGATTTCCAAGGCTTGCCGGTGTATTCCGGCAGGATTTCATAAACCGCCGTCACCGCCATATAGATCGAGGCATTGATGAATACGTGGCCAAAGAAATAGATCAGGTTCTTGGCCAGCAGCGCGTTCACTTCAAAACCCGGCACCAGCAGGTGGACAAGGCTCGCCACCAGCACCGCCGCGCCCAGGATGATCCCGATCGAATTGAATATGGTCACCGCAGCTGCTGCGACAATGGTTGGCGGTGGAGGGTTCTTGTCCTCACGCCCAAGGATCAGGTTCCAGCCCAAGGCCCGTACAAGGCTTCCATAGCGGGCATGAATCTGGCGACCGAGCTCCAGATAATACAACAGAAAGCCTACGCCGATCGAAACATATCCAAGCATAAACGCTGCCGCTGCACCTGCCTCCCACGCTCCGCCGGACATTGCCGGTAACGGATACAGGAATGTCCATGCGCCGCCATATCCGCCGACGAAGATCGAGCCCAGGATCAAGGCCACGCCCAACAAAAACAGGGCAAGGAAAGCCCAAAAAATTCTTGGCGTCAGAACTATGTGACGGCCGCAAAAATACCACATGATTGCAGCGCCAGACAGTGCAGCTGTACCAACCATTCCGGCGCCATGGGCCGTCAGCAACTGATAAAACAAAGCCGGATCCACTTCGATCCATTGACCCTGTGCCGCGCGCATGATCAGGCCGAAGACCATCATCAAGGCAAAGACCGCGCCTGAGAGGATCATGGTCAGCTTAACTGCCCTGGCCTGGGGTTCAGTGACGATTGATTTTTCCGCGACAAGTTCAGATACAGCGCTCATTTAGTCCTCCACCGCGACGACTTCGAATTCGTTGACCATGTCCTGATGCGCCACCCCGCAGAACTCCATGCACAGGACTTGGTAAGTGCCGGGTTCATCGAACGTGTAAGAAACTTCGGTTGTGTAACCGGGGATCACCTGGACCTGCGTCAGGAGGCGGAGGTCTGAAGTGTAAATGCCCAATCCGTGGGTAACATCTTCGGTGGTAGCGCTGAAATTGATGGGCCTTCCCGCAGGGATCTCAACTGTGTCGATATCCCACCACCACTGCCCGCTGGTGATAGAAACGGTGATGGCATCGTCTGTACTGGCCAAAGCATGCGGCCATGGTCGCAATGAGCCGACTGCCACGACCACTCCGACAATCGTCATTGCCCAGATCAAGCCCGCACGCTTCGAGTTGGCATTGGGTCCTGGTTCCGCCCCGTTCGAGGCACGTGCAGCCATCCAGAAGGCAAGTGACAGCGCTGCCATCAGGATCAGCGAGATCAATAATACAACAGGCTGCATAAGCCATCTCCTTATTAGGCATTTCAAATACCTATTATAGGCGCTGAAAAATGATGTCAATAAAATATGCATTTTCAAAGCCTATTTTTTATGAGAAGTATAGCTATGCAAATTACAAAGTTTTCCGACTATGCCTTGCGCATCCTGATCCACCTCGCCACCCATGAAGAAGGGTTAATGTCGACCCGTGAAATCGCGGCAATGCAAAACTTGCCCTTCAATCACTTGGCCAAGATCTCCCAGTGGCTTACACACGAGGGCTACGTAGAATCCGTGCGTGGGCGCAACGGAGGCATGCGAATGGCCTTGCCTCCCAATGCGATCTCGATTGGCGGCCTGCTGCGAAAATCCGAACGCGGAACCCCTTTGGTGGAATGCATGAAGGAAGACGGTGGCTGTTGCGTGATGACGCCCGCTTGTGGGTTGCTACCCATTCTAAACGAAGCTCAGGAGGCGTTTTTTACTGCCTTGGACAGCAAGACATTGCAGGACGTTTTAGAAGGAAATCGCGGAATGAAAAACTTGATCCGAGCGCTAGAAGTTAGTCATGCACTGGCTTCAGATCATTAATACGCAAACTAAAATCGTATAAATCACGGTTTTCATTTAGCTGCGCCCGGCACGGCACCTACAATCGCCTGCCCTTCCCATGCCTCGAATGCCATGGAAAGGTGCCATGCCTTGAATCCGATGTAGCCGGCCAACAGGACCATTATCATCAGATACATTGCCCTTCGGAATCGTGGATTCTCTTCAGCTTGGTACATCTTCTGCATTCCAGAGTAAGTACAGTGTCAGCATTCGGATCTGAGCGTCACTCAAACGTCCGTCCCACGCCGGCATCACCCCCCGTCGGCCAAAATGGATGCTGTGATAGATGGCGTCCCGGTCGCCTCCATAGATCCAACTTTCATCGCCCAAATCTGGCGCGCCGATCTCGTAGCCCCCGCGGCCGTCATCTCCGTGACATGCCGCGCAGTTTTCTTCAAAAACCAATTTACCGGCTTCGGCCGCCGTCGCATCATGCTGCTGTCCAGAGAGGAACAAGACAAATTCCGTGACTTCCTCAACCTGTTGATTTTCGATCATGCCATCCGCACCAAAGGCAAGCATCTGTGCAATCCGTGTATCGTCATGCTGCCCATTAATCCCATATCGAATGGTAGCCTCTATCTCTTCCGGCGAGCCTGACCACAGCCAATGACCGTCCACCAGGTTGGGAAAGCCAACCTGTCCTTTAAGATCATTCCTGTGACAAGCCGCACAATTGTCGGCGTAAAGCTTGGAAATCGACGCGCTATATCGCGCCTCAAGCGTCGGATCGGCAGCCAGCTTCTCTATATCCCCGGACGCGAAAGGCGCGAATGTCATTTCTCGACTCGCATCCGCCTGTTGAAGTGCCGTCGCAACTTCTGCACGCGAGGAATAGCCGAGCATCCCCTTCGCGTAGTCACGCACACTCGGGAAAGATGGGTAAAACACCCAATACAGCGCTGCTATGATGATACTGATCCACAGCGCCCATCGGGCAGCCCTAGGAACAGGTGTATCCAACTCTTTGATACCGTCCCATTCGTGGCCAGTCAGATCGGTGCCGGAAACGGGATCCTTTTCCTTCATCGACATGGCTGATCCTCCTCACGATCGAGTGGGGATTGGGCGGCATCGTCGTAAACCTTCCGGCGCGAGGGCCAATAGGTCCAAACAGCTGCAGCTAAAAAGACGGCCAGCAGGTAGATTGCGCCCCAAGTCTTGGAGAAAACGAGAACCGTATCATGTGTCATCGCTGAACCTCCTCAAGGTTTAACGAATCCAGATCGGCCAATGTGCCAAGAACCTGAAGATAGGCTACAAGGGCATCCATTTCCGTCAGCCTGCCCGGTTGCCCGTCATAGTCCCGAACCTGAACGTTTTCACCGTAACTTGCCTGCAACTCTCCTTCAAAGTACTGCTCAGCATCCGCCTGCCATGCGGCGTCCTTTTCGGCGTTTTCGATCTGGGTGTCCGTATAGGGCACACCAGCCCGGCTGAGGGCTTTCAGCGAGGCAGGTAAATGTCCAGTCGCAAGACGCGTCTCGGACAAAAACGCATATCCGGGCATGATTGACCCCTCGACCAGCTCTCGCGGCGCTTCCAGATGCGCTACATGCCATGCATCAGAGTATTTTCCACCAATGCGCGCCAAGTCCGGCCCTGTACGTTTCGAGCCCCATTGAAACGGATGGTCATACATGCTTTCGGCAGCCAGGCTATAATGTCCATAGCGTTCGATGTCCGACCGCAGGGTGCGGATCATCTGGCTGTGGCAGGCATAGCACCCCTCGCGGACATAGATGTCACGCCCGGCAAGTTCCAGCGGCGTGTAGGGCCGCATACCTTCGACTTCTTCCACCGTGTTTTCGATGGTGAACAGGGGGGCGATTTCAACAATGCCACCGATCGATGCAACCAGCAGGATGGCCATGGCAAAGCCCAGTGAGTGGCGTTCGAGCTTTTGGTGTTGTGTGCTCATGGGTCTCTACTCCGCCGGCTGAACCAAAGGTCCGGTTTGCCTGGTCTCGGTTTGCCGTGGCCCACTGACAGTCATGTAGATGTTATAGGCACCGATGCAGGCTCCGATCAGATACAGCAGTCCACCTACCGCTCGAGCGATATAATAGGGGTGCATGGCGATCACACTGTCGAGGAAGGAATAAAGGAACGCACCATCCGCATCATAGGTCTGCCACATCAGCGATTGCGTGATGCCGCTGTTCCACATCGCGCCGACATAAATCAGTGTCCCGCTCAGGGCGAGCCAGAAGTGCCAGGCCTCCAGCCGCAAGGAATACACGCCGTCCCGCTTCCATATCCAGGGCACCAGTTTGTACATGGCACCAAAGGTGATGAAGGCAACCCAACCCAACGCGCCTGCATGTACATGGCCGACAGTCCAGTCGGTGTAGTGGCTCAGCGAATTGACCGGACGGATCGCCATAAACGACCCTTCGAATGTAGACAATCCGTAGAACAGAATTGCGACCATCATGAACCGGACCGCCGGGTCCGTCCGGACCTTATCCCAAGCCCCGTTGATCGTGAGGATACCGTTGAAAACTGAGGCCCAGCTAGGGACCAGAAGAATGATCGACATGGTCATACCAAGGTACTGAACCCAATCAGGCAGAGCTGTATAATGCAGGTGATGCGAGCCGGCCCAGAGGTACAGAAAGGTGATCCCCCAGAACCCGACAATCGACATGCGATAAGAATAGATCGGCCGGTTCACAGCTTTGGGCAGGAAGTAGTACAGCATCCCCAGGAACCCTGCCGTAAGCAGGAATCCGACTGCGTTATGCCCGTACCACCACTGTGTCATGGCATCCTGCGTGCCGGAAAACAGCGAATAGCTTTTGGGGTAAGCGATGGAAACCGGAACCGAGAGGTTGTTCACCGTGTGCAACATCGCGATGACAACGATGAAGGCCAGGTAGTACCAGTTTGCCACATAGATATGCGGTTCGACCCGGCGAGAGAGCGTCTTTAGGTATAGACCAAGATAACCAACCCAGACGATCAGCAAAACCATATCCATATACCATTCCGGTTCGGCATATTCCTTGGATTGGGTGATCCCCAAGGGGTAGCCGGTCGCCGCAAGGACCATGAACAGACTGTACCCCCAGAACACCATCCAGGGCAGTGATTCACTGGCCAATCTGGCGCGCGCGGTACGTTGGACCACATAAAACGACGTCGCGATTAACGCGTTGCCGCCAAAACCAAAAATCACGGCAGATGTATGAACCGGGCGCAACCGGCCGAAGTTCGACCAGAACATATCACCGTTCAATTCTGGAAACGCCAACTGCCAGGCGAGGATATCGCCAACCGTGAACCCTATGATTGCCCAAATCAGCGCGGCGATGACACCAAACCGAATGACCTTGTCATTGTATTCTAAAGGGATATCCTTTGGGGCCTCGCTCAAACGGTTGATCATCCACATCAACCCCCAACCAGCAGCTATTGCGATCAACCAACCGTGCAGCACGTAGGCGGTAGGAACCCCCCAGCCAAGTATGGATATGCCACCGACAAAGATCAAAGCAAGGGCACACAGGACGGCAGCATCCTCAAGAAAACTCTCACGCAGCATCGGGCGCCTCCTGCCGGTGGAAGCGTACTTCAAACTCGACTTCGCCAATCGGATTCACCGAATGAGTTTCCTGTGGTGCGAACACAGCAGTATCCCCAACGCCCAGAACCAGATCACCCTTGTCATCCCGGCTCAGTAGAAGTTGCCCATGTTGCACGGCCAATTGACCCCAAACACCCGCTTTGGTGCTGTGATCTTTGCGCAGCTTTTCTGGCAATGTCTCATGCGTGAACCGCGAGGTCGCATAGTGCACCACGCCTTTTGGAAGCGCTTCGGTCATTTATGCATCTCCATGAAAAAGCTCGGCATAAGCATGCCAGGTCGCGTACCCGAGCAATGGGAACACCACGACCAAACCCAGTAGCCCGGACAGTATTCCAACCAAAGTCAGAAGAGTGATGATGGCTCCCCAGCACAAGCAGAGCTTGAAGTTGTGAGTGGTGGCGTTGAAGCTGAGCCCCATAGCCGAGAAGCCATCGATCTTGCGGTCAATCAGCATTGGCAATGAAAACGCTGATACCGCAAATCCTAATGCCGCAAACAGCCCACCAACCACTGAGCCGGCGATCAACAGCGCCCAACCTGAAGGCGTAGTAATCAGCAAATGCAGCGTATCTGCAAAGCTTGAGAATGGGCGAAGCCCGTAGACTATGGCGAACATAACCGTGGCAGCGCGAATCCAGATGAGGGCAAAAACCATCAGTATAACGCCCACCAAAGTAATCTGACCTGTGGCCTCTTTGAGCCCTGTTCTGCCGCTGGCTAGGGAATAAAGACCAATTGTTGCAACTGGTCCGACCAAAACGCCGCCAGCTAGCAAAGGCAACAAAACCCAACCAAGATCGTTGAGCATCAGGGCCGCAATGCAAATCCACCCCAGAACTACGAGTGAACCACCGTATAGCAAGGAATATCCCGGGTTGCGTTTCACGTCGCCCCAGCCCGCCTGCAGCCAACGTTTGACAACACGTGCGGGAGGATCAGAGATGACCTGTGCTTTGGTATAGACAGAGGCCGTCATGACAACACCGGCGGAGCGTCAGCCTCTCGACGAAAGTTCTCAATTCCGAATGACAAGCCCTTACCGATCCTGCTGGCCAAATGTGAGAACGCTTCGGCGGTTGCAGGTCTAAGGGCTTTTTTTGCGGTGTCTTCGAACAGGTCGAGCCACAAGCGAAAATGTTCTGGCTGGATTTCAGAGTTCGCCAGGTGAACCCGCATCGGGTTTCCCGAATAACCAGGTTCACGAAGAATGGCGCCGCGCCAAAAGGCTGCGATCTTTTCTTCGTGTTCCGACCAATCTTCGATTGCCCTGTCAAATACCGGCCCCAGATCAGGATGCACTCTGATGCGCGCATAGAACCGGTTGACCAAAGTCGCGATTTCATCCGCAGTGATGTCAAACATATGTGGTCGAATTGGCATGGTACGAGTCATCGGATCTACCTTAACGATACGCCTCACTATCTGCACGCTATAATAGGTATTGTCAATACCTATTATAGCGTGCATAGCACGATCAGCAGTGATCAGCGGCCTGCCAAATAGTTGGACCTTCTGCCCACAGACTCTGCGTAAGCTTCGCTGCGCAGAGGGAAAACCTCATCTTCCGGCGCCTCAATTCCGCGCGGCATATGGGCTGGGTCAAACACCCCATTAGCGCTTTCTGCACGATCATCCGGCAATTCAATCTGAATAGTCCCAAGTTCAATCTCGGCATGGGCGCCGTCCCACGGGACAGTGGGATCAGAGACATTATCCGCGTTATTTGAGACCACCAGATTCAATGTCCAGCTGACCGGAGAATCCCCTAGCTTTTGCAGAAGCCGGTCGTACAGAAAATCATCAGGAAGCGTTTTTATTTCTTCTTCAGACAATCCAATCCGCCCACCCTTCGGCTTCAGCATGATCCGCGCGGCCATCGACCGATCACTGACCAAGATGCGGTATGCATGGCCCGAGTGATATTCTTCCTGGGAATAACACCTGCAGGGTGCGACTGATTTCAGGTACGCCTGATGGGGAATTGTGTTTGGGTTGGCATCATTGAACATTTGAACAAGTTCTGGGTTTGGTGCCCCGGTTGCCGGATCAGGAACGCGTGCGGCCAGAAAGGCCCGAAACTGTTCAGGTGAGTTTGCAAAGAATACAGGATTTGAAATCAGCGCCATCACCCAGGACTCGGCACCTTGCCCGACTTTCAACCCAATGCCGCGCACTGTCGGGCTTTTATCACTGATCCCAGGCTTTCCACCGCCAACAGAAAATCGCGCGACGACCGGTTGTTCGCTTAACAGCATCGGAATCTGCGCATCAGTTTTCTCGATTGAGGGAATAAAGCGCCCTCTCGCTGCAAACCCCTTGGCATGAGAGGCGCGATAGCCTTCATGACGGCCGAATGTACCGTTCAATGCGTCAATCAGTTTTGCCGCCTGTGTCATTGCTGTCTCCTTCTGGAACTATCATTCAGCAAGTGAAACCACCCAAGCAGACTTCCTTCCGCAGCGCTCTGGCGCACAAGGTGATTTATCTGGAAGTCTGCCAGGCGAGTGGGTTCACTCTGAACCGTTACTCTTTTTCGGAAAGTCGCTGACCAACACCGTGCGCATAGATCAGCGAACGCGCCTCCAGCATCGGATCGTTGGAAGGAGCGAAGCCTTCACTCAGGATCAGAGGATCAAAGTTGATTTCATCACATTGTCCGTCCGCTTCGGCCATCGCGACCTCTGCAGTAAACCTGGCCGCAACGATTTCCGTGTGCTCCCCAGTCCACTGAATGGAGGGATCGTCGATCACATCGCCGGGATTTGCCAGAGTGATCACCATATCCCAGGACACGCCGCCATTGGCGATGTTAGCCTCCATGTTCTCAAGAAAGAAGTCAGGGTGGGTCTCAACCACTATACCCTGCTCGCCCGAAGGGCGAAAATCAAAGCGTATTGGCGTTTCTTCTCCGGCTTCATTTACCAGATGGAAGGAATTCACACTGAAGTATTTGGCCCCCTCATAGGGGCGCAGCGTTTTTTCCAACGAGCCGTGATATTCGCTGTATTTCTTCAGCGATGGGTTTGCTGCGGCGAAGGCTTTTGTTGCATCGCCACCAGATGCTTTGGCGCGCAACAGCCCGATAAAAGCATCGCTGGTCGGCACCGGAAAGAAATGCTCGGTATTCATCGCAATCACATGCAGATCGTCACCAGGTGTCGTAATCTGCATCGACAACCCCAACAGACCGTATTTGTCATCCGCGGGATTGGCCTTGCCACCTTTGTGAGACACCCGCGCAATTACAGAGGACGTTTCGGTGAACAAGGGACTGTTAGAATACTCTTTGATCGCAGCATCCACCGGCGTGAGCGTCCCCTCAACACAAAATCCCTTGGTATGGTTCCGGCGTTTGCCCTCGGTCACACCAAAAAGCTGCTCGAAGGCTGCGAAGCCGCTTTCAAAGTCAAAATCATCCTCGGCAGCTACTGGAAACGCCGCAACTGAGAAACACAGTGCCATTAGGCTGGGTTTAGTCATTGATTTCTCCTTCGGTCATAACTATTGCCTGCCTAATACTTAGGTACCTTATTATTTGCAAGTAAAACTTTTGATGCTAGTGAAAGAGTGACCCTGATGAAGGAAGGCGTGACCTTGCCCAGAACCAAAAACTCAAAGAACTCACCGGATGTCCGGCTGGACAATCAACTGTGCTTTGCCGTTTATGCCGCATCGCACAAGATCGAGCAGCACTACCAAACACTCCTGAAGGCTCAGGGGCTTACTTATACCCAGTATCTTGTCCTGATGGCATTGTCCGAGGAAGACGGCGTTTCGATTTCCCATCTGGCAAGGCGTCTGGACGTTTCAGGCGCGACGATGACGCCGATTTTGAGGCGCCTTGAGGAAAAAGAGCTACTGCGGCGGGAAGTGCAGGACGGAAATGAGCGTCAAAAGATCGTGACCCTGACCGAAGCCGGGCGCGGAATCTGGATCAAGAGCTGCGGGATTTCGTCTGAAGTCTTTTCCCAGATCGGACTAACCCAACGCGAAGCAGATGAGATTATTCGGATCTGCAAAAAGATAGCGGACAAGCAACCTTTGCAACCGGCGCAGAAAATACCCGCATGCAACCGCCATTGAATGCCCCCGGAGTTCATCAAGACAAAGGCTTTCGGCTTGCAGGCACTTACAGAGCGGCGCAAAACCGGTTCAGCGGCGGCAAACTGGCGCCACGCTCTGCCCATCCCGTTCAGGATTTGAGACCTGGAAAGCCCGCAAAGTTGGCCTTCATCTCATTGAAAGGGGAAGCCTGGTCAATCACTGCGCGATGGTATTCCAATTTCCTTCTCAAGCTGTTTTAGGCATGCATCCCGGCATTCAACCAAGTAACTGGAAAATGACTTTACAATTGAAGAGGTTGGCCGGTGTAGCGGTTGCCACAGCTTTACCGTGAATGTCCCGGCATTTGATATTGTACGAACACCCAGCTTGTGATGCCCCGGGAAACTCATCGCAGTGAACGGGTTGATGATCGCAACACCTAGCTCATTCGAAACCATCGCCGCGACGGTCTCGGACATTGGCGTTTCGATGCGATAGAAGGGTTCCAGACCCAGAGTCTCGAACGCTTCATCCAACCTCTTCCCGTAAGGGTCATGAGGCGGAAATACGATCAGCGCCTCTTCGGCAAGATCTACCAGAGATAATTGTTCTCTTTGTTCAAACCGGTGGGTTTTAGCGCGACAGTTAGAGTGACGGAAGAGATAGTCGAAGTAAAAATCTGCCGCACCGTCACTGTTAGGAACAAACAAGCAAGCAGGGGCGGAGCCTTGGGTTCAATTGATCTTGAAAAAGTCAGCGACGAAACACCTGGGGTACAAAATACCACCCACCTTTTGGCTTCTGGGTCTGCGCTGATGCCGCAAACTATGGTCGATGCGGTGGTCAAACAAACGCAACTTGAGGCGCTGATCGGCGGGTACCCGCACGGGTTCGCATGCGGCACAGTTTACCAGAATACGAAGAACTGAAGTATGATCACATCTAGACAGTTTCACGATCTTTGACGGATTGCATAGATACGTGTGTCGACGTGCTGGCTACATAAGGAAGGGTTGAAATTGTCTTTCCCAAAACCGCGCGAAAGGTCCTCATATTCGAGGTGCGAATCTTGATAAGATAGTCAAACGCGCCAGCAATCATGTGGCACTGCTCAACTTCGGGAACTTTTCTGGCGGCAGTATTGAACGCAGACAGAGCGGGTTCAGTGGTGTCAGATAGTTTGACCTCAACAAAAGCCACTTGCTCCAAATCCAGCTTTGCCGGGTTTATCACTGCCTGAAACCCCAAAATAAATTCTTCCTCTTGCAATCTTTTGAGCCGGACCTGGCAAGGGGTCTTAGATAAGCCAACACGCCCAGACAGTTCTGTCACAGGTATCCGGCCTTCACGGCTGAGAATCGTAAGTATCTCGCGATCGTATCGGTCCAGTTGCCTATCAGAATCTATCTTATCCAATATTTTGACCTCAAAAATGCAATAATAAGGTTCTTCTGATTACCAGTTTCCAATTTTTTAGGCAACATGAAATACCCAAGTTTGCTAGCATACGCCGCAAGCATAAAGGCTAGGGAAACGGAGGAGAGCTGCCATGCCAGAGCTAGCTGTTATCAGGAACAGAATCCGCAAAAACCACTTACGCGACGAAACCGAGGTTTTGAGGGAACTCACGACGAATGCAGCACTCACAGCGTCTGATCGAGCGGCGACGCGTAACCGCGCTGTTACACTGGTTAAAACAATCAGGGCGGACGACAAACCCGGCCTGATGGAAGTGTTCCTGGCCGAATACGGTCTGTCTACCAGCGAAGGCGTTGCCCTGATGTGTCTTGCAGAGGCGTTGTTGCGTGTGCCGGATGCGGATACGATTGACGCCCTGATCGAGGACAAGATTGCACCTTCGGCCTGGGGCCAACACCTTGGCAACTCTTCTTCCTCCCTGGTCAATGCATCGACCTGGGCCTTGATGCTGACCGGCAAGGTTCTTCAGGAAGGCAGCGGGCTTGTTGCTACCCTGAAGGGCGCAGTCAAACGGCTTGGCGAGCCCGTCATCCGTGCTGCCGTCGGCCGAGCGATGAAAGAAATGGGCGCTCAGTTCGTTCTTGGCCAGACCATCGAAGAGGCGGTCAAGCGTGGCAAAAAGAAAGAAGCGCAGGGCTACACCTATTCTTATGACATGTTGGGTGAGGCGGCGCTGACTGCTGCAGATGCTAAAGGCTTCTTTGTTGCCTACCAGGATGCGATCGCAGCTCTGGCCGCCGAGTGCCGGTCCAAGGACATTCGTGAGAACCCGGGCATCTCGATCAAATTGTCCGCGCTGCACCCTCGTTACGAAGTTGGACAAAAAGATCGCGTAATGGAAGAGTTGGTGCCTTTGACCCTGAAACTTGCGCAACAGGCCAAAGACGCGGGCATGGGCCTGAATGTCGACGCCGAAGAGGCTGACAGGCTGGACTTGTCGCTCGACGTGATTGAGGCCGTCTTGCGTGATCCTTCTTTGGCAGCCTGGGATGGCTTTGGCGTTGTGGTTCAGGCCTACGGAAAACGCGCATCGCTTGTTCTGGACTGGCTGCACACACTGGCGACCGAATTGGACCGCAAGATCATGGTCCGTCTAGTCAAAGGCGCCTATTGGGATACGGAAATCAAGCGGGCACAGGTCGAAGGCCTTGGCGGGTTTCCACTGTTTACCCGGAAAGCAGCGACCGACGTTTCCTATATCTGCTGTGCCAAGAAACTGCTTGAAATGACCGATCGGATTTATCCGCAGTTTGCGACGCACAATGCGCATTCCGTCGCGGCCATTCTGGAAATGGCCAATGACAAGCGGGCATTTGAGTTCCAGCGCCTGCACGGCATGGGTGATTCGCTGCACGATATAGTGCTTGAGGGCGAAGGAACTCGCTGCCGGATCTACGCCCCGGTTGGCGCACACCGCGACCTGCTGGCCTATCTCGTCCGCAGATTGCTGGAGAACGGAGCGAACTCTTCTTTCGTGAACCAGATCGTCGATGAGAACGTCCCGCCAGAAGCCATCGCCACCGATCCGTTTGAAACGATCGTTACCCCGGACCGTAATCCGTCTGTCGTGATGCCTGTTGCCCTCTACGGGAACGAACGGCCGAACTCGCGCGGTTGGGATCTGCATGACACAACCGATCTGGCAGATATCGAACAGGCCCGGTCCCCGTTCCAGAGCAAAGTTTGGAATGTCGGTCCGATCATCGAAGGCGAGGTTGTTGGTGATCGCGACCTTGACGTGATCAACCCCGCGGATCACTCGGACAAGCTGGGAACTGCAAAGCAGGCAGCCGCAGAAGACATGGAAACGGCGCTGAGTGCGGCAAAGGCCTGGAGCGCCGACGCCCAAACGCGCGCCGATGTTTTGCAAAAGGCTGCTGATCTCTACGAAGAAAACTTCGGTGAGATCTTCGCGGCCCTGACCCGGGAGGCAGGTAAAACCCCGATGGACGCCATCGCCGAGTTGCGCGAAGCCGTCGATTTCCTGCGCTACTATGCGGCGCGCGCTTTGGAATTGAACCGTCCGGCGCGCGGTGTGATTGCGTGTATTTCGCCCTGGAACTTCCCTCTGGCGATATTCTCTGGTCAGATTGCTGCGGCACTTGCAGCCGGTAACGGCGTGATTGCTAAACCTGCCGAGCCGACGGCGATCATCGCAACAATCGGCGTGCGCATGATGCATCAGGCGGGTGTACCCCTCAGCAGCCTGCAACTGATCCCCGGTCGCGGTTCCGTTGTCGGTGCCAAAATGACGTCTGACCCCCGCGTTAACGGCGTGTGTTTCACGGGATCGACTTTTACGGCCCAGACCATCAACCGTGCGATGAGCCGGGAGATCGAACCCGGAGCACCGCTGATCGCAGAAACCGGCGGATTGAACGCAATGATCGTCGACTCCACAGCGCTTCCCGAGCAAGCAATCAAGGACATCGTCGCATCGGCGTTCCAGTCTGCTGGTCAGCGCTGTTCGGCCCTGCGTATCCTCTATGTTCAGGAAGATGTCGCAGATACGGTTCTGGAGATGCTCTATGGCGCGATGGATGAACTGGTCATCGGCAACCCATGGGATCTGCGCACCGATGTCGGCCCGGTCATTGAGGGTGGCGCTCAAAAGGAAATCCTGGACTATATCGAGGTTGCCCGCGGTCAGGGCCGTGTCCTGAAACAGCTTGCTGTACCTGACACCGGCACATTTGTTCCACCAACCGTGCTGCGCGTGTCGGGTATCGGCGACATGGAGAAAGAGGTCTTCGGCCCGGTCATGCATGTCGCGACCTTCAAAGCCTCCGAGATGGATCAGGTGGTCGACGCGATCAACCAAACCGGGTTCGGACTGACCTTCGGCATGCATTCGCGGATTGATGACCGGATTCAGCAGGTCACATCGCGGGTGAATGCCGGCAACATGTACATCAACCGCAACCAGATTGGCGCAATCGTTGGGTCGCAGCCGTTCGGGGGCGAGGGTCTTTCGGGAACCGGGCCAAAAGCAGGCGGTCCTTCTTATGTAAAGCGCTTTACTCAAGGAACCTCCAGCCAGTTTTCGGCGGAAACGGGTACCGTGGCCTCGCTGGCCGATGTGCAGAAGGCGATTGACGAAACAGCCGCGCCTGAACGGCTGGCACTTAGCACGTCTGAACTGCCGGGGCCGACCGGAGAATCCAACGTTCTGTCGACCTACGGTCGCGGTAAGGTTCTTTGTCTGGGACCAAATCTTGCCGCCGCTCTTCAGCAAGCGTCAATTGCACGTGCCCATGGCTGCGCCGCAATCACGGTCGCTCCAGGGGCACAGGGGGCCGGCGCGGTAGACGGCGTTCTGGATCCGGCTTCGCTGACTTCGCTTAATGGCTTTGACCTCGCTGTGTTCTGGGGATCGGAAACACAACAGCGCGCTGTCAGAAAAGCTCTGGCTGATCGTGATGGCGCCCTTATCCCGCTGGTAACCGAGGAAGACTTTGGAGAACGCTGCATGATGGAACGCCATGTCTGCGTCGACACAACTGCCGCGGGTGGCAACGCCAGCCTGTTGGCGGAGGCGAGCTGATGCTGGTCCAGAACCCTGAAACAAAGGGGCGAAACTCCACCTTCTTAGAGAATGTGAATGCAATGTTCGACAAAGCGGTCGGGCATTGCGACCTTCCCGAAGGCGTTGCTGAAAAAATAAGAGTCTGTAATTCGACCTACACAACTCGCTTTGGGGTGCGTCTGCGGGATCGGTTATTCACTTTCGAAGGCTGGCGCTCGGTACATTCGGACCACACCAACCCCTCCAAGGGCGGTATTCGGTTCTCATCAGATGCGAATGTAGGAGAAGTTGAAGCGCTTGCCGCTTTGATGACCTTCAAATGTGCTTTGATGCGCTTGCCTTTCGGGGGTTCAAAAGGCGCTCTGGCAATCGACCCATCAGAGTGGACCGAAGCGGAGATGGAGAAGATCACGCGCCGGTTCGCCCAGGAACTCATCAAACACAACTTCCTTAGCCCCGCCATGAACGTCCCTGCCCCGGACATGGGCACCAATGAATTGAATATGATGTGGATCGCCGACGAATATCGCCGTCAGCGACCTCAGGATATCAACGCGCTTGGCTGTGTCACAGGCAAACCCATTGGCGGCGGCGGGATCGAAGGCAGAACCGAGGCGACGGGCCGAGGTATTGTATATGCGATCAATGCCTTCTTCAGAACGCCGACAGATTATCAAAGAGCAGGATTTGAGACGCCTGAACTCAAGGATCGCAAGGTGATCTTGCAGGGCCTTGGCAATGTTGGCTTCCATGCTGCTCTGTTTCTTGAGAAAGAACACCGCTGTCGGATTGTCGCCGTGGCAGAACGCGATGGCGCGGTGTATAATAAAGACGGTTTGGATATCGAAGCGCTGAAAGACCATCTAAGCAACTCCGGCGGGCTTAAACGATATCAGGGTGGCGATTACATTGAAAACAACCTGTCAGCTTTAGAGCTTCCTTGTGACATTCTAATCCCTGCAGCAGGCGAAGGTGCGATAACGGCGGCAAACGCCGAGCGCATTCAGGCGCGTCTTGTCGTCGAGGCAGCAAACGGTCCCACGACCTATTCTGCCGATAAGATCCTGAAAAACCGAGGTATCGAAATCATCCCGGACCTCTTTGCCAATGCGGGCGGTGTCGTGGTCAGTTACTTCGAATGGGTGAAGAACCTTACGCATATTCCATTTGGGTTGATGGAGAGGCGCTATCATGAAAGCGATCATCTGTTGATGGCACAATCAATGGAAAAAATGACCGGACAAAACTTCCCATCTGAGCATTCCGATGCGTTCTTGGCCGTTCGGCAGGAAATTGATCTGGTGCGATCGGGATTGGATGAAATGATGCGCAACGCCTATGCCAAAATGTCAAATTTGCGCAACGATCCCAACAACAAGATCGATGATCTTAGAACCGCAGCCTATGCCATAGCGATCGAAGAGGTGGCTTTGGCGTACAGGGCAAAAGGAATTTAACTGGCCAATCCAAAAGGGCATGCAGCCGAATATTCATTGAAATCGTGCTGACATGGTCGTCACATGTTCACCCCAAGTGGACGAAAAGCAAGCCAGTTAAACTGCGAAGGCGCCAACCCTCTGCTCCCTCCCAGGCGCCTTCGCATCTCTATTTTAATGATTGTAAGACGGTTGATGGCATTGCCATGTGTGGACGGTCCCGGTTTAGCAAGATAACGGGTTCATCAAACGTCGGATCAGGCCCATGTTGGGGTTCAAGCCTTTTGAGTCAGCTGCTTCTGCCCTGGCTGGCGTTGAACTGGTCAACATGATCCGCAAATGTCAGTTCACGCCCAGTCTCACTCCATTTCAGCAGTTCGTCCGATTGGCAGGTTAATCGGCTCAAAAGCTCCGGTTTTGCTACTCTCCAAAAATCTGGGACAGAACTGCTTTTTGCATCAAATTGACGAGGAGCTACCGTTCGCTGCAACCGTCATCAACAATCAAAATGCGGACAAACTGTGAGCTCGTTGTTGCTTTCGCAATGTCCGGTCTTTCCTATGAAGCAGCAGCTAATTGGGAAGTCAAACGGCGCAGGAGATCTTTACACTCGTTCAGGGCACTCACTGAAACGCACTCGTTCGGCTGGTGCGCCTGAGAAATGGTTCCGGGTCCACACACGATGGTATCCAGGCCAGCATCCAGATAGTACCCGGCCTCGGTTACACCATCCCAGAACCCTATGTCGGCCGACCCCAGATTTGCTTTCAAAGCGCTGAGGAAAGGGCTGTTCTTACTGGCTCTGAATGCGGGAACATGCGACATCTTTTTGATGTGAATCGATGAGAGTTCATCATTCCTGATCATTCTCGGCCTCAGGTCTGACGACAGGAACGCCTCTAGGTCCTCCAAAAATTCGACGCTTAGATCATCCGGCACGTGCCGGAATTCAAACTCCAAATCGCACTGTTTCGCGATCATGTTACGCGCCTGACCTCCGTTTATCAGGCCGATCTGGATCGTTGAAAAGGGTGTGACGTAGTCATTTTTGTTGGGTTTGGTTGCATAGACCTGAGCCTGTTGCAACAGGTACTGCACCAGATCGGATGCAAAGTGAATGGCGTTGGCTTTGGTCGCGATGGTGGCAGCATGCCCTTCGGAACCGGTCACCGTTGCCCGCAGGCCGATGATGCCCTTGTGCGCCACGATGGGCCGCAGATCTGTGGGTTCCCCAACCATGCAGAAACTCCCTGGGGGAACCGCCGATCGCAGATATTCGGAGATATCCCGCGCGCCGAAACATCCGGTTTCTTCGTCATAGGTCAGAACAAGATGCAGCGAGAGCCCAAGCGCGTGCAGATCCAGATTTGTCGCGGTGGAAAGGGCGACCGCGACAAACCCCTTCATATCCGTTGTGCCGCGAGCGAAGAGGTTGCCATCCCTTCGCGTCAGTTTGAACGGATCCGTTGACCAATTCTGACCGTCAACAGGGACAACATCAGTATGCCCTGCGAAGACCAGAGCAGGACCGTCGATTGGACCCGCGACAGCATGCAGGTTCGCCTTTGTGCCGTCAGCATTGGGCAGAATGGTGACATCGAACCCTGCGGACACCAGCAGATGACGACAATAATCTATGCACTCCAGATTGGATTTGTGACTGGTCGTATCAAAAGCGCAGAGCCGGTCAAGGATAGTCAGAATATCTTGCATTGTGCACCACCGCAAAAAGCATCAGGCTGACAATTTGAAAAATCTAAGCCTTACTACTTCAAAGCGCTTTCGATCTGCTTTGTGCTGCCTTGACGGCCTCCAACACAATCGCATTCAGGTTGTTGTTCAGGGCAAATTGCTCTAACGCCGCTGCAGTTGTCCCACCCTTTGAGGTCACGCTTTCTCGCAACTTAGATGGCACGCGGTCCTGTTTCAGAAGTTCGGCGGCTCCAATCAGCGTGTCGGTAGCAAGGTCCAAAGCGAATTGGGGATCCAATCCTGCATGTTCTCCGGCTTTCCCCATGGCCTCGACAAAGGCGAAGAAATAGGCCGGGCCACTTCCCGAAACGGCTGTTGTTGCGTGTATATGATCTTCGTCGTCGACCCAACTGACTGGGCCAGACCCAGCAAATAGCGCTTCAAACTGGTCTTTGCGGGACGCATCCGTCGCAAAGGCCACGTTGACGGATTTCTGAACCGCTGCGGCCATGTTAGGCATGCAACGCACGACAGGTACTTGTCTGCCAATATTCTGAATGATTCTGGCGCTGGTCACGCCGGCCATGATGGAAATAACAAGTGCATCTTCACTTAGGACATTGGCCACCGGGCGGCTGGCGTCCTCGAAAACCTGTGGCTTGGTGGCAAGAACAATTGTTGCGAATTTCAGGTCGCTGGGAATGTCGTCATACGCCCTGTGGAGCGCTCCGATCCCGAGTTCAGAGGCGTCTTGCGCATCCATGAAGGGGTCGATAATCGAGATTTTCGACATGTCGCCGCCATCAGTTTTGTACCCTCTTAGGATAGCACGCCCCATGTTGCCGCCGCCGATAAACAGGGTTTTATCTACTGTCTTTGTCATGGCTCTAGATCCCGTAGTTGATTGGTTTGCCTGCTCGACAGGCCGCCCATATTATTGCCTCACAGGGAGGGTTCATTGTGGTAGAGCAGCATCTAGGATGCTGCTCTATCAAAGTCATGTGACGTTTTGCCTTACCACTGAGCGTCTCCGGCAACGCTTCGTGCACCTTTGGCCGCAATCCGCTTTTCCATGTGTTTGATGCCGCGCAAGATCGGGAAACAGTAGATAAAATAGAGGCTCGCGACGAGAAAGAGGATCCACATGATGTGCGCCGGATGCCGGTGAATGGCGTCTTCGCCTTGGCGCATAAGTTCCACCACGCCGATAACGGTCAGGATCGACGTGCCCTTGATGACCAGAACATAAACCCCGGCAAGGGGCGGCAAGGTGAGTTTCCAAGCCTGGGGAAGGATCACGTTCAGAAGACGCTGGCGCATATTCATGCCAACTGCTGCGGCCGCTTCCCATTGCCCTTTTGGTACGGCTTCCAATGAGCCGCGCACAATCTCGGCCGTGTAGGATGATGTATAGATTGTCAGTGCAATCACGGCTGCCGTGAAGTTCGAGAAGTCAAAAATCGGCAGTTTCGTCGTCGGCAGTACGTAGTAGACGATGTAGATCTGCACCAGGAATGGTGTCGCCCGCACCAGGTGCACGTAAAGTCCGATGATGTTGTAAACCAGCCTAGGCCCGACCGTGCGGCCAAGTCCAAGCACAAGGCCTACGAAACTGCCCAATGAGATCGCGACAAGCGAAATCAGGATCGTGTTGAGAAAACCCTCAAGCAAGAAGGGCATGGTTTGTAGCGTGAGTTCAAGCATTGTGACCTCCTACCTGCTGTTCCAGGCATTGCCCGACAGCTTCTTTTGAATCTTATTCGACGCCACCAGCATCAGCAGATAGATCAGCAGATACCCAAAGGCCGCGGTCATGAACGCCTCGGTCGGCATGACGCGGTCGGAGAGTATGATCAACCCGGCACCAAGTAGTTCAAAGACAGCGATAAAGCTGAGGATGGAGCTGTCTTTCACAAGCACCGCCGCCTGTCCAAGAAGCGACGGGATGATTTTCGCGAAGGCCTGCGGATAGATGATGTGGATCATCGTCTGCCGCTCACTCATTCCGACTGCTTTAGCGCCTTCGAATTGGCCACGATCTACAGCTTCGATGCCGCCGCGAATGATTTCGCTCATGTAAGCGGCAGTGTGGATTGTCAGTGCAAAGATACCGCAGGCAAGCGCCGGAACCGGAACATTCAGAACCGGGATTTGCGAAAGCCCGTAGTAGACAATGTAAAGCTGAACCAGCAATGGCGTGCTGCGTACTGCTTCGACATAGGCCGCCACTGGGGTTGATATCCAACGCTTTTGAGATCGACGCGCGACGGTGACAAGAGTGCCAAGGATAAGCGAACCGACAAGACAGACAAAAGAAATCCAGAGCGTCGCCCACAGCCCCCAGGCGAATTCGGGCAGGTATTGTAGAACAACCCTGTAGTTATAAAATTCTATCAATCTCATGGTACACCTCCCTTGTTAGGCTGGCCGTGAGAGGTATAGTCCCTCACGGCCTACATTTATTATTTGTGATCTGCTTCCCAGGCTTTGGTATGCACCCAATACTCCAGCATACGCTCGATTGTCCGATCTGCTTTCTTGATGCGGAACCAGTTGTTCAGCCACGCCTCAAGATGCGTATCGGTGGGACGGACAGGAAAGCTGAGCGGCGATTGCACGATGGTTCCATCCAGAAGCCGCACGCCCTCAAATTCGGCTGTAAACTGCGTCGCGATTTCGCGCGACGTGACACCTGCATCTACACGTCCAACCGAAAGAGCCTGCGCCACGGCAGGGCTGCCGCCAGAGAGTTCGACAACTGTGGCATTGGGCATGTTGTCGCGGACGAACTTGACGTGCGAGCTGGCTTGCGGAACGCCGATGTTGACGCCTTCGACGTTCAGGTCTTCCCATTTGGCCGCATCTGACCCGCCAGCAACATAGGCGACCACGTCGCTATAGTAGAAGGGTTCGGTGAAGACCAACTGCAACGCGCGCTGGGGTGTGGGGGTCATGTCGGCGGCGATGAAATCAACCTTTTCCGCCAGCAGCGATGGGATCAGGCCCTTCCACTCGTAATCGTGGAATTCGATTTCAACGCCCATGTCCTGTGCGATCAGTTTGACAACTTCAACGGCAAAACCAGTGCGCTCCCCATGTTTGTCGACAAAGCTGAACGGCGGGCCTTGAGTTTGCACAGCGACGTTCAGTGTGCCGCTGTTCACGATGTCCTGCACCGTATCGGCACTGGCAGGGGCCGGTGTTACTGTGTGGGCAGCTGCAAATGCTACCGCCCCGACAGCGAGGGTTTTCAAGAAATTCATCAGAGGCTTCTCCCTTTGGTTGATGATGATTAGAGAACTTTGTCCAGGAACTGCTTGGCGCGGTCCGTGGACGGATTCTGGAAAAATTCCGCAGGTTGACCGGTTTCCACCAGTTCACCGGCATCCATGAAGATCACCCGGTCACAAACCTCCCGGGCAAAGTTCATTTCGTGCGTCACGATGCACATCGTCATGCCGTCGGTCGCAAGACCCTTCATGAGATCAAGCACCTCGCCAACCATTTCCGGGTCGAGCGCAGACGTCGCCTCGTCAAAAAGCATTAGTTTGGGCTGCATCGCCAGAGCTCGCGCGATCGCGATCCGTTGCTGCTGACCACCAGAGAGCTGCGACGGATAGTTGTTGGCCAGATGATCGAGCCCCAACTGACGTAAAAGATCCATTGCGATCTGATCCGCTTGGGCACTCGTGCAATTGCGCACCAGGGTTTGCGGCAGCGTAATGTTTTCAAGAGATGTCTTGTGTTGGAACAGATTGAAGTGCTGAAAGACCATGCCAACATCAGCGCGCAATGCATTCATGTCGGTTTTCTTGTCCGCAAGGTCGATCCCATCGATATAGATGTGACCCTTCGAGATCGTCTCGAGCCCATTGAAGGTCCGCAGCAGTGTGCTTTTGCCCGAGCCACTGGGCCCGATGATGGCAACAACCTCGCCACGATCCACGGTTGTGTTCACATCTGTCAGCGCGTTGATTATACGCCCGTCGGTGGTTTTGAAGATCTTCGACAGGCCTTCCACCTTGACCAGTACATCACCTTTTTGTGCAGAGCCGTTGTCCATATCACGCGACCTCCCTTGCGTCTGTGCCAAGATATTTTTTCAATAACTCCATCAGCGCTTCACCTGCGGTGGCGTTGACGTCGATATGGGTGACAATGCGAATGCGGCGTGTCCCAAACGCACCCGCCAGAATTCCGTCGGCGCGAAGCCGCGCGACTATTTCCGCGGCAGTAGGTGCCGCATCCTTCAGGTCAAAAATGACGATGTTAGTCTCGACCGGCAGGACTTCCTTGACCAGGGCAAGCTGCGAAATCTGATCCCCCAGGTTCGACGCAAGCGTATGATCGTCGGCCAGGCGGTCCACATGATGATCCAGCGCATAGAGGCACATAGACGCAACAATACCGGATTGGCGCATCGCACCGCCGATCTGCTGCTTCAGGCGCCACGCTTTTGCTATAAACTCGTGTGATCCGGCCAGCACGGCCCCCACCGGTGCGGCAAGCCCCTTGGTGAAATCGATCCAAACGGTGTCGAAGCCTTCGGCATAGGTGGCAGCAGGAATGCCCGTTTTGACAACGGCGTTCATCAGCCGTGCTCCGTCCATATGCGTGGCCAATCCGGCGTCTTTCGCGACAGCGGAAACGGCCTGCAATTGTTCAAGCGGCCAGATAGCACCACCGCCCATGTTCGCCGTTTGCTCAACACAAAGCAGGGTGCTTTGTGGCATGTATCGAGAATCCGGACGAATGGCGCCCAGCAGCTGATCGGGTGTGAACATGCCATTGCGACCATGCAATGCCTTAATCATCACGCTGCTAATTGCTGCGGGTCCGCCGGTTTCGAAATTGATGATGTGGCAGGATTGCTCACAGATGATTTCATCACCCGGGTTAGTGTGCACTTTGATCGCAATCTCGTTGCACATCGTACCTGATGGTAGAAAGACAGCTGCCTCTTTCCCTAGAAGCTTTGCAACCCGAGCGCAAAGCTCGGTCGTTGTGGGATCTTCATCCTTTTGTTCGTCCCCTACGACACAATCCAACACGGTCCGGCGCATCTCGGGCGTCGGTTTGGTCTTCGTGTCAGCGTAGAAATCGTACATCGCGGTCTTCTCCCCTAGGCCCGTCGAAGCTTTGATGCCGGGCGCGTTACAAGTTGTGTAGGGGGAGTCATGTCATGCCGGTGAGCATGTAAAAAATATAATTAATGATATCTAGTATTCATTTTTGATATGCTGGGAATAAGCTACTTCGAATTCCAAGTTGGTTGGGGTGGCCATAGCTTCCCCCAATTCATCAGTTTTGTTGCTTTAGATTTGGCTCCGTGCTCTGGCGAGTGGCTACTTGTTCAGAAGATCTTCAAGCACATCGAGATAGCGGTTACGGGTCTCAGCCAGGCATTTTTCAAATTCGCCGATCAGCGCGCTTACCGGTCGAAACTTGGAGCGCAGTAACGTGGTGGCAAAAGGGAGTTTCACGGAAAAGCGTCGAAACACAATTGCACGATGCCGGAAACTGAGCGCGGAGAACGGGTTAATGATCGTGACGCCCAGACCTTCCGCGACCGCCTCACCTGCCATCAGAGAATTTTGAACTTCCATCACGTTTAAGGTTGTTACGTCTTCTTCTTCTAACAACCGTTGAAGGCGTTGCGAATAAGGATCAATCTGCCCGAGTGAGACAAAATCCACACCATGCAGATCCTCGGGAGAAATGACGCTTTTTTTGCACAGGTGGTGCCCAACAGGCAGAATGCAGATTTCCGGGGAATCGGTGAAGGTTTCGAATTCAGTACCCTCTGGTTCAATTGCGTAAGCCGCCAGCCCTAGGTCGCATTGCTGTGACGTAGCCAGTTCCGCAATTGTCGGCGTCATGCGGGTCGTGACCACGGTTTGCACCCCAGGCCTGCTTTTACGAAATGCTTTGACTGTATCGACCAGAAAGCCCTGAGAAAAAGCAGGTGCGCAGGCGATGTGGATTTTCCCCTGTTGCAGGTTTCGAATTTCATCAGCCGCCCGGCTGATGCGTTTAAGGCCGCGAAACGATCGGTCGACTTCTTCATACAGCAACTGCGCCTCACGAGTGGGCGTAACCCGGTTGCCGGTTCGAACAAACAGCGTCATCCTGGTTGCATCTTCCAGTTGCTTCAACGATCTGCTTACCGCAGGTTGGGAACTGTTAAGCAGTTCGGCAGCACCTGTTACTGTGCCTACTGTCATCGTAGCGTGGAAACACTCGAGAAGACGTGAATTCAGTTGCATGTGTCGAGCCCAACCATGTAATCTCGTTAGTTATTTGAGCGCCCACAAGCATGGCACCGCTTTGGTAGGCTAATCAGATCCTAGAAAAGCAACTAAACCGCTCAAGACCAGTTGCAACCACGGAGTGAACGATGCCTGCGTAAGATGCTTACGTCAATGTCAGCTTCGTAATGCGCTGTAGTCGTTCCATAATAATGCAGCATCCGCGAACTGGGCTCAGAGCCGACCTCGGATGGTCGTAAGATTCTTACGATGGGTTCTGATGCTGTCACATTGGCAGATTGACGGATATTAGTTTGATCTCCGATTTTTTTTGAACAACGGATGGTTAAGGAAAACGAGGCATTACTTGAGTTAAGTATTAACATACCTCTGATCATAGGATTCTGCTTGGTTGCAACAAACTGCTGAACGATTGAACCCAATTTTCACAATCGCTACGGTTGGGCATAGGTCGAACACCAACAACTTCCGGGCTTTGAAGCTCGCGGTGACACTAGGCTGGCGAGAAATCGCGGAACTCCTAGCGGTTTTAACGGTTGCGTCGCAAAAACCCTGATGACGGACACTGCTACTCTTACAGTAGTTCCTGTTCAGGTAGCCGAATACTGCGTTCACTTTCACTGAAACTATCGAACGAGAAATTCCAACTTGCACCTGGCCACAATAGCTCAAGTTGTCTTTTGGCTGGTCGGTAGGCGGCAGTGTAGAGTGTACCGAACCCTGACTTAAATGCAGTTGAATAAAGCGGAGGACGCAGAAAAGCATCAATGAAGCGCTGTTCGCTCTCCGGGTGATGATTGAGGCGGTTCAGCAGAAAGCGCTCTCGTTCCACTGTCGCGGTAAACCGAGCGTGCCTGGACCATTCGACGTGGCCCTGATGGTTCGTAGCCACTGGCACGTCCGAGATCTGCGGATGCCGGTCGGGGGCAAGGTACACCGTACTGTGGTTGTACTTAGCGTCCAAAACAGTGACGTTATAGCTCATGTGGCAAGGGATGCGACACAGGCAATCGACGGCCTCGGCTGTGGTTTCGCAGGTTTGCAACACATAACGCAGGATCAACGGCACGCCGAACCCGTCGCCCACCTCGGGCCGACCGCCGAAGGTCAGCGAGACGGTCAGACCAGCATCGTTGATCCCATCAAGCAGGCCCAGAACTCCGTCACTCATCCCGATCACACCGCGCCCGTCCCATCGGGTTTTCAACAAGGCGGCGTCAAATGTTCTTGGGTGATAGTCATAGTTGCGCACTAATATTGGTGTCTTGCCGCGCCAGATCGCTTGACTGCAGCCAGACAGGTATTTGGGTGGGCAGTAAAAGCTGAGGAACCGTGCCTGGCTGTCGCTGCCACCCACAAGTTCAACCACCGGTTCCGTTGCAAAAATTTGTGGTTGTTCGGAATCCTGCTTTTGCGCCGATGGGTTAGGCGGCCAGTTCTGCGAATTGTAGAAATGGACAGAGTCCGGGCGTGAATTGACCTTTGCGGATCATGTGAGCAACTTCGATGCCGTCCAACGTTGCCGCTGCTGAAGTGAAGGCTTTGAACCCCAGCATCGGCCGGATACGCCTTTTGATGAAACGGTGATCCTGTTCGATGATATTGTTCAAGTATTTCCGCCTCACCATCTCAATTGGGATCGGGCAGCCAAAGCCTTTGAGCATTTTGTTGATGGCCTTGATGCCAGCGGTGTTGGCACCGCTCTTGTCGATCACAATCTTCCTCGGCAATCCATTTGTCTCCAACATCCTGGCGAAGAACCTTGTGGCTGCAGGTTTGTTTCGACGTCGTGAAAGCATGAAATCAAGGGTTTTGCCGTGTTTGTCGACAGCTCGATAGAGGTAAACCCACGCGCCTTTAATCTTGATATACGTTTCGTCCATCCTCCAAGAAAGGTCGCATGGCCCTTTGCGGCGACGTGCTGCTTCAGCGATTGCACCAGAATACCGTGTTACCCATCGGTTCAGCGTAGTGTGGTCCACTGAAACACCGCGCTCGGCCATGATTTCTTCCAGGTCTCGATAGGAGACACCGTAGCGAACGTAAAAGAACACTGCGAACAGGATCACGTCTTTCGGATACTGTGCACCTTTGAAAGAAATCATAAACTAACCTTCAACTGGGTAATGCCGTTCGCTACCCAGGCGCTAGCACCACAAAGGTCAATGGTCAAAAGTTTGCAACAGATCCGCTTGTGAGGCCCCGATGACGGATATCTTAGAAAGCCCGCTTACAAAGAAGTTACAAGTCTTCCTCGCCTTGTCTGAAGATGAATTGGATGTTTTGAAGCGTCTGCATCTGCGCCGCCGGTCCTTCACGGCGGGGCGTGATCTTGTACATCAGGGGCAATCTGATCAGGCCGCTTACATTCTGGCCGCCGGCTGGGTGTGTTCCTACAAGCTTCAGCCGGACGGAACCCGACAGATCGTAGACTTCCAGATACCAGGGGATTTTCTTGGATTGCGCAGCGTCCTGCTGCGCACCTCCGACCACAGTTTCGAGCCGGTCACGGACATTCAGGCGGTGGAGGTTCTGGAGGACGACCTTCTGGAAGCATTCGAGAAAACGCCTCGCCTGGCGGCAGCCGTTCTCTGGGCAGCATCACGGGACGAAGCCATGGTCGTCGAGCACCTCGTTGGGGTTGGCCGACGCGCCGCAGATGCGCGCATGGCGCATTTCTTCTTGGAACTGGCGGAACGGCTGAGGCTGGTCGGAATGGGGAGCAAGAAAGGATTCGCTTGCCCTTTGACGCAGTACCATCTTGCTGATGCACTCGGCTTAAGCGCCATCCATGTGAACCGTGTTTTGAGGCAGCTTCGCGAAAAACGGCTGCTGACCTTTCGGGACGGCTGCGTGACGTTCGACGACTATGACGGATTGGTGGCCATTTCAGGTTTCGATACGGCGTATCTGGATCAGACCGGCCCACTTTTGAAATGAAGGAGGCCGCCCTTCGCTAAACTTGGGCGGCCTGATTTTCTTCTAAGACGAGATAAGTCAGTAATAAGACGAGATAAGTCAGATAATCTCTTCTGCAGCCGCGTTGAGTTCTCTGTCCGTCTCGTCGTAGTTATTCGCCTCGTGCGCTTTCTCGGCAGCCTGGTAGTGTTCCAGCGCCCGATCCTTTCTGGGACCGGCAGGCGCTTTGTCACAAGCTGCTTTGACCGAGGTCATCTTCTCGGTGACATTGGTTTGTTCAGGCGTCATTAGAATGTCCTTTCCTGGACATTCCGAGAATAGGAAACGCTGGGCAATGCGGCTCGTTTCAAGAACCGCACGCTTCACGCGCTTCTATTTTGCTCGGAAATGAGTGCCGCCGGAGATTCGGCAGGCACGAAGCGATGTACTCATCTTCTCCGCTCCGCTGCACTGACGCAGGTTAGCCTGGGACACTCGAAAGTTGTACTGTCCGCTTGGGTATCGGCTGTAGTGGTCAAGTTCTGGTTCTGAATCCAGACCCCAGGGGCCGGTTCACATGTCAATAAGTTCGTTAGAGGTTTCGCCCCAAGGTGAAGATTCACCCTGCTGGAGTCAGGTGGTGGGGGTTTGCTGATGTGACAGCCGCAGCCACCGACCGTTGTCCAGGAAATATGTGGACGCGCAGAGCGCCTCATAGATTGGTGAACCCGACTTTTCAGCGAATACGCGATAGGCGAGCACGGCAATGGCTCCTTGCCTGATTTGGCTGCGGTCTCTCATTTCCACGGTTCGCCAGCCCGTGTTTTTCTTCATATGCTCCAGGATCTGTCCGCCCTGAAGGATGCCTGGCGGATAGGGAAGTATCATCACTGCATTTGTTGCAGTCACCGTGCGAGCGCTGTCCGCGCCGCTGGTCCAGTGCCGCGCCTCCAGATCCCAGAGGATCGCATTGTCATGACCGGGTAGACCGCCCTGCCTGCAGTCGCCGTCTTGTGCTTTGCCCAAGGTCATTGGCCCGTTCCCGGAGTGCCAGCGAGTATTAATTGCACAATCAGAAAGAAGATCGTCAGTACCGCCCATATCAATCCAGGTAAATTTGCCGGCCGGTTTTCCGCGCCACCAGAAACAGCCCTTAAACGCTTGCGGCGTTTGGGAAGAAGACGGGTCAGTTCCCGCGCGACCGATCTGTAATCCTGTTTGAGTTCAGGCACGTCACGGAATTGCGACAACAGCATCTCCAGTCGCGAACCAGCGGCCTCTTCCTCCAAAGCGGCAAGCGCGGCTGCCTCTTCCCAAGGTTCGAGTTCTAGCCTTGCAAGGGCCGAAAGTACCGTAACAGCATTGCCTTTCCGGTCCTCACCAACGAAGGCTTGCAAAAACCGATCGAACTCAGGGCTATGCGGGTAAAGAATGCCACCTGCGGGCATCACCACTTCCTCCTTTTCAATGTTTTTTGGATCTTGGGAGCGAACGTGCCGACTGACCGGGGTCTCCTCTGGCAAGATCAAAATGTTTCGGATTGTTTCGATCATACCCGCATCGCCTGGAGCACGCGCTGACGCAGATCAGCCGGTGTCCAAACCTCTGAAGTCAAGCATCAGGGCAGCTCCAAGGTTCGCTCGCACGGCCCGGGTCCCAGCGGCGCTAACATGGGTCAGCGCGCATCGCCCGGTTCTGGGATAATGTATGATGACCGCAAATGCAGGCTACCTCTCAGCAATCAGGATACCGCAGCCCTTGCAGCGCGGAAGGCACGTATACATCGCGGAGACCGGAGATGGCGCTGCGTTCAATCAGATCCACCGTGACCTTCCCGCGCCCGTTTACCCTATCCGGATATTCGGACGAGCTGCCTGCCGGTGAATACGAAGTATTGGTTGAGGAAGAACTTATCGAGACGCTGAGTTTCACGGAATACCGCAGAACAGCGATTTTCCTGACCATAAACGGCAAAGGGCGTTCGCTGGGCCAAACAGAAATGCGACCAATTTCCTGGACCGACCTGGAAACGGCACTTGGCCGCGGCATTCAATATGACATCTGAAGATAGCGAGGCGGCGCGTTGCCGCTGGAGGAACTACAATGGACACTCCCGAATGGCTTAAACCCGGCCTCTACGGCGCCGTCATCGGCGCGGTACTTGTTAGTGTAGCTGGATTTTCTTGGGGCGGCTGGGTAACCGGCCGAACCTCGAACGACAGGTCCGTGGCTATGGCCCGTGAACATGTTGCCACCGCATTGGTGCCTGTCTGTCTGGACATGGCCCGATCCGATCCGGAACGGGCTGCCAAGATGGCGGCGATCCGGGCAGCCTCTACCTTCCGGCAGCGAGAGGCCCTTATGGCGGCTGGCTGGGCGACGGTACCAGGCACAGAGACCCCGAACCGGGACATCGCGCAAGCCTGCCTTGCAGCCCTTGACGTAAACAAGTCACCGGAGCGTCCGGAAAACACGATCAATGAAGGATGAGCAGCGCCATGTCACCACCTCTGCCTGAAACAACCGATCTTGAACGGCGCGTTCTAGCCCATGAACGGGTTCTCCAGTCGCTCATTGCTTACATGTCGTACACGGAACCGCGTTTTCTTGAGCACCTGAAGAAGCGTTTTGTTGAGCCGATGGCCATGGTGCGGCACGAGCATGACCACCGGAACGCGGATGACTACGCGGAGGAGTTTATTCGCGCCGTGATGGCCCTTGGAGAAACGCAATTGCCAAAGGCGGCGAGCTCCAGCGTACTCGTTAAGCCATTGCACCAACCGGAAAAGAGACAAACTTCGGCACACCCCTATTATCCCACTGCGCAAGCTGATCGTGTCCGTGTCAGAGAGAGGAATGGGATCTGGGAGGTCAAGGTGGATGGCGTATTCCACGGGGACTACCACGACAAGGGCAATGCTCTGGCAGCCGCAGCCTTGGCCCGCTTGTCGCTTTAAAGAAAGGACATCTCCTATGAACGAGTTAGTCAGAAAGTCCATTGCGGTTTTCGCCCGGCCTTTCAGTGTGCCTGACTTCGACGAGAGGCTTCCGGCAGGAGAGTATGACATTGAAACGGAACTGTGTTCACCGCCCGACCAGCTGCACCCGGAAGTCTGGAAAGCATCTGTAGCGGTGAGGCTGCATTCTCGGGCATCCCACCCCAGCCTGGCGAGAACCTTGACCGTTTCACTGGCCGACCTCGATGACGCCCTAGCAAAGGACAAGCTGACCGGAAAAGATCTGGCCGAAATTTTCCTCGAAGAAATGCTGGCAGACCCGATGGTTCGGCTGGTGATGGAGGCCGACGGTGTTTCCGAGATGCAGCTTCGGCATCTCTACGCGGGCGGGCGCGCATCTCAGGCGGACAAAGAGGCACGGGATGCGGATACAACAGGTACATCGCCACAAGAAAACTCACAAATACAGGCTGCGGAGAACGAAGGAATGCCGACACAGAGGGAATAAGACACTTGGATCCACCCCGCCGACCGCCAAGGTCTGCGCCGGGTGCCGGTTCGCACGAGCAAGGGAGAAAACGATATGCCCGACCAGAACGGCGGCCCGGAAGACCGTGGGCCATGGCAAAGCAAACAGAAGAGCAATCCTCCCGAGATTGACGATCTTCTTCGTCAAGGCCGCGACCGCCTGAGCGGATTACTCCCTGAAGGGCGGCCGCCTCTGAGAGGGGTACTGGTTGCAGGAGCGATAGTCTTGGCGGCGGTTGCAGCCTGGTCTTCTTATTACACAGTCCCGAGCGACTCGGTCGCCGTTGTCCAGCGTTTCGGCAAATACATTGCTGAGGTTCCGCCTGGCCTGCATTTCAAATTCCCGTTTGGCATCGACGTTGCCACACTGGTGCCCGTGAAACGGCAGCTGAAGCAGGAATTCGGATTCACCACGCCGGGCAGGAGTGATCCCTTCCAAAGCCCGTCTGACGGCCGACGTGAAACCGAAATGGTTACGGGAGATCTGAACGCCGCGCTTGTGGAATGGGTGGTGCAGTATCGGATCTCGGACCCCCTGAAGTTCCTGTTCGAGGTACGCGAGCCAAGCGCGACTTTGCGCTACGTCTCTGAGTCGGTGATGCGCGAGGTCGTCGGAGACCGCACGGTTGACGAGGTCATCACCATCGGCCGGCAAGAGATCGAGAGCGAGGCACTTTTTAAGATGCAGGCTCTGTCCACGAAATACGCCATGGGCATCAGCATCGACCAGGTGCAGCTGAAAAACATCAACCCGCCGGGACCCGTTCAGGCGTCGTTTAATGAGGTCAACCAGGCCCAGCAGGAAAAGGAGCGCCTGATCAATGAGGCGCGCCGCGAATATAACAAAGTCATTCCGCTGGCCGAGGGCGAGAAAGATCAGCGTATCCGCGAGGCTGACGGTTATCGCCTGAAACGCATCAACGAGGCGGAAGGCGACGCTGCGCGGTTCACCGCGCTTTTGGCCGAATACGTCAAGGCGCCTGAGGTCACGAGACGGCGGATATACATAGAAACCCTCCAGGATGTTCTGCCCACAATCCTGTCAAAAATCATTGTCGAAGGATCGACTGCGAGCATCCTGCCGCTTTTGAACCTCGACAGGCTTCAGGAGGATCCGTCATGAACATCAGACTGGGTCTCATTGCAGGGATTGCGGCTGCAGTTGGCGTGATTGCCTCCGGTTCCCTCTACACAGTTGGCGAAGTCGAACAGGCCATTATCACCCAATTCGGCAAACCCGTGGGAGAACCAGTCATAACGGCCGGTTTAAAGCTAAAGCTGCCCATCGTTCAGGAAGTCAACCGGATCGACCGCCGGGTTCTTGAGTGGGATGGCAATCCGTCCGACATGCCCACTAAGGACAAGCTCTACATTTCCGTCGATCTGTTCGCCCGCTGGAAAATCACCGACCCGTTGCAATATTTCCTGCGGCTGCGCGATGAGCGCAGCGCGCAATCCCGTCTGGACGATATTCTCGGCAGCGAAACCCGCAATGCCGTCGCCAAACACGAGTTGATAGAGATCATCCGGACCACGAAGGGCCGGATCCCGTTGCGGGACACGCTTCTAACCGATGAGGAGCGTGCGCAGGACATAGGTTCTCTGGTTCCTATCCAGAAAGGCCGCGCACTTGTGGAACAAGAGATTTTCGCAGCCGCCTCAGAGAAGGTTCGTGTTTTTGGGATCGAGCTTCTCGATATCCGTTTCAAGCGGATCAACTACAATGAGAGTGTGCGTCCGAAGATCTACGACCGCATGATCTCCGAGCGCCGCCAGATCGCTGAACGTTTTCTTTCCGAAGGCAATGGCGAAGCCGCTCGAATTCGCGGCAATCGGGTTCGCGATCTGAACAAGATACAATCCGAAGCGTATCGCGCCGTCGAGGAAATCCGCGGTGTGGCTGACGCCTCGGCGGCTGCGATCTACGCGGAAGCCTACAACATCAACGCCCAAGCAGCCGAATTCTATGCGTTTACCCGGACAATGCAGGCCTACAAGGACATGATTTCAGGCGGAACGACGCTGGTCCTGACAACGGACAGCGAACTTTTCAGGTTTCTGAGAGGAATGGAGGCCGGAGAGCCGGTCGAGAGCACGTCTCCTCTCCCTCCCGGCCTGACGGCTGCGGCCGAACGCTGATGAATCGGAGGACAAAGAGATGACGGAAGGACCGGTGGATTTAGACGAAAGGCGAAGCGCCGAACGCCAGATTGCGACCGACACCCGTTGCCGCAAACGCGGTGTTTGGGAGCAGACGCCATCCACTCCATCCGCGTTTAATAGGTTCAAAGATTTGGGTTTTCGGCACGTGCATCCGCCGCAAACGCAAAAGTCCAGTTTGTCCGCGTCTTATCGGTTCGCATAGGGCACAACGAATGGCAACTGGTTTACATGTTCACTATTTTTTTTCATGACGCCCAAATATGCACGCTCGGGTCAGTTGGGCCAATAAAGAAAAACGTTGCGCCTTGTGGCGGAATTTGACCGACTGTCCCGCGAATAGCGGATTGGCCCGCAAATCGTGAGTTCGCTGACTTCGACGTTTTGCACCTGCGCCGAATGTCCGAAAATTGGGCTGCGACCGCAGCATCGAATTACCGTGGCCAACGGCAGGAATGGGCCGCGCTCTACAGCAACCCGCAACGATCTCTTTATTCGTGTGTGCGCTGTTTCTTTGGATCGTAGATGGGGTTTGCTGCGATGGTTGCTTGCGTGTTCAGACCATCGCTTGACACGGCCAGCGTCGTTCCAACGGCCAGTCCTGGAACAACATGCGCAAGGGCAAGGGATTTACCCATCCGGTGTGAGTAGCAGGGGCTGTTGATTACGCCGACAGGTTCACCATCCAACGACAGCATTTCACCACCGGCCACAATGTCGGGGTGATTTATATCCAGGCACACATTGTTTATTTTTTCGGCCCCCTTTGCCGCCACGACGGTCGCTTTTCCGCGATAATCGGCCTTGGTTGTGCTGACGGTAAAGCCTAAGCCATCCTCCCATGGGGTGTTGTCCTCGGTCATGTCATAGCCATAAAACAAGAGCCCGGCCTCGATCCGCACCTTGTCCAGAGCAGTAAAAGAACAGGGCATAACGCCCTCCTGCACGAGCTTGTCCCAGATATCCGTAATCACTGTCCCATCTGCGAAAATCTCATAACCGCGTTCGCCGGAATAGCCCGTGCGTGAGATACGACAGGAATGGCCGAACAGAACCGCAGGCGCGTGTTCGAAATAGGCCATTTCGGACAGGTCGATATCCGTGTGGGCGTTCAGAATCTCCAAAGAGGCAGGGCCCTGCACCGACAAGTTATGCAGTTCGTCGGTAAAATTGATCTGAACGTCACGCCCAGCCGCCGAGGCTTCCAGCAGCGCCATGGTGTCGCCGGAGCCGTGCACGATCATCCATTCGTTGCCACCATTGTTCGACACGATCGCATCGTCGGCGATCCCGCCGTCATCGTTCAGAACGCAGAGGTAGGCAGCCTTGCCCGGTCCGACTTTGGTCAGATCGCGCGTGGTCAGATGATCCAGCACCACCTGGGCATCTAGGCCTCGAACGAACACTTTCTTCAGGGGAGACATATCGAACATACCTGCCCGTTCTCGGACCGCATCGTGCTCATCATTGGGATCGGAGTTATAGGTCCAGGCCGTACCCATGCCGTTCCAGTCCTCCAACCCGGAGCCAAGCGCGGTATGGCGCGATGCAAGGGCGGATGTGCGGCTAAGTTCTTCGGTCATGAGTCTTCCTTTCTAGTACCATTCGTCCGGCATCCGTGCTTTGCGTTCAGACACGAAGTCTTCAAGCGTTGCTTTTGTGCTGGGGTCCATGTCGGGCTGTTGATAGTCGTCCAACATCTGGCGCCACCGCGTCGTGGCGCGTTGGTCTGACGTGAGCGCGCCGTTCTCCGTCCAGGTCTCGAAAGGGCCGGCATCCGGGATTTGCGGTTCAAAATTCGCCGATCTGTAGTGGCGCAGCGTGTGGCTGGAAGAGAGGAAATTCTCGCCCGGGCCGGTTTCGAGATAGGCATCGCGGCCGAAGGCTTCGTCGTCGACTTCAAAACCCTGCAACAGTTTCAGCATCGCGCCGCAGTGATCTACGTCCATGATGAACTTCTCGTAGGACATGACCAACCCGCCTTCGAGCCAACCCGCCGCATGCCAGACCTGATGCGCACCGGACAGAAGGGTGGACCACATGGCCCCCGTACTGTCCTGCATCGCCTGCCCGTCGGGTGCGTTGGATGCTGTGATTTGTCCGCCGCCTGAACGCACCGGAACGCGGAGCCTGCGCCCCAGTTGCGACAGTGCCATGGTGACCATGTTCGCTTCTGCCGATCCGAAGGTCAGCGCACCCGTGCGCAGGTTCATGCTGGAATGAAACGACCCCATGACAACCGGGCAACCGGGGCGGACAAGCTGTGTCAGGGCGATGCCGACCATCGCTTCGGCCAGCGTTTGGGCTGCCACTGCCGCAGGCGAGAGCGGCCCCATGGCCCCAGCGAAAATCGCCGGAGAGACGCACACGCTCTGGTTTGCTTTGGCATAGATGCGGAGCGCGGAGGACATGGTGTCATCGAACACGAGCGGAGAGTTGACGTTGATATTGGCCTGCATGACGGCGTTGCGGTTCATGAAGTCGCGTCCAAAGACCAATCGCGCCATTTCGATACTGTCATGAGCGCGGTCAGGTGCAGTGACCGACCCCATGAAGGGTTTGGTCGACAGGGTGAGGTGGGCCAACAACATGTCCAGATGCCGCTTGTTCACCGGCACATCCGTTGGCTCGACCACCGTGCCGCCGGAATGATGCAGCGCAGGGGAGCTGTAGGTGAGTTTTACAAAGTTGCGGAAGTCTTCGAGCGTCGCGTACCGTCGACCATTGGTCAGATCGCTGACAAAGGGTGACCCGTATCCCGGCATCAGAACAATATTGTCGCCGCCGAGGGTCACGGTTCTGGCCGGATCCCGGCTGTGCAATTTGAACTCCAACGGCGCCGTGGCGCAAAGCGCGCGCGCATGGCCCGGTTCAAACCGGACCCGCTCCCCGTCGACACTGGCGCCGGACGCGGCAAACAATTCGAGCGCTTTATGATCGCCCCGGAATTCGACGCCTATCTTGCTCAGAATCCAGCCCGCCTGATTTTCGATCCGCGCCAAAGCCGCATCGTTCAGCATCGCGTATGCAGGTATCTTTCGCGTCGTGAACGGAGCGCCTGCAGACACCGTGTCACCACATGGCGGTCGATCACGACGGGAGCGGCTGCGGCGCACTGCCGGTTTCGAGGTGTCCGTGGTGGCGTTCAAAGCACCCAAACGCGAAACTCCGATTCATTTGTTCCCCAGCAGGATTGGCGTTTGCCGCGCAGTTGAAAATCGAAATCTTCTGGCCATTGCGTTCAAAATTTTTGTACAAGCTTGATATGCGCCGACACTTTCGCCATCATGACCTGCTCAGGTTGTTCGCCGAGATCGCCCGGCATTCCAGTTTCTCGGACGCTGCCGCAGCGCTGAACATGACCAAGGGTGCGATTAGCTATCAGATCAAGACGCTTGAAGCTGATCTGGGGATGGCCCTGTTCCGCCGCACGACACGCGGCGTTACCCTGACGGATGAAGGGTTGAGGCTGCTGGCGGCTTGCCAGACCCGTTATCAGGAAATCGAAGCTGATATTCTGGAGATGAAGGGGCGCGCATCGCGATCCCTGATTGTTGGAGTGTCGACCTATTTCGCAGCGCGATGGCTGTCCCCGCGTCTGATGACCTTTTTGCAGCGCCACCCGGATGTGCAGTTGCGCATTCAGCCGATGATCCAGTTTTCTGAGCAGGAAATGCAGCATGTTGATGTGGCGATCAGGTGGGGGAATGGAGATTGGGGGGAAGGCGTGGTGACCCCCTTAATGTCATTGTCGCCCTATCCCGTCGGGAACTCTTCTGTGGCTCAAAAAGTTGAGGCATTAGGACTGGGCGTGGCGATATCACAGCTCACATTGCTCAGAGACCGGGACGACAGCAATGCCTGGTCCGATTGGCTGACCGCCGCAGGTCTGCCCCAGCAGACGCGTCAAGATGTGTTGATCGTCCCCGACCCCAACGTTCGGGTACAGGCTGTCATCAACGGGCAAGGGATTGCCTTGATGGATGACCTGGTGTCGGCCGACCTGGAGGCGCAACTGCTGTTCCGGTTGTCAGAAATTGAACTGCCCGACTACGGGTACTTTCTGGTTCAGCCGAACGGCACCGTTGCAACGGACGCCGTGGCTACATTCTCGGCCTGGCTGAGAGCCCAATCCTGACCACTTTCGACTTGAACGTCATAGGCTCTATATTTATACGCCGTATAAATTAGGACCCACGGAAGCACCGATATGACAACCGGGCACATCATGATGGCCATGAGCCTCGATGGATTTGTTGCGAGACCCGACCACGCGCTTGACTGGCTGAATAAGCAAGCGACGCAAGACGAAGATCACGGTTTTGCCGCGTTTCAGGACCGGATGGACGTGATCGTCATGGGGTCGGGATCGTTTCGCACGGTTGTAGGATTCGGGGAGTGGCCATACACCATCCCCTGCATCGTGATGAGCCGAACAATGACTGATGAAGGCATTCCGAAGGATCTGCGCGGCAAGGTTGAGATTTCAACACTTGAGCCCAAAGCCCTGTTGGGCTCTTTGGAGAAGCGCGGTTTGAAACAGGCGTATGTCGATGGCGGTGCGGTTATTCGGTCCTTTATCCAGGCGGGGCTTATCGAAGACATGAAAATATCCATCGTGCCGATCCTTCTTGGCGAAGGCATCCGGATATTTGGCTCCAATGACACGGACATTGATCTGGAGCTGGTGTCATCGACCGCCTTCCCGTCCGGGCTGGTGGACCTTAAATACAAGGTGAAACAGTGATCAAGGTTGCGTCCGTTGGACGACCGATAAAATCGTCGCAACACCTGTCAAAGCAAGTGATCCTGAGAACTGCGCTGCCAATCGTTCAGAAAGGCGGTGTCGATGCGCTGTCATTCCGTGTGCTTGCCGATCAGCTGGGCGTTAGCCCGATGGCAGTCACCTATCACGCCGGCAACAAGAAACAGCTTTTGACCGATCTGGTGGAGCTTGCCTTCAAGGGGGTCGCAGACGGCATCGAAGAGAGGTCCCCGGTCAAACGGGCCCGCAGCATACTGGCGGCCTACTACCGGTATGCGTTGAAGAACGCCAATCTGCTGCGCGCGATCTTGGATGATGTGACGCTCATGAGCGCGGACCTTGTCCATGTTGCGGCGGAATTGAAGGCCAGCACGGACCAACTGAAGAACAGCGATGGCGGAAATGTGCTGGTTCACCTCCTAATCGACTATGCTCATGGCTTCGTGCTTTCGGCCTCAAGCGGAGAAAACAATCCCCTGACAATCGACGACTTTCTGCGCGGCGTTGACTGGATTCTGAGCCAAGCAGCCGGAAAGGATGATGCGATCTAACATGAAGAACAAACGCATCCGCGCAGCGCGCCGGAACAACCTTTAAGCATCCCCCGGAACCAGATTGTAGTGTTCACTGGCGTTTCCGGATCGGGTAATTTGTCGCTGGCTGAGTTTACTATCGGAGTAGTTTCGCCCCCGCGGCGAATGTCTGGAAAGCGGGATGCAAACGCAGCATCTCAGCTGGTTGTTGGATGTCGTGTGTGGATGGCTCCTGCATTGCAAGCGTTTTTTGCGGTTGCGATGGTCTGTCAGTACAGTCGTGTGTCCGGCCTGT
>NZ_JBXWMF010000033.1:0-56032 GCF_059609725.1 Ruegeria sp. YTSC199
TCTGCAATCATCTTGTCAGCATTGGTGACGAAGTAAGGCGACAGGTAGCCACGGTCGAACTGCATACCTTCGACAACATCGGTCTCTGTTTCCAGACCTTTGTTTTCTTCGACGGTGATAACGCCTTCGTTGCCAACCTTCTGCATCGCGTCTGCGATCTGCTGGCCGATTTCGGCTTCGCCATTGGCCGAGATGGTGCCAACCTGAGCAACTTCAGCCGAGTCTTTGACTTCGCGCGAAGCCGACTTGATACCTTCAACAACCTTGGCAGTTGCCAGGTCGATGCCGCGCTTCAGGTCCATCGGGTTCAGGCCAGCAGCAACCTGCTTCAGGCCTTCTTTGACGATGGACTGAGCCAGAACAGTTGCGGTGGTGGTGCCGTCGCCGGCTTCGTCATTGGTGCGGCTGGCGACTTCTTTCACCATTTGCGCGCCCATGTTTTCGAACTTGTCTTCCAGTTCGATTTCCTTGGCAACCGAAACACCGTCTTTGGTGATGCGCGGTGCGCCGAAGGATTTGTCCAGAACCACGTTGCGGCCTTTAGGGCCCAGGGTCACTTTAACAGCATCGGCCAGGATGTTCACACCTGCCAGCATACGGTTACGGGCATCGGTGTCGAACTTGACGTCCTTTGCAGCCATGTCGTTTCTCCTTGAGAAATTAGTTTGAGATGAAGATCAGAGAAGCGCGCGGCTTACTCGATGATCCCCATGATGTCGCTTTCTTTCATCATCAGCAGCTCTTCGCCGTTGACCTGAACCTCGGTGCCCGACCATTTGCCGAACAGGATCTTGTCGCCAGCTTTAACAGCCATTGCGATCAGCTCGCCGCTGTCCTTACGTGCGCCTTCGCCGGTTGCGACGACTTCGCCTTCGCTGGGCTTTTCTTTTGCACTGTCGGGAATGATCAGGCCGCCTGCGGTTTTCTCTTCGCTTTCGGTACGGCGAACCAACACGCGGTCATGAAGCGGTTTCAATGCCATCTTTGCAGCTCCTTGGGCTCAAAGTTTATTATCCTCCCCTCGCCGACTGGCGAGGCGTTAGCACTCAAAGGTAGAGAGTGATAACGACGCATAGCTAGGGAGTTCAAATCCTCGAGTCAACAAGCTGTGATGGATTTTTTTGCCAATTCGCCTCAGTCAGCGTTTTCCCAGCTGTAGGCCCAGTGTTTCAGCCCGTCACTGCCAGCCTCTGACAGAGCGTAAATGCCCTTATCGATCTTGTCGAACCAGCCATAATGGTTTTCCCTCATCAGACGCGTAGCCGTGCGCACTCCGGTCGCCTTGGCCACCTCGGACCCCTTGGTGGCACCGCATTCGGCCAGAAGAGCCGCACATTTCAAAGCGTCCTGGCGATATGCCGTGACAATGCCGTGCCGGGTCGCTCCACCCGAATTGGGGTCGCCTTCCAGCCGGTCGAATTCGCGCAGTAAGCGCGCGGCCTTAACCTTGTTCTTGCGCGGCGCATAAGGGCCGGGGTCGCATTGCACCTCGACCGCGCCATCGGTCCGCACGGTGATCAACCCCAGACCCAAACGGCGACACAGGGCAAGGTTGTCCTTCAACGCCCTCCGGGCCGTGCGCCCTTTGGGCTTGCAAACCCCGATATAAACCTGGTCGGTCACATTCAGCCGCGTGATCGCCTGATGAAACAACGCCAGAGTAAACCGCAGTTTGAGCTCCACGATCACAGGCGCCTCGCCGCCCCGCACCGCGACGATGTCAGCCGCGCCAACTTCGCCTTTGACGGTATAGCCCTGACGCTCCAGCAGCGCCTTGATGGGGGGATAGAGATCCTGCTCGCGGTCCATGACCACATGCTAGGCAAATTGCCACAGAATGCCAGAGGTCGCGTGCAAGCCCCTGTTCCGCCTTGCACAAAGCTAGGCACCGGGGCAAGCTCGGCATCGAATTGACACAACCGGGATGATACGAATGCGCCTGTTCCTGTTTCTGATCTGCCTTCTGCTGCCCGTCACGGTTCAGGCCGCTTGCGACGGGCGTGATCTGACGGCAGATCTGACGCCTGCGGCCCGGGCGGAATTGGAACAAGCCCTTGAAGGTGTCCCCTATCCCGAAGGCAACCACTGGATCGCAACCAAGGGCGACACCACTCTGCATCTGATCGGAACCATGCACCTCAACGATCCGCGCATGGACGCCATTGTCGAACGCCTGACACCGACACTCAGCAAAACCGATGGCTTCTATTTCGAGGTCACCCAAGACGAAATGAAAGCGTGGGAGCAGAAACTGGCCACCGACCCGAGCGCGATCATGATTACGTCCGGCCCTACCCTGATTGACCTCCTGCCAGAAGAAGATTGGACCGCTCTGTCCGCAAATCTGGCCGAGCGGGGAATACCGGGCTGGATGGGTGCGAAAATGCGGCCCTGGTTCCTAAGCATGATGCTAAGCATCCCACCTTGCATGATCGAGGATCCGGATGCCAACCACGGCATGGATGCCCGTCTGAACGCACTGGCCAAAGACCGGGGCATCCCGCAACATTCGCTGGAGCGGATCGAAGACCTGATGGCCATGTTTGACATCCATCCCATCGAAAAACAGGCACAATCGCTTGCCCGGATGGCAGGTGCTTTCGAAAACAGCGAAGATCAGATGGCGACTATGACTAACGCCTATATCGACGAACAGCACGCACAGGCCCTGCAACTGGCCCGCATCATGGGGCGCGAATTCTCAGGCCTTTCGCCCGAAGTGTTCGACGAGGAATGGAGCGACTTCGAACAGCAACTTCTGGTCGAACGCAACAACAACTGGATGAAACCTATTCTGAACATTCAGGATCAGACAGCAGTGATTGCCGTGGGTGCGGGTCACCTGAGCGACACACATGGTTTGCTGAACCAGTTGCAACAGGCCGGATACACCCTGACCCGCGCACCATTTTGATCTGACACCAGCGAAAGTCAGACCAACCGTCGCAGCGTAAACTCTGCCGGGTGACAAGCCCTGCGGACAGCCCTATAACGCGCGCAAAATTATCATTCTCAGGACGCTGACATGACAACTCTTGTATTTGGCCATAAATCCCCCGACACCGATTCCACAGGCTCGCCGATCCTGTGGTCGTGGTACCTGAACGAAGTCAAAGGCGAACAGGCCGAGCCCGTTCTGCTGGGCGAGCCCAACACCGAAGCCGCCTTCATGCTGCAGCGCTGGGACCTGCCCAAGCCACGCATCATTGATGACGTCGAAGCAGACGCGCCGGTTGTCATCGTCGACACCAACAACCCTGCCGAGCTGCCCGCCAGCGTCAACAGCGCCGACATCCGCGCCATTATCGACCATCACAAGCTGGTCGGCGGTCTGGAAACCAAAGGCCCGATCGATATCACCGTGCGCCCGTTGGCCTGCACCGCGACCATCATGGTTGATCTGATGGGCGACGATGCTGACAAAATGCCCGACGCCGTCAAAGGCGCGGCACTGACCTGCATCCTGTCGGACACGCTGGAATTCCGTTCGCCCACCACCACCGCGCATGACCGCAAAGTGGCCGAGAAACTGGCCGCCGATCTGGGTCTGGACGTCTCGGCCTATGCCGCCGACATGTTCGCGGCGAAATCGGATGTCTCGTCATTCTCTGACGCCGAACTGATCCGTATGGACAGCAAGGAATACGAAGTTGACGGCACCAAGTTCCGCGTCTCGGTTCTGGAAACAACGGCGCCGGGCGTCGTGCTGGACCGCAAGGCCAGCCTGGCCGACTCGATGGTGGACGTCGCCAAGGAAGACAGCGTTGATCAGGTGCTTCTGTTCGTGGTCGACATCCTGAACGAAGAAGCCACCCTGCTGGTGCCGAACGATCTGGTCAAAGGTGTGGCCGAGAAAAGCTTTGGCGCGTCCGTCGATGGCGACGCCGTTGTTCTGCCCGGCGTCATGAGCCGCAAAAAGCAGATCATTCCGAATCTCAAAGTCTGATCATCGGAGCATTCCAAAGTAAGGGCGTCCCAAGCGGGCGCCTTTTTTCATTTCAGTGCAAGATTTGCGTAAACCACTTCCGTTGTTAATCTGGTTGGAACAACAGGTATCGGGTCAAATACAACGTATGAGTACGCGCAAGTTAAGCATAACACGCAGCATCCTTAGGTTCGAAGGTAACGATAAAGCAGCCTATTGGCGCCGCTTTGCCATGCTGCTGACCCTGTCTGTCGTGATTGCCACGATGGGTATGCTGCGCGATTCCGGCGCAGTGGTGATAGCAGCAATGCTTGTGGCCCCGTTGATGACTCCCATTCTTGGCGTAGCCGCTGCCATGGTCATGGGATGGCTCCGCCGGGCTTTCAACCTGGCCCTGATTGTATGCTGGGCAGCCGTACTGTGTGTTCTGTTGGCCTGGTGTTTGGTCTATATCGCAGATGTTCCACGCGGCATTCTTATCCCCGATCAGGTACTGGCACGCACAGACCCTGGCACTGAAGACCTTATTGTCGCCTTGGCTGCAGGTGTGGCGGGAGCGTACGTTCAGGTCAACCGATCCGAAGCCAGCTTGCTGCCCGGCGCAGCTATCGGTGTGTCGCTGGTGCCGCCGCTGTCGGCATCTGGTGTTCTGCTTTATTTCGGTGAACCCGCCGAAGCCTATGAGGCCGGACTGTTATTCGCTACAAATTTGGGTGCGATCATTCTGTCTGCCTGTGCAGTCTATATTGTGTACGCAGCGCGCTCTGTGGCGTTCAGCAAGGGACGGCGCAAGTTGAACTTCACCGCCAGCGTGGTCGTGACACTGGGCTTTCTGACCCTTGTCGTCCTGCAACTGGGTAAATCCACGTATAACCGTTATCTGGAAACACGGACCGAAGCACAGCTTGCTCAAACCATCCGCGATTGGGCAGACCCGGTCTCGGTCGAGATTGTTCGTGTCGACGTGAATGCCAAACGCAAGCACGCCGACATTTGGCTGATCGTCGACCTACCGATCGAAGCAGCTTACAAAGTGTCTTCAACCGTTGGACTTCTACCGCAGAGTTTACGTGAAACACCTCTGGTCAATGTCCTGCGAGAGGAACTGGGCCCGGGTTATCTGGTCGTCGTAAGGTTTCAGAATCGGATCGGCGCGCAGATCATTCTGGGCACCGACACCGTCCAGCAAGCGCCGGACGTTGACCAAATCACAGAAGAAAACTGACGAGAACTGTATTTCAGCCGCAATCGCCTTTGCGGGATGGTCAAAGCACTCCAGCTTTGCGATAGCTGACACACCTTCACAATTCACGCCCCGAGGCCTTCAATGACCCAAATCATCCACGCCCTTTCCGAAGTTTCCGACCGTTACAAGGCGCTGTTTGTCGATCTTTGGGGCTGCGTTCATAACGGTATTACAGCTTTCCCTGAGGCGGTTGCCGCCTTGCAGGCTTACCGCTCAAAGGGCGGGATTGTGGTGCTGGTCACGAACTCTCCTAAACCACGCGCGGGAGTGGCCGTGCAACTCAAGCAATTCAACGTGCCCGCTGATGCCTATGACACCATCGCCACCAGTGGCGACTCGGCGCGCTCGGCGATGTTTCGGGGCGCGGTGGGCGAAAAGGTCTATTTCATGGGGGAATGGCAACGTGATGCGGGGTTCTTTGAACCGCTGAAATTGCTGCACCACCCAATTTACATCGAGCGAGTCCCGCTGGACGAGGCCGAAGGCATCGTCTGCTGCGGCCCATTCGATCCGATGGCGGACCCGTCGGTCAACCGTCCGGATTTCCTCTATGCCAAGCAAAAGGGCATGAAGCTGCTCTGTGCCAACCCCGATATCGTGGTCGACCGAGGCGAGGTGCGCGAATGGTGCGCCGGAGCGCTGGCCAAGCTTTACACCGAGATGGGGGGTGAAAGCCTCTATTTCGGCAAGCCGCATCCGCCAATCTACGATCTGGCCCGACGCCGGTTGCAGGAACTGGGTCACGATATACCCGACGGCGACATTTTGGTGATCGGAGACGGCCCCCACACAGACATTCTGGGCGGCATGGGTGAGGGGATTGATTCTCTGTTCATTTCTGGCGGCTTGGCCGCGGCTGAAACAAAAACGTCGCACCATCCACACCAAGAATCCCTAACTGCTTATATCGCAAGGGAAAACATCAATCCCACCTTCACAATCGGTCGTTTGAGATAGTCAGAAAAGACTTGATTTTCTGCGACTGCGAAGTAATAAAGTTGCCGAACTGGGGTGGCTTTGGTTGTTTTGTTGCCCTGAAGAATCAAGTGAGGGCGACATGTTGGACAATCTTCCGCGCGGCACGATCTGTATCGAAGACATCGAAATGGGCATGACCCGTCACTTGCGCAAAGTAGTGACGGACGAAGACATCGAGATGTTCGCTCAGGTTTCCACTGACCGGAATCCGGTGCATCTGGACGACGATTACGCCCGCGACACGATCTTCGAGGGCCGCATCGCGCACGGAATGCTGACTGCTGGTCTGATCTCGGCTGTGATTGGGGAACAGCTGCCGGGACATGGCACAGTCTACATGGGTCAGTCGCTGAAATTCCTGGCCCCTGTCCGCCCCGGCGACATGGTCTATGCCGAGGTCAAAGTGATCGACATCGACTTTTCCAAGCGTCGGGTCAAACTGGATTGCCACTGCTCGGTCGACGGTAAGAAAGTTCTGATCGGCGAAGCCATGGTGCTGGCCCCGTCACGCAAGTTCGACTGATTGCGGCACCATCCCATGAAAAAGGCGCCCAGCAGGCGCCTTTTTGTCATTTGGTTGCTAGCCTCGAGGCGCGTGCAGTTGTCAGGATTGGCGGGCTCGCTTGCGCCCCTTCAATGCACCGGATTCCAGAATGATCTCTGACACCACGTGTTCACGTCTGTAGGCCATCACATGGACCCCTGAAACTCCGGCAATATCCCGGATTTGCTGGATCAGTTCGATACAGATCTTTTTGCCTTCCTCACCTGGCTTCTCAGCCTTTTCCATCCGCTCGATGACCTGATCCGGAATGTGAATGCCAGGCACATTGCTGCGCATCCAACGTGCCGCGCGTGCCGAAGCGATGGGACCTACACCGGCAATAAGGAAAACTCTCTTATCCAGCCCTGCATCCCTTACCCGCGCCATGAACCTCTCAAATAGCGGAATATCGTAGATGTAATTGGTCTGAATATACTCAGCCCCGGCGTCTGCCTTCTTTGCCAAACGATCCGGGCGCCAGTCAAAGGGAGGTATGCAAGGATTTTCCGCCGCTCCCAGAAATAGTTGAGGGGGACGTGTGATTTTGCGGCCAGAGAGAAACTTTCCCTGGTCGCGCATGGTGCGGATTGTGCGCAACAAGGTAAGGGAGTCAAAATCAAACACCGGCTTTGCACCCGGCTGATCTCCAACGCCGACACCGTCACCGGTCAGACACAGCACGTTGCTTACCCCCAATGCAGCGGCTCCTAAAACGTCGCCCTGAATGGCGATCCGGTTCCGGTCCCTGCAGGAAATCTGATAGACTGGCGAATACCCTGCACGCGTCAGCAACGCGCAGATTCCAATTGAAGACATATGGCAATTGGCACCCGAAGCATCGGTTGCATTGATCGCGTCAGCTACTTCGCCAAGCGGCTGAGCGGCCTGAAAAACGTCCTCAGGGTCGGCACTATCGGGCGGATTTAACTCTGCCGTCACTGCAAAACGGCCTGAGCGCAAAACCTTCTCTAGCCGACTGTGCGATACATACCCTTTGGGGACCGGAACATAGCCGATCGGTTCGACCTCATTGCGATGGGCATCAATCATTTATTTAGTTCCCGGTTCACCGCATTGGGGGGTTCGACGGCCAACGGTGCCGCGGAGGGCTCATTCTCGCGCGCTTCCGGGAATGCCTGCGCCAGGGTCACCCGCGCGGCGTCACGGGCTTCGCGTTCCTGAGTCGCTATTTCCCGGCTGACTCGCAACCAGGATGACGATCCTCGCAACGTATGTTCTACCGGCGGCAGGACTTCTTTTATCTTGTCACCCCCGTGGCGCATACGGCTCGACCCATCCCAAGCCAGCGCCCAGACGCATTTCATGTCGGGTTTTACCTCACAGAACTCGCCGGGACGCACGCCCCCACACGGACCATTGCGCAGCTGTTTTGGGCAATTCATCGGACAGGACATACCAGTGGATGACAACACGCATTGCCCGCACATTTTGCAGTCGAACAAAAGAGTTTTCACACCTTTCTCGACCAATGCAATTGGGCGTTCGACGCGGTTATAGCCAATCTTTGCAAATAGCGGGTCCATCGCAACCATGCCACGTTCGACACATTTGTAAATCCACTCGAACGTGCGGGCATGGCGAATCGCGAACAGTCGCAATCGATACATGGGTTTGCCTCCTGTGCTGGGCTCATCTAGAGCCTGGCCGGGCCTCGATCCGCTTCACAGAGAAATCTGCGGACCGGGCATTCAGTCTACACTCAGGTTTTTTTTTAAATCAAGAAGTTGTCGGTACGCAGCCCGGCATACCTAAGGAAGCGTCTTGCATCTTACTGCCTATAGCTGAGTTCTGGGCGTTTTCGTGGGGTAGCGCCTTCCAAATCCAAACTGCCGCTTGAACAAATAGACTCGCAACGCTACGCACTCGCCTATGCGCATCATCCGTGATTTTCAGTTTATCGAGCCTCAGGACCGCGGTGCCAGTGTGGCGATCGGGAATTTTGACGGCGTCCATATCGGGCATCAGTCGGTGATCGAGTTGGCGCGCAGTGCCGCCCCAGACGCTCCTTTGGGTGTATTGACGTTCGAGCCCCACCCGCGCGAGTATTTCGCACCCGACGCAGCACCCTTTCGCCTGATGCGCGGGAACGCCCGTGCGCACCGGCTGGAAAAGCTGGGGGTGCGGAAACTGTACGAATTGCCCTTCAATGCCGCCTTGGCCGGGCTGACCCCGGAAGAATTCGCGCGCAACGTGATCTGCGACGGGCTGGGCCTGTCGCATGTGGTCGTGGGGGCCGATTTCTGTTTCGGCAAAGGCCGCAGCGGTACGGCGGATGACATGGCCCGTTTTGGGCAGGAGATGGGGTTCGGTGTCACCATTGCCCCGCTGATGGAGCGGTCCGAGAACGTGGTATCGTCCACGGCGATCCGCACCGCCCTGTCCGAAGGCCGCCCCCGGGATGCCGCCGCCATGCTGGGCCATTGGCACCGGATCGAGGGCGAGGTGATCGGTGGCGAACAGCGGGGCCGCGAACTGGGGTTCCCCACGGCGAACATGTCCATCGAGGGGCTACACCCGCCGAAATTCGGTGTCTACGCGGTGCTGGTCGATGTGTTGGGTGGACCCCATCAGGGCAGCTATCACGGCGCGGCCTCGGTTGGAACGCGGCCGATGTTTCAAGGCGAAGTCCCCAATATCGAAACTTTCCTGTTCGATTTCTCGGGTGACCTCTACGGCGCGACCCTGTCGGTCGGACTGGTTGAATACTTGCGGCCAGAGATGAAATTCGACGGGCTGGAAGGCCTCATTACTCAGATGAGTGCCGATTGCGACAAGGCCCGCAGCATTCTGGCGGCGCTATGACCGCCGATCCCATTGATCGCAACGACCTCAGCCCCCGCTTTTGGGAACGCAAGCCGCTGACCAAGATGAACCAGCGCGAATGGGAAGCGCTGTGCGACGGCTGCGGCAAGTGCTGCCTGAACAAGCTGGAGGACGAGGACACCGGCGAGGTTGCGCTGACCTGCGTCGCTTGTCGCCTGCTGGATGACGAAAGCTGCCGCTGCACCCAATACGACATCCGCCACCAGTTCGTGCCCGAATGTATCGTGATGAAGCCCGGCAATATCGACGACCACGCCTATTGGCTGCCGCAGACCTGCGCTTACCGGCTGCTGTGGGAGGGGAAACCTCTTTACGATTGGCACCCTTTGATATCTGGTACGCCCGACAGCGTACACGCCGCCGGAATGTCGGTTCAGGGGCGCACAGTGTCCGAGTTCGAAACGCCACTTGAAGAGTGGGAAGACTATATCATCGAGGAGCCCAGTTGATGTATTTCGCCTCAGATAATTCCGGGCCGGTTCACCCGCAGGTCATGGTCGCCTTAAACGCGGCAAATCAAGGCTTTCAGATGGCCTATGGTGCTGACACGCAGATGAACGAAGTGCGCGATCGCATTCGCGGGATCTTTGAAGCTCCGGGCGCCGCGGTCTATCTGGTGGCGACCGGGACGGCGGCGAATTCGCTGGCGCTGGCGACGCTGGCAAACCCGTGGGATACTGTCTTCTGCTCGCCGGTGGCGCATATCCACGAAGATGAGTGCAACGCACCGGAATTCTACAGCGGAGCCAAGCTGACCCTGGTACCGGGCGGTGACAAGATGAATCCCGAGGCGCTGCGCGGCGCGATTCTGGCCGAGGAAACACGCGGCGTGCACGGTCCGCAACGTGGGCCTGTTTCGATCACACAGGTGACCGAGCGTGGCTCGGTTTATTCTTTGGGTGAATTGCAGGCGCTGTGTGGTGTGGCCAAGGAATATGGCTTGCCCGTACATCTGGACGGCGCGCGCTTCACCAACGCGCTGGTGGCGCTGAACTGCTCTCCAGCCGAGATGACGTGGAAGGCGGGTGTGGACTCGGTCAGTTTTGGTGGCACCAAGAACGGGCTGATGGGGGTCGAGGCGGTTGTTTTCTTCGATGAAGCCAAAGCCTGGGAATTCGAACTGCGCCGTAAACGCGGCGCGCATCTGTTTTCCAAGCATCGCTATCTGTCGGCGCAAATGGCGGCCTATCTGCAGGATGACCTGTGGTTGAAATCGGCCCGTCAGGCCAATGCCAACTGCGCCCGATTGGCCGAGGGATTGCGCGCTAAAGGCGCCTCGTTCCTGCACGAGCCGCAGGCGAACATGATCTTCGCGCAGTTCTCGCGGGGGCGGCACAAACAGCTGCACGAAGCAGGTGCCGTCTATCACCTGTGGGGAGCGGAACTGGACGGGGCCGATGACGAGGAAATACTCGCCTGCCGCCTGGTCTGCGACTGGTCCATCAGCGCCGAGGAAATCGACCGGTTTCTTTCCCTGCTTTAACGGTCGCGGGCGTCTTGCCAGAACTTCTGCACCAATCGAGCCACATCTTGCGGATGTGAAATCGGCACCATATGCCCTGCGCCCTCAACCACGGCGCAGGATGAGCTGGGCAGCCGCTGCTGCAGCCCCTGGCCAATCGCAGGCATCACCGGGTGCGTCCTTGATCCGCTGATAATCTGAACCGGCATGGTCGCGCGGTCCAGAACGCCGGGGGTCAACAACCCCTTCTGATCCTGAAACAGTACGTTTTCCACCGCAGCAACAACGTGCACGCCCCGCGCCATCGCGGCGCGGGTGCGCTCGGGCAGGTCCGGCCAGCGGGGGCTGTCATCGGTACTCCACATCCTGTTGAACAGGCGCGCGGCTAACGCCATGTCTCTGGCGGTCAGAGCATCAAGGTAGGGCTGCGCCTCGTGGTCATGTTTCGCAACCAACTCGGGCGCATCCTGTTTAGCAACAGCAAAGAACACCGGTTCGATCAACACGGCGCTGCGGATCAGGTTGGGATGCTCAAGCGCAAGGCGCAAAGCAACCATGCCGCCGAAGGAATGGCCGATCACGTCCATCGGTTCGGTCAGCTGAGCGGCAGCAAACTGGGTGGCGAGGTCAAAATAATCCCCCTGCCCGTCCCAATCCGGGCTGCGGCCATGCGACAGCATGTCGGGGGCGATCAGGGTTGCCTCATCGTCAAGCGCCATTGCCAGACCCGACCACGCGCCGGAATGCGCAATGGTGCAGTGCAGGGCCAGCACCTTTCGCGCGCCCTGCCCCAGGGTTCTGACATGAACCGGTGACAGATCCTTCACCTTTTCACCTCAGCCAGGTGCCGATCCAGATCGTCCAGCCGATCCTGCCCCCAGAACCTCTGACCATCCTCGGTGATGTAGAACGGCGCGCCAAAGACACCGCGGTCTACGGCCTCTTCCAGATTGGCGGCATAGGTCTCGGCCCCAACCAGCAGGCCACTGTCGGCAAGGTTCGGATCAAATCCGGCTTGCGACAGGCAATCGCGGATCACGTCATCCTGTGCAATATCCTTTTCTTCGGCCCAGCAGGCGCGCAAGAAAGAATGAACCAGCTTGCCCACATCCCCGGATTCATCCTTCACCGCCGCAATCACCGCATAGGATGACGGTGCCATATTGGTCGGCCAATGCGCGGGCTGCAGATTGAAATCCATGCCCAGAGCTTTCGACTGCCGCAGCAGCTCCTGCTTACGGTATTCGATGCGCGAAATATGCCGATCTCTCGGCGGCGTCCCACCCGTGCGCCCGAACAGCGCCATAATGTCCAGCGGTTTATAGTTGATCGTTGCCCCATGCTTGGCCGCGACCTCCTCCAGTCGCCCGCCTGCCAAATATGTGAATGGCGAAATTGTCGCAAAATAGTAGTCAATCTGGGCCATGTTCACTTTCTCCGCTGCGTTATCTTTGCTGGACGGTAAGGCCATGCTAAGCGGTGTCAACATCACGAATCTGTCACATTTGCCATTGCTGCCCGGGGACCTCAGCCGATGCCGACACTCAACGAACCCAAGCTTATCGCTGGGAACGCCAATCTTCCGCTTGCCGAATCCATTGCTCGCCGTATGAGCCTTTATCGCGGTGTTGATCAGGGTCTGGTCGACGCGCGGGTCGAGCGGTTCAACGACGGCGAGATTTTCGTCGAAGTGTTCGAAAACGTGCGCGGTGAGGATATGTTCATTGTCCAGCCGACTTCGAACCCGGCCAATGACAATCTGATGGAGTTGCTGATCATCGCCGACGCACTGCGCCGGTCTTCGGCCCAACGGATCACCGCCGTGATCCCCTATTTCGGTTATGCCCGTCAGGATCGCCGCACCAAGGCCCGCACACCGATCAGTGCCAAGCTGGTCGCCAACATGCTGACCGGTGCCGGGATCGAGCGGATTCTGACCATGGACCTGCACGCCGCCCAAATTCAGGGTTTCTTCGACATGCCGGTCGACAACCTCTATGCTTCTCCGATTTTTGCGCTGGATGTGAAGCATCAGTTCAAGGACAACCTGGATGAACTGATGGTCGTCTCGCCCGACGTGGGCGGTGTGGCGCGCGCACGCGAGCTTGCCAAGCGGATCAACGCCCCCCTGTCCATCGTGGACAAACGCCGCGAAAAAGCTGGTGAAGTGGCTGAGATGACCGTGATCGGAGACGTGAAAGACAAGATCTGCCTGATCGTGGACGACATGTGCGACACAGCCGGTACGCTTTGCAAAGCGGCGCAGGTGCTGTTGGACAACGGCGCGAAGGAGGTGCACTCCTACATCACTCACGGCGTCATGAGCGGCCCCGCGGTCGAGCGTGTAACAAACTCGGTGATGAAATCTCTGGTGCTGACTGACACGATCCAACCTACCAAAGAGGTCACCAAGGCCAAGAACATACGCGTCGTCCCGACCGCGCCGATCTTTACCCAGGCAATCCTGAACATCTGGAACGGTACAAGCGTGTCGTCCCTGTTCGAGGACAAAACCCTGACGCCGATCTATGAATCCATGTACCATAATATGGACTGACAGAAACGGGCGGCCTAACAGCCGCCCTATTGCATTCCCGACAACCAATCAAGGCAGGACGTTTCCGTGACAGCCTCAAAACGCATCGTTCTTTCAAGCGACCACGCAGCCATCGACCTGCGCCAGGCCGTTGCCACCCATATCGCGGCGAAAGGCTGGGAGGTGCTGGATATCGGACCAACCACTCCCGAAAGCACGCATTACCCCAAACACGGCAAAGCCGCGGCGCAGGCCGTTGCTTCGGGTGACTGTGAACTGGGGATTGTTCTGTGTGGCACCGGACAGGGCATCATGATGGCGGCAAACAAAGTACCCGGCATCCGCTGTGGCGTCTGCTCGGACGCGTTCTCGGCTCGGATGATCCGCCAGCACAACAATGCAAACATGTTGTCGATCGGCGCGCGTGTAGTGGGGGACGGTCAGGCGCTGGACATCGTCGACGCTTTCCTGACCGCCAAGTTCGAAGGCGGCCGGCACGCGACGCGAGTGGACATGATTGAGGCGGAAATTAGCTAGAGTTTCCGCCCAAAGCCCATTCAAAGCTGAGCAGACTTCAACTTTTCTGCTCAATAGCGTGCCTCCGACATCCATCCCTGCTTGACCTGAACCCAAGACGCCGATCCACTACACCCGGCTTTGGCGAAAGATTGAGCAGCGGTGAAAACCGATCACTCTTTCAATTCCCATACCCACTTTCAACGACAAGCTAAGGGTGCGTCGGGCGGGATATCAATTTCTGAAAACCGTTAGTTCTCGACCAATTGTCTTCACATTCATGCAGCACGGCGAAATAGATTACGAAGCTCAATGAATTCACCAAATTTCCAACGCAAACTTTCAAGAACGCATTCAACGCATCAACGCCAATTCCGGGAAATCCCAGCCAGTTTTGTATGGCGGACCGCAAACCAACCCGACACACGCGACAAAAAAAGCCAAACCTCATCGTTGTTTGTATCGGTGCATTCTTGATGAGGATGGGTTTTTTATCGTCAAACACCTAAACGAAAATCACTAAGTGGTCCGTGACAGCACTGGTGTCGGGTTCATAGTCGCTTCGGCACTATTCGGTGTGACCTTTTTTCTGACCGTCTGCATTGTTCTGCTGTGCGCATTTTCCAAAAAACGGGCTACACGCAACAGCACTGCACCCCGGATTACAGGACTCGGTGAACGACCAGCCCGAAATGCTTCAAGAAAAGCGCGAACACTTAGCTCTACTACAGGCCTAATTTTCGGTGTTGGCTCATGTGCCAGCCTGTTGTTAGCGCACAGGGTCTCGAAAATTCCAACGGAGACCGCGCATCAAGTTGTCGAGGGCGTGTCTGTGGTCTCGGTTTTTCTACTTATTCTTTCGTTTCTCGTCGGGTTCGTTGGCATATTTCTGCGTGGATATGCGCTCATTCGGGTACCCGCCTGCTTCCTGATTGGTGCCTTGGCGACCTATTTGACCATTCAAAAAACGGGGATGGGAGTCCGTGAAATAGAGTTAATCCTGTCCGCGTTGCTATGAGTTTTCATCACAAGAAGACAGAGCCGTCACCATGCGTTTGACGCAAACCTTTAGGAAATATCCCAGTCATCCTCGTGCGCGACCTCACCGATGGCAGTCCACGTGGCCCGTATCCGGGCAATTCGTGTATCGGACCACGTGCGGAACACGGCGGTGAATCCCTCGGGGGAAATATCCTCGGCCGTCACTTCGGCCCGCAAGGCCGAAGAGGTATCTACATCCCACAGCGACACGCCGATTTGAACCACCGGCTCTGACCGGAAAGGCTGATTGAAGGTGATGGGTTTCCGCCGCTCGCGCGGGCCTTCGCCCGTCCACATCTCGCCACCGTCGGCGAATTCGGAAAACAGCACTGCCTCGCCTTGGTCGATACCAATTGGGTGGGTTCGAAAAGTCTTCATTCCATCGTCTTTATCTTACAATTCCGAAACCTTATCCCGGGGCTTCTGCAAAAACCACGACAAAAAAACGGCCCCGCGAATGCAGGGCCGTTTCCATTGATCAGAATTGCGTAAGCCTTATAGGCTCATATGCGTTCCAAGGGCTTCCATGTCGGCCAGCAGCTTGGCGGCGTCATCGACGATACTCTGATCGTCGCCGTTCTTTGCCACTTCGTGCGAGGCACGCGCCTCGGCGATCAGGTCGTCCAAATGCGACCGGGTCACCTCGGTCACCGGAATTGCCTTTTCGGCCAGAACCGACAGGCTATCGCCGTTGATCTGGGCAAACCCGCCGGTGACCAGGTATTCGCTGGCTCCTTCGGGTGCCTCAACCTTTAGCAGACCGGGGCGCAGCGTGGTGATAGTGGGGGCATGGTCGGGCATCGCCGTCATGTCCCCGTCCGCGCCGGGAATCTGGACCGCCGTCACGCTGAGCGAAGCAAGGCTCCGCTCAGGGCTGACGAGGTCGAATTGCATCGTGTTTGCCATCAGGTGTGCTCCTTAGGCGGCTTCTGCGGCCATCTTCTCCGCTTTGGCGACCACATCGTCGATGCCGCCAACCATCAGGAAGGCTGCTTCGGGCAGGTGGTCGTATTCACCGGCCACAACGGCCTTGAACGACGCGATGGTAACATCCAGAGCAACCTGAACGCCCGGCGAACCGGTGAAGACTTCGGCCACGTCGAACGGCTGCGACAGGAAGCGTTCGATCTTACGGGCACGGGCCACGGTCAGTTTGTCCTCTTCCGACAGTTCGTCCATGCCGAGGATGGCGATGATGTCCTGCAGCGACTTGTAGCGCTGGAGGATCTGCTGAACGTCGGTGGCAACCTTGTAGTGCTCTTCACCAACGATGGCCGGGTCGAGCAAACGCGAGGTCGAGTCGAGCGGGTCAACGGCCGGGTAGATACCCTTTTCCGAGATCGCACGGTTAAGAACGGTAGTCGCGTCCAGGTGGGCAAACGAGGTTGCCGGCGCAGGGTCGGTAAGGTCATCCGCAGGCACGTAGATCGCTTGCACGGATGTGATCGAGCCCGACTTGGTCGAGGTGATGCGTTCCTGCAGAGCGCCCATGTCGGTGGCCAGCGTCGGCTGGTAGCCCACCGCCGAAGGAATACGACCCAGCAGAGCCGAAACCTCGGAGCCCGCCTGCGTGAAGCGGAAGATGTTGTCGACGAAGAACAGAACGTCGGTACCGGACTGGTCGCGGAACTGCTCGGCCAGGGTCAGACCGGTCAGAGCAACACGTGCACGTGCTCCCGGAGGTTCGTTCATCTGACCGTAAACCAGGGCCACCTGCGATTCCGACAGGTTGTCCGGTTTAATAACGTTCGATTCGATCATCTCGTGGTACAGGTCGTTCCCTTCACGGGTCCGTTCACCAACACCCGCGAACACCGAGAAGCCCGAGTGCACTTTTGCGATGTTGTTGATCAGTTCCATGATCAAAACGGTTTTACCAACGCCGGCACCGCCGAACAGGCCGATTTTACCGCCTTTGGCGTAAGGGGCCAGCAGGTCAACAACCTTGATGCCGGTCACCAGAACTTCCGACTCCGTCGACTGTTCATCAAAGGTCGGTGCAGGCTGGTGAATGGCGCGCGCCTCAGTTGCCTCAACCGGACCTTTTTCGTCGATCGGCTCACCAACCACGTTCAGGATGCGGCCCAGAGTGGCGTTGCCAACCGGAACCGAGATCGGTGCGCCGGTGTCGCTCACTTCTTCGCCACGGACCAGACCTTCGGTCGCGTCCATCGCGATGGTGCGGACAGTGTTTTCACCCAGGTGCTGAGCAACTTCCAACACCAGGCGTTTGCCGTTGTTGGTGGTTTCCAGCGCGTTCAGAATTTCAGGCAGCTGATCTTCGAAGTGCACGTCGACGACGGCCCCGATGATCTGTGTGACTTTGCCTTTTGCATTCGCCATGTTTCGTCTCCGGTTTGTCTCTACAGCGCTTCGGCGCCGGAAATAATTTCAATCAGCTCGTTGGTGATCACGGCCTGACGCGAGCGGTTGAACTGGATCGTCAACTTGTCGATCATCTCACCCGCGTTGCGTGTCGCGTTGTCCATCGCGGACATCCGTGCACCCTGTTCAGACGCGCCGTTTTCGAGCAGAGCCGAGAAGATCGCGGTCGCAACCCCCTTGGGCAACAAATCGGCCAGGATGGCCTCTTCGCTGGGCTCGTAGTCGAAGATGGCACCGCTGTCGTCCCCCTCGGTGTCCTCGAACGAGGCGGGGATGACCTGCTGTGCCGTTGGGATCTGGGTCACCACGTTGACAAACTTCGAATAGAAGATCGTGGCAACGTCGAACTCACCCAGGTCAAAGCGGGACAGGATGTCCTTCGCGATGTCTTGCGCGTTGGAGTAACCCAGGCGCTTGACTTCGCTCAGGTCGATATGTCCAACGAACAGATCGCCAAGATCACGCTTAAGCGCGTCGCGGCCTTTCTTGCCGACAGTCAGAACCTTGACCGTCTTACCTTTCAGGCGCAGCTCTTCCGCTTTGACACGGGCCAGCTTGGCGATGTTCGAGTTGAAGCCGCCGCACAGGCCGCGTTCAGCTGTCATGACAACCAGCAGATGGACATCATCACTACCCGTACCACGGAGCAGTTTGGGGGCGCTGTCGCTGCCCCCGACCGACGCCGCCAGCCCGGCCATCACGGCATTGAACCGCTCGGCATAGGGACGCGAGGCTTCGGCAGACTCCTGGGCGCGGCGCAGTTTTGCAGCCGCGACCATCTGCATGGCCTTGGTGATCTTGCGGGTCGATTTGACCGACTCGATCCTGTTTTTAAGGTCCTTAAGATTTGGCATATGCCCGCCTCTCCCTTAAGCGAAGGTTGCGGCGTATTCGTCAATCGCAGCCTTGATCTTGTCGGAAGCGTCACCCTTGATCTTGGGATCTTCGTCCGTGATCCACTGAAGCAGATCTGCGTGCTTGCCACGCAGGTGCGCCAGCAGGCCAGCTTCGTACCGGCCAACGTCGGACACATCAATCTTATCGAGGTAACCGTTGGTACCGGCGAAGATGACGCAGACGATTTCGGCGTTGGTCAGCGGCGAGTACTGCGGCTGTTTCATCAGCTCGGTCAGACGTGCACCACGGTTCAGCAGCTGCTGGGTCGCAGCGTCAAGATCGGATCCGAACTGCGCAAACGCAGCCATTTCGCGGTACTGAGCCAGTTCCAGTTTCACCGGACCAGCAACCGATTTCATCGAGTTGGTCTGAGCCGAGGAGCCCACACGCGAAACCGACAGACCGGTGTTCACGGCAGGACGGATGCCCTGATAGAACAGTTCGGTTTCAAGGAAGATCTGACCGTCGGTGATCGAAATCACGTTGGTCGGAATAAACGCCGAAACGTCACCACCCTGAGTTTCGATGACCGGCAGAGCGGTCAGCGATCCTGCACCGAAGTCTTCGTTCAGCTTCGCCGAACGCTCCAGCAGGCGGGAGTGGAGGTAGAAAACGTCACCCGGATAAGCTTCACGTCCGGGCGGACGGCGCAGCAGCAGCGACATCTGACGATAGGACACAGCCTGTTTCGACAGGTCATCATAGATGATCAGTGCGTGGCGGCCGTTGTCACGGAAGTATTCGGCCATCGCGGTCGCGGCATAGGGTGCCAGGAACTGCATCGGCGCCGGGTCGGACGCGGTCGCGGCAACAACGATCGAGTAATCAATCGCGCCGGATTCTTCCAATTTCTTCACCAGCTGCGCAACGGTCGAACGCTTTTGACCGATCGCAACGTAAACGCAGTACAGTTTCTTCGACTCGTCGTCGCCTGCTGCGTCGTTGTAGGTCTTCTGGTTCAGGATCGCATCCAGCGCAACGGCGGTTTTGCCGGTCTGACGGTCACCGATGATCAGCTCACGCTGGCCACGGCCAATCGGGATCATCGCGTCAACTGACTTCAGTCCGGTTGCCATCGGTTCGTGAACCGATTTACGCGGGATGATGCCGGGCGCTTTGACGTCTGCAACGCCACGCTTGGTTGCGTTAATCGGGCCCTTGCCGTCCAGCGGGTTGCCCAGACCGTCTACAACACGACCCAGCAGTTCGTCACCGATCGGAACGTCCACGATCGAGTTGGTGCGCTTGACGGTGTCACCTTCTTTGATGTCACGGTCGGACCCGAAGATAACAACGCCCACGTTGTCGCTTTCCAGGTTCAGCGCCATGCCCATGATGCCGCCGGGGAATTCGACCATCTCACCGGCTTGCACATTGTCCAGGCCGTATACACGGGCAATCCCGTCACCAACGCTCAGCACGCGGCCGATCTCGGCCACTTCGGCTTCCTGACCAAAATTCTTGATCTGGTCCTTCAGGATTGCAGAAATCTCTGCAGCTTGGATTCCCATTTATCCGACCTCTTTCATTGCATTCTGTAGGGAGTTGAGCTTCGAACGGATCGAACTGTCGATCATCTTCGAGCCCACTTTAACGACAAGACCGCCGATGAGGCTTTCATCAACGGTCGCATTGATTGTCACGGTCTTGCCCACACGCTCGGACAGCGTCTTGGACAGTTTTTCCATTTGCGTCTTTGTCAGCGCCTTGGCCGACGCAACATCTGCGGTCACTTCGCCACGCTCTTCGGCCAGCATGTCGCGAAGAACCTGAACCAATTGCGGTACGACGAACAGGCGGCGCTTTTGCGCCATCAGACCCAGCGTGTTGCGCAGGATGGCGTGCAATCCCATCTTGTCGGCAACTGCGGTGATTGCGCCTTCTTGTTCGGAACGCGAAACCAGCGGAGATGCGATCAGGTCGCGCAACTCGGCGCTTTCGCCCAAGGCTGCAGCCAGATCATTGATGCCGGATTCCAGACCTGCAAGGTCATTGTTCTCTTTCGCAATCTCAAAGATTGCGGTGGCATAGCGCTCGGCGATGCCTGTGGAAATCGAAGCTGGTTCGGACACGTCCACCCTTCCGATATTTGAGGCCCCGATTTTGAGTAGCGGCCGCTACCTTGGGGCGTGAGGAAACCCCGTCCATGTAGGGCGGGGATCAAAATCACCGGGGATGTAGCAGAGCCGAACCAACCAAGCAATATACTATAGCGGTAACGGAATTATCCACAAAACATTACTTTTCAACACCTTACACCAAGTGCGACGGTTTGAACCCCCAAGGTCAGGTGAAAAATGTTACGAATATGCAAATTTTTGCGATTCCTGTGACTTTTTTCCCGCGATTTTTACGCTCTCATGGCGAATGGGCGGTCACGCGGGCTTTAACAAGCCATCCAGTGCCTTGATGGGGCGCCGCTCAGTGTCCTTTGAGACGCTACCGCTGGGCGGGCGGATATGTTTGGTCACCTCAACCATCAGAACACCACCGGCCATGACCGTGGGTAAGCGCTGCCCGGTTTTCTCGATCAGACTGCCCGATTTCAGCCAAAACCGGCGAAAGGACGGCGGCATATACAAGGCGGAACAGTGGCTTTCAGGAAGAAAATGGTGCTCTTTCAACTGGCTCTCGAGCTGCGACGCCGAGTACGGCCGCCCGAACCCGAACGGTGTCCGGTCCGTCCGCGACCACAACCCCGCCCGGTTCGGCACAACGAACAAAGCCCGCCCCCCCGGGCCAAGAACACGCCAGCATTCGTCGAGCAATTCACTGGGACGGCTCGAAGTCTCAAGCCCATGCAGCACCACCAGCTTGTCCACATGGCCGGTTTCGACCGGCCACAAGGTTTCCTCGGTCAGAACTGACACGTTGGACATCCCCGCAGGCCACGGCATCACCCCCTGTGGCCCAGGCATCAGGCCGATTACCCGCCGCGCGTCGGCCAGATAGGGGCGCAGCAATGGCACTGCAAAGCCGAAGCCCACCACAGTCTGCCCCTTGGCTTCGGGCCATATCTCGGTCAACCGGCCCCGAATAGCCGCCTGCGCCGCCCGGCCCAATGTGCTGCGGTAGTAGAAGTTCCTCAGATCCTGAACATCAAGATGCATTGCGGACACCCGGTCAATCGGCTTAGCTGAGCGCAGTCTAGCAACGAAAGGGCAAAAGGCCATGCCTCTTGAGATCGTCACCATCCCATGTCTCAGTGATAACTACGCTTTTCTGGCGCATGACGCTGCCAGTGGCCAGACCGCCCTTGTTGACGCACCCGAATCCGGTCCGATTCTGGCCGAATTGGACAAGCGCGGTTGGAAGCTTAGTCATGTGCTGCTGACACACCACCATTTCGATCACGTCGATGGTCTACCCGCAATTCTGGAAAAGAACCCCGCCAAGGTTGTTGGCGCAGCTGCCGACGCCCATCGCCTGCCCCCGCTGGACCAGCAGGTCTCGGACGGCGACACTTTCGAGATCGGAGGCGAGCCGGTTCAGGTACTGGACGTTTCCGGTCACACGGTCGGGCATGTAGCCTATTATATGCCAAAAAGCTCTGTGGTTTTCACCGCTGACAGCCTTATGGCCCTTGGCTGCGGCCGCCTGTTCGAGGGGACTGCACCGCAAATGTGGGCGTCCCTCAGCAAACTTGCCACCCTGCCCGAAAACACTCTCGTTTGCTCTGGCCACGAATACACGCAGTCCAACGCTAAATTCGCTGTTACCGTCGATCCGGACAATGCCGCACTGCAGCAACGCAAAGCTGATATTGATGCTGCCCGCGCAGCAGGACAACCCACTGTTCCGTCGACTCTGGCGTTGGAAAAGGCTACAAATCCGTTTCTGCGCGCCACTGATCCGGCGATTCAGGCACATTTGGGGATGGGAAATGCCGACCCCGCTGAGGTTTTTGCCGAGATTCGGGCTAGAAAAGACCGCTTCTAGTGCCTATTTCGCCCTCTTCTCGGACACGGTCACGTTAAATGTGACTGTCAAGAGAAAGAAAACCCTTGAAGCCGGGCCACGATCAACCAAACTCTAATAGTATGAGGACATGGTTGGATTGGGGCCATAGCCGCCCCCCTCCGACCCAAGACAGAGGAGCACCCGCGTGCCTTCATTCTCGAGCACATTAGAACAAGCCATTCACGCGGCCTTGGCGGCCGCGAATGAGCGGCGACATGAATTCGCAACGCTGGAGCATCTGCTGCTGGCGCTACTAGAGGAACCTGATGCCATACGCGTCATGAAAGCCTGCAGCGTCGATCTGGACGAACTGCGCAGCACTCTGGTCGAATTCATTGACGAAGACCTGTCCAATCTGGTCACAGATATCGACGGCTCAGAGGCCGTACCGACAGCCGCGTTCCAGCGCGTGATCCAACGCGCCGCGATCCACGTGCAAAGTTCGGGCCGGACTGAAGTGACCGGCGCCAACGTCCTGGTCGCCATCTTTGCCGAACGCGAAAGCAATGCAGCCTATTTCCTGCAGGAACAGGACATGACCCGCTATGATGCGGTGAACTTCATCGCACACGGTGTGGCCAAAGACCCTGCGTATGGCGAAAACCGCTCGGTTTCCGGCGCCGATCAGGTCGAGGAAGAAGTTCAGTCTACCGCGGGCGAAGGCGACCAGAAGGAGAGCGCGCTTGGAAAATTCTGCATTGATCTGAACGCCAAATCACGGGCGGGCGATGTAGACCCGCTGATCGGCCGTGCTGATGAGGTTGAACGTTGCATTCAGGTGTTGTGCCGCCGCCGCAAGAACAATCCGCTTCTGGTGGGTGATCCGGGTGTGGGCAAAACTGCTATCGCTGAAGGTTTGGCGCACAAAATCGTGGGTGGCGAAGCGCCTGATGTGCTGTCTAATACCACCATCTTTTCGCTGGACATGGGCGCGCTGTTGGCGGGCACCCGGTATCGCGGCGATTTCGAGGAACGCCTGAAGGCGGTCGTGACAGAGCTGGAAGACCACCCCGACGCGGTGCTGTTCATTGACGAAATTCATACCGTGATCGGTGCCGGTGCCACTTCTGGTGGCGCGATGGATGCGTCGAACCTGCTGAAACCTGCCCTGCAGGGCGGCAAGCTGCGCACTATGGGATCGACCACGTATAAAGAGTTCCGTCAGCATTTCGAAAAGGACCGCGCGCTGAGCCGACGGTTCCAGAAGATCGACGTGAATGAACCTTCGGTCGAAGACAGCGTGAAAATCCTGCGCGGTCTCAAGCCCTATTTCGAAAAGCATCACGAGATCAAATACACCGCAGATGCGATCAAAACCGCCGTCGAACTGTCGGCGCGTTACATCAATGACCGCAAACTGCCCGACAAGGCGATTGACGTGATCGATGAGGCCGGTGCCGCACAGCATCTGGTCGCGGAAAGCAAGCGTCGCAAAACCATCGGCGTCAAAGAGATCGAGGCGGTTGTCGCCAAAATCGCGCGCATTCCGCCCAAGAACGTCACCAAGGACGATGCCGAGGTTCTGAAAGACCTCGAAGCCTCGCTGAAACGGGTGGTCTTTGGGCAGGACGAGGCCATCGACGCCCTGTCCAGCGCGATAAAATTGGCCCGTGCCGGTCTGCGTGAGCCTGAAAAACCAATCGGCAACTACCTGTTCGCCGGCCCAACTGGCGTGGGTAAGACCGAAGTGGCGAAACAGTTGGCAGATACACTGGGCGTGGAACTGCTGCGGTTCGACATGTCTGAATACATGGAGAAACACGCGGTATCCCGCCTGATCGGTGCGCCTCCGGGTTATGTCGGGTTCGATCAGGGCGGTCTGCTGACCGACGGCGTCGACCAGCATCCGCATTGCGTGCTGTTGCTGGATGAGATCGAAAAAGCTCACCCGGACGTGTTCAACATCCTGTTGCAGGTTATGGACCACGGTGAACTGACCGATCACAACGGGCGGACAGTGAATTTCCGCAACGTTGTGCTGATCATGACCTCGAACGCGGGCGCGCAGGAACAGGCCAAGGCTGCCATCGGCTTTGCCCGTGACCGTCGCGAAGGTGAAGACACCGCCGCGATCGAACGCATGTTCACGCCGGAATTCCGCAACCGTCTGGACGCCGTGATCTCCTTCGCGCCGCTGCCGAAAGAGGTCATCCTGCAGGTGGTCGAGAAGTTCGTGCTGCAGCTTGAGGCGCAACTGCTGGACCGCAACGTGACCATCGACCTGACGCCCAAGGCCGCCGAATGGCTGGCCGATAAGGGTTATGACGACAAGATGGGCGCGCGTCCGCTGGGCCGCGTGATCCAGGAGCACATCAAGAAGCCTCTGGCCGAAGAGTTGCTGTTCGGCAAGCTGGCAAAGGGAGGTGTGGTCCGTGTCTCGGTCAAGAAGGGCGAGTTGAACCTGGAAATCTTCGGCCCGGATCAGCCACGCATTCCGGGCGACAAACCGCCACTGCTGACGGCGGATTGACGTCAAAACCGACACATTACAGAAGCAAATCGCCCGGTTGGTTCTTCAACCGGGCGATTTCATTTTTGCTCAGTCGGTGTTTTGGCCCTGACTTCCCGACGGAAACGCTCCGCCCATTCGTTTTAACTTCACAGTTAATCCGAAAAGGGGATTTTGATGACCAAATCCATCGTCGTTTGGAGCATTGCCTTCGCCATTACGTCCGCCGCCGCCATCGCAACTGCTCAGCACAGGTTTCGCTACCACGATGAGACGGAAACAAGGCCTCTGAACCTGCAAGCCGCGACTCAGGACCCGGGGGTCAGCAACGTCGATATCAATGAAGGCCGCAACTCGACGCGTGTCTCGGCCAATGGGATTCCTGATCATCTTGTTGGACAGTTCCCGAACCGAGGCAATCCGCACCGAATAACCGAACAAAAGGTCAAACTGAAGATCCCTGCTAATCCCAAATTGGCGGGTTCCGAAACTCCGTTGGAATTGGGCTGGAATTTTGGCGTGTCCTTGAACGGTGTTGCATTTGACCCGCTCGCCGCTGAATTCTGGCATGGCGATCCACGCTCGAGTTGGTCGTACAACGCCTTGGGTGGAGCGGTTGTGCTGGGGCTAGACGAGAACTTCGCGCATGTTCAGCCCAACGGCAAATACCACTATCATGGGGTTCCTACCGGACTGATCGAGCTGCTGGATTACACACCGGCTCGCCATTCTCCTTTAATCGGCTATGCCGCAGACGGGTTCCCGATTTATGCGATGACGGGGGTCGTGGACGGGAAGGTGACTGAAATGACTTCCTCCTACAGGTTGAAAAATGGCAATCGGCCGGGCGGAGGGGCGCCAGATGGAAAACACGATGGCACCTTCAACGAGGACTTTGTGTACGCACCAGGAACCGGAAATCTTGACGCATGCAATGGAGCCTTCACGACATCGCCTGAGTATCCATCGGGCACCTACGCATACTTCCTGACCGAGGACTATCCTGTAGTCCCCAGATGCTTTGCCGGCACACCTGACGGTAGCTTCCGCTTTGGGCGGCGCTAACTGACCGTGTGTCGGCATTAGGTCGCGGATCTACCGCTCGGTCAACTTCAACTCAATCCGACGGTTCTGCGCCCGGGCTTCAGGCGTATCAGCAGGGTTGACGGGTTGGAACTCGCCAAATCCGTTTGCCGCCAGACGGTTTGGCGGGATACCCAGCGCATCGACCATGTAGCGCACAACAGACAGCGCCCGCCCTTGGCTGAGTTCCCAGTTGTCGCGGTAACGCCCCGTCCCGGCCACAGGCACATTGTCCGTGTGGCCATCCACCCGGATTACCCAGTTCAGGCCTTCGGGAATATCCGCAGCCACGCTGCGCAGGATGGTGGCCACCTTGGCGACCTCTTGCCGACCGATCGGAGACAGAATGGCCGAACCGGTATCGAACAGCACCTCGGAGGAAAACACGAAGCGATCGCCTTCAATCCGAACACCTTCTTCATCACCCAAGACGTCACGCAGACGGCCAAAAAACTCTGATCGATACCGCTGCAGGTCCTCAGCCTGCGCCGCGAGGTTCTGCGCCTCGGCCTCAAGACGGATACGTTCGGCTTCTTCCAGCAATCGACGGCGACGCTCTTCTGACGCAGCACGTGCCAGCGCAGCGTTCAGGTCCTGCCCCAGCGACTGGATGCGGATGTCAGCAGCAGCGTTACGCTCTTCGTAATCGTCCAGCAGCGCCTGCAGCCCGCCCAACTGCTCGCGCAGCGCGGCCATTTGCTGATTCAGCAGCGCGGTTTCGCGTTGCGCCTTTTCCGAGATCACTTGCTCAGACGACAGCGTGTCGCGCGCCACAGCCAACAGGGCCGCGCGCTCCTCAGCCAATGTCCGTTGTTTCTGCGCCTCGGCCTGTGCCTCGGTCTGCGCCGCTAGGGCAGCATCGAGCCGGGCCCGCAGGTCTTCGGTGTTCAGGTCGCCAAACTGCCGTTCCAGTTCCGCCTTCGCTGCCTGCGCCGCCGCCAGCAGAGTCAGCGTTTCCTCGGCTTCCTTGCGCTGCGCCTCCAATGCAAGTGTCATGGCGGTCAGTTCAGCATCTGCATTCTGCAGTCGGGTACGTAGGTTTTCGGCAGCGGCGGCCTCGGCCAGCCTGGCCGCCTCTTCGGTAGTGAGTTGTTCTTCAAGTTCGGAGATCCGGGTGGTCTGCGCCGCGTCCGCCTGTTCCAGATCGGCCACCAATGCCTCGAGCGCCTCGCGTTGAGCGGCGGCCAGACGGGCGGCCTCGGTCTGTTGGTCGATCTCGGCCCGGCTTTGCGCCAAAGCCAGATTCAACGCGTCCTGCTCGCTCTGCAATTCGGCGATTTCACCTTGTGACCGAGCCTGATCCAGCAACAGGGCTGCGATCTGGTCCTCAAAGTCGGTGAGTTGAATCTGCGCCTGCACCAATTCGGTCTCGACCTCTGTCAGGGTCGAGCTCAACACCCCTAACCGCGCTTGCAACCTGCTGTTTTCCCGCTCTTCCAGACCCAACGCGCCGGCCAAGGCCGCAACTTCGTCCGACAACGCTGTCAGTTCGTCCTCTTGCCCGGAAATGGTCTCGCGCAGCACGTATTGCACCACCATGAAGATGGTCAGCACAAAGGTCAGCACCATCAATAGCCCGGTGATCGCATCCACAAAGCCGGGCCAGACTGAGCCCTGGAAACGCTGACCTGTGCGGCGGGACAGGGCCATAGATTACTGTCCTTCCGGAGCAGTACGCACGGCGCCTCGGGGCAGCGTCAGGGCTTTGACCAGCAGCTCGATATCCTTGCGCAGCTCGCTCATGCTTTCTTGTCGGCCAGCCGAAATCTCTTCGAGAATCCGCAGCAGTTGCACGTCCATCGAGCGCAGGCGCATCCGGCTTTCGGCGTCTATGCCGTCGCCAGCACCCTGTTCTCGCATGTGATCCAAAAGCGCGTCTTGCCCAAGAGCCACGCGTTCCAATGCGGCCGTTACGCCATCGTTGTCGGATTGTCGTGCGTTCATTTCGCCAATCGAGTCCGCCAACTGGCCCAACTTGGTCGATACCGCCGCACTGTCCGCCTCTTGCGCTGAAAACAGATCCTGCAGCGCGTTCATCTGTTCGGACATGGCGTCGAGCACAGGGGCCAGCACGGCCAGTTCGGCGCTGCCTTCGTCCCCTGCGGCAAATCCTACACGTGTGATCGAGGACAACCATTCCTCAAGCTCACGGTAGAACCGATTCTGCCCGTGGCCCGCAAACAGTTCCAGTAAGCCGACAATCAGCGACCCCGCCAGGCCCAGCAGCGAGGATCCGAAGGCTACGCCCATGCCCTGCAGCTGTGCTTCCAACCCCACCATCAGACGATTGAAGACGGCCAACCCCTCCTCGCCTTGCTGCGGGTTTAGGCTGCGGATCGTGTCGACGATAGCAGGAACAGTGGTGGCCAGTCCGAAGAACGTACCCAAAAGGCCAAGGTAAATCAGAACGTTAGTGATATATCGGGTGATTTCGCGCTCTTCCTCAACCCGCTCGGCCACCGAATCCAGGATTGACCGGGTTGAGGTCGAACTGATCTGCGACCGCGCGCCCCGTTCGCGCAGCAGAGACGCCAGCGGTGCCAGCAATTGCGGTGTTCGGGCGTCCTCACCAACTACACCTCCGACAAAAGCCTCGATCCAGCGGACCGATCCGATCAGCTGAGTCACCTGATAAAAACAGGCAAACACACCGATGATAAAGACGAGTATGATGAAACCGTTCAGGTAGGGGTTCGCATAAAAGACCGGCAGCACGTAAGGCAGCGCCATAAAGACCCCGAACCCCGCCAAAGCGATCGCCACCAGCATCGTAACGATCTGACGAATGGGTTGCGAGAAATGCGGTCTCGCGCCCTGATGTGCCTGCGCCATGCGCGTGGTTCCCGGTATTTTGCCTGCTCTACGCTGAAACTAGCGAAAACACACCGATGACGCCAAGGGTTTATGCGGTGATGGTGCGGACCCGTTGCGCCAACCACTCAAGATCAGGATCGCGCAGGTCGATCTCGGCCAGATGTTCGGCTGTGTTGTATAGGTATTCGGTATTCGGCCCGCGGCCACCCACGGCATGGGCGATGATCTGTGCTTGCTCTTCCAGCGGCATTCCCCCGCAATACTGCACATGGTCAGCGTCGATCACGTATGTCACCGCAGTCACCACTTCACCGCTGTCCAGTCGTATACCCAGCATCTTTTCAACGTAGGCTGATGAGATCAGCTCGCGTTCACGCAGATCTTGCAGCGTGCGGTCTTCGTGACCGACCTCGACCGCCAGGGCCAAGCCTTTGCAATGGGCATCGGCCTGTTCATCCAGCGCCAGTACGAGGCCGGGATGGTCCTCGGTGCCGCGGTGATGGATCGAGCTCATGCAGAAGGATCGGGCATAGCCGTGCAGCGTGGCGCGCTCTCTGCGGGCCACCGGAAAGCCCGGATTCCACAACAGCGACCCATATCCGAAAACCCACATCGTCATAGCACTGGTCCTTGCCCGTTTGCGCCTATAAACATCAATTCCGAGGCGGGAAAAAGGGCCATTTATCATGCGCGGTCTGGTGCGGGTTATCATTTTCATCATTGTCGCGTGGAGCGCCTATTGGTTCATCGCCGGTTTCGGGCTGCGCAATGCGATCACGACATGGTTCGACAAACAGCAGGAACAAGGCTGGCAGGCCGAGTTTGCCGATGTTGAAACCGCCGGTTATCCCTTTCACCACATGACCCGCCTGAGCAGCCCTGCACTGGCCGATCCGGTCAATGGCACCGCCTGGAGCGCCGACTGGATCGAGTTCCAGAGCCCCGCGATCTGGCCTGGCCGACAGGTGCTGCGTTTTGCCGAAACGCCGCAGCGGTTGTCCTACTATGACCAGACGGCCACCATCAAAGCCCGCGACCTGCAGGCCGAGTTGCAATTGCAGCCCGGTGTTGCACTGGTGCTGGAAAAGATGGCGCTGACTGCCGGGCCGTGGTCAATCACTGAAGACGCCGAGGCGCTGGCGGGCGGCGATACGCTTGCCCTCGTGATGGAACAGACACCGACCCCCGAGGCATATGTGATCGGCGCCCGGATTGACGGCTTCACCCCCGGCGACGATCTGCGCGAACTGATGCGCTCGGCCACGACCCTGCCTCAGGCTTTCGAGACGCTGGAGCTGGATATGACCGTGACCTTCGACAAGACCTGGGATCGCTCGGCGCTGGAAGAAAGCAGGCCGCAGCCGGTGAAGATCGACCTCCGCCTAGCCGAGATGAAGTGGGGCGCGCTGCGGCTGTTCGCCACCGGAGAGCTGGATGTCGATCAACAAGGCATTCCCACAGGAGAGATTGCGGTCAAGGCCGAGAACTGGCGTGACATGATCGCGATGGCCAATGCGGCAGGCGCCCTGCCCGATCAGGCAGTTGATCCGGTTACACGCGCTCTAAACTTCATGGCCGGGTTGGGCGGCAATCCCAACGCGCTGGATTTACAACTGAATTTCCGCGATGGCTTTGTGGCCCTTGGCCCTCTGCCACTCGGCCCCGCCCCGCGCCTGATCCTGCGTTAACGGCAGTACGGGCCCCTGCGATGGCGTGCCGTGTCCAGATGGAAATGGTCCCGGTGATAGCGATCTGCGTTTGGCCCCAACACGGTGCCAAACGGCCCGCATGCCCCGCGCCAAACCTTGGTCAACTGGCGCTTTGACGGGTTCTTGCGCCAGCCGTTCAGAACCGTCACCACTTCGCCGTCGGCCATCTTGAAGCCCGAGATATCGATCGCCCGCCCCTTGCCGTGCTCGGATATTTTCGCACCTTTGCGGTTGTTGCGGGTCCGACAGGCGTAATGCGCGGCAACCTTAAGCTCGACCACCGGCCCGCGCCGTTTGAACGTGGGCTTGACGGTTTTGTCGACCCATTTGTTCAACGCAATGGCGGTGCCGCAATCCATCGTCGATGGGCGGCTGAGCGCCACGCCCGAAACCGAGGTGACCTGTACGGCATCCTTGATACCACACGCCTTGTTCCGCCCCGGAACGTTGCCTACCGGCTTTCCCTGAATGTTGATGTCCCCGCACACCGAGGTTTTGCGCAGCTTGCGTTTCTTGAACAGCACTTCAAGCTCCAGGGCTTCCGGTCGCAGGAGCGGTCGGACTGGCGAGGATTGCCTCAACGCCGTTACACCCGCCGGCAGAGCGGCTGCGGCCAGAGTGACTTGTGTTTCAGGTCTAAGTTTGGGGCGGATATCAGCAGGTACCGGGCTGGCAAAGGCCAGCACATGTGCCTCAGTGGGTCGCGTGATGGGAACCAGTGACTGTTCCAGAGGCGCCGCATTGGACCATGTGGCGCTGACCGCCACGCATCCAATCATCAGGAACCTCCAGCCGTGCCTCATGGGTTCGCTTTACCTCGTCCGAAGTCCGGCGCATCCGTATCCTGCCCCGCATCGATGATCCCGCGGCGGATCGCGCGCGTGCGGGTGAAATAGTCGAACAGATGCTCACCATCGCCGGTCCGGATGGCACGCTGCAGGGCAAAAAGCTCCTCGGTAAAGCGCCCGAGTATTTCCAGCGTTGCATCCTTGTTGGTCAGGAACACATCGCGCCACATAGTCGGGTCCGAGGCTGCGATCCGCGTAAAATCCCGGAAACCGGCGGCGGAGTACTTGATGACCTCGCTGTCGGTCACACGGCGCAGGTCATCGGCGACACCCACCATCGTATAGGCAATCAGGTGCGGCGCATGAGATGTCACGGCCAGAACCAGATCGTGGTGATCCGCGTCCATCTCATCAACGTTCGACCCCATGCCTTCCCATAGCGCCCGCAAACGAGCGATCGCATCCGTATCTGAGCCTTCGGCCGGAACCAGCAGACACCAGCGATTGTCGAACAGCTCAGCAAATCCGGCTTCCGGGCCAGAATGTTCGGTCCCTGCCAGAGGGTGCGCAGGGATGAAATGTACACCGTCCGGGATATGCGGCGATACCGCTTCAATGACGTGACGCTTGACCGAGCCAACGTCCGTCACCGTCGCGCCCGGCTTCAAAACGGGCGCAATGTCTGCCGCAACAGCGCCCATCGCACCTACGGGTACACAGAGCACGACGAGATCCGCGCCTTCAACCGCCTCTTGCGCGGTGTCACAAACGCGGTCACACAGACCAATCCGGCGCGCAGTGTCACGGGTGTCCTCGGACCGGGCATAGCCGGTGACCTCACCCGCGAGGCCCGAGCGTTTGATGGCCCAGAACATGGACGACGCAATAAGGCCCAGCCCGATCAGAGCGACGCGATCGTAAACCTGACTCATGCGGCGCCCCCTTTAAACGCAGTGATGGCTGCAACGACACGGCTGCAGGCCTCTTCGTCACCTACGGTGATCCGCAGGGCGTTGGGCAGGTTATACCCCGCCACGCGACGGACGATCAGGCCTTGGGTCTTCAGGTAGTCGTCACAGGCCTCGGCTTCGGCCTGATCAGCAAATCGGGCGAGGATAAAGTTAGTACAGGACGCATCCGACGGCACACCGATTTTCGCCAGTTCCTCGGACAACCACACCCGCAGACGGGCGTTTTCAGCCTGACAAAAAGTCAGGAACTTCAAATCCTTCACCGCAGCCTCTGCCGCCGACAAAGCCGACAGAGACAGGTTGAACGGCTGACGCACCCGGTTCAGCACATCGATGATCGACTGCGCGGCATACCCCCAGCCGACACGCATTCCCCCCAGACCGTAGACCTTCGAGAAGGTCCGCGTCATGATCACGTTCTCGAACCGATCCACCAGCGACGCTCCACCGTCGAAGCCGTCGACAAACTCGGCATAGGCCCCGTCAATCACCATCAGGCAGGCCGACGGCAGCGCCTCGGCCAGCCTCACAAGCTCGGTTTCGGGGATCATGGTCGAGGTCGGATTGCCCGGGTTGGTCACAAAAACGATCCGGGTTTGCCCGGTTACGGCGGACAGGATGTTGTCCACGTCGACGTGACGGTCCCGCTCGGGCACCATGACCGGCGTTGCACCGGCCATTCGGGCGATGATCGGGTACATGGAAAAGCCGTGCTCGGTATAGATGACCTCATCCCCCGGCCCCGCATACGCCTGAGCGACGAATTGCAGCACCTCGTCACTGCCCACACCACAGATTAGCCGCGCCGGGTCCAACCCGTGCCGCGCGCCAATCGCTTCGCGCAGGCTGGTGTGGTCGGTGCTGGGATAGCGATGCAGGGTCGTGGCACTGTCACGCACCGCCTCAATCGCCTTCGGGCTGGGGCCAAACGGGTTTTCATTCGAGCTGAGTTTGATCACATGCTCGACCCCGGCCACATGCGACTGACCGCCCTGATAGAGCGCGATGTCCATAATGCCGGGTTGAGGGGTGATCTTGTTCATAAGTGGCTCCGTTGATTGGAGCCTCTCATACCCGTCTCAACGCGTTGAGAAAAGAGGCAATTCCGTCACGCCGCTTTGAAGCGGGCGGTTGCCGGGTCGGCATTGTAATAGAGCGCGAATTCTTCAGTCCGGCGGGACAGGTCATTGACGCTGTCGATGATGAACTGAACCGTCTCTTCGCTCATCAGATACGAGAAGTTCAGACGCACCCAACCAGGTTTCTTCATCTCTTCCCCGGCAGACAGTGCGGCGTGCAATTCGTCCGACGTATCGCGGTCGATCCCCAGCAGACGATGCGCGTAAGGCCCCGCACAGGCACAACCGCCACGCGCCTGAATGCCATAAATATCGCTAAGCATCCGGGTGAACAGTTGCTGATGAACCGGCTGGCCAGAGTTATCCCGCACAAGGAAGGAATAGATCGGCAGACGATGCGGGTTATCGACGCCCAGCAAGGTCAGGTTCGGGTTATCACCCCACCCGTCCAGCGCCATACGGTTAAACTGCGCCTCTTTTTCGGCGATCTCATCAGTGCCGACAACATCCTTGACGATAAAGGCCAGCGCCGCGCGGATGTCTCCGACCACGTTGGGTGTTCCGGCCTCTTCGCGCGTGGCCAGGTCCTCGCTGTAGTCGTGCCGCCAGGGCGAAACAAAACTGACCGTGCCACCACCGGGCCAACTGGGGCATGTGCGGCGCACGGCGGTCTGATTGACGATCAGAACACCCGACGCCCCCGGCCCGCCCGGAAACTTATGCGGAGACACAACGATAGCATCCTTGCGCGCATCCTCTGGCCCCATGTCCATCGGCAGATAAGGACCACCGCCTGCGTAATCCCAGACCGAAACCCCCCCATGCTCTTTTAGCAACCGGGTGATCGGGTCCGGTTCGGTGATGATACCTGTGACATTCGATGCGGCCGAGAATGACCCGATGATCAGGTCAGAATTGGCGTTGTCGATCAGGGCCTGCTCCAGCGCATCCAGATCAACGCCACCCTCGACGGCTTCGGGAATCTCGATCACCTGCGCCTTGCTTTCCCGCCAAGGCAATATGTTCGAATGATGCTCGTATGGCCCGATCAAAACGACCGGCCGGTCAGCCACATCCACACCCAACAAGCTGACCAGCCGGTTCAGGCCGGCAGTGGCGCCAGACCCGGTGAAGATCACCGCGTCTTCTTCCCTTGCACCGACAATGCGGGCAATCTCTACGCGAGCTTCTCGGCGCAGACGAGTCATGTAGGATCCGCAATAGGAGGCCTCGGTATGACTGTTTGCATAGAAAGGCAGCACCTGTTCGGCGACAAAATCCTCAACCTGCCGCAGCGCACGCCCCGAGGCGACGTAATCCGCATAAACCAGCGGCACGTCCCCATGCAGACCCGGGATCAGAACATTCTCTCCGATCAGCCCGTCGCGCAGGTTTGAATTGCGAGTGGTGGATTGGATTTCTGCGCGAAATTTGGACAGGGTCATGACGTGGTCTCCATATTGCCCTTCCAATGTGATTGACTAGATGCGAGGAAACATTACCTTTCTTTCGATAGATTTGTCGTTTTTTGTGTCATATGATCAGTTATGGAAAAAAATATAGATCAAATCGACAAACGTATCCTGCGCGAACTGCAAACCGACGCAACCCTATCTCAGCGTGAACTAGCGGATCGGGTCGGGTTATCGCAGAATGCCTGCTGGCGACGGCTCAAGGCACTGAACGAGGATGGGGTGGTCACAGGCTCAACCGCGCGGATCGCGCGCGAGAAACTGGGGCTGAGCCTTGTGGTCTTTGTCATGCTGCGCACGCGGCACCACTCAGCCGAATGGCTGCAGGCCTTTCGCAGCCATGTGTTGACTATTCCCGAGGTAGTCGATTTCCACCGCATCGGCGGTGATTACGATTATCAACTGAAAGTCGTCACCGAGGATATGGCCTCGTATGACAAGGTCTATCAGCGCCTGATCGAAAAGGTCGAGTTGGACAGCGTGACCTCGTATTTTGCGATGGAAGCGATCGCCGAAAGCCGCCCGCTACCGATTTGATCAGGCCACGAACAGCGGGCGTTTTTCGCGGAAGTATGGAACGGCAATTGCGCGAAACGCCTCAAGTTTCGCCGAGGGCCAGACATCCGGATGAGCGACGATCCAGATATCCGCGTAAGGTTGCGTCTGAAATTCAGGCACCTGCACCAGTCCCGGCAGTAACCGCCCCAGAAACATGGGCATCCTGACCACGCCCAACCCTGCCTGCGCACCGGCGGCCATGGCGACCATGTCATCAAACTGTATCTTTATTCGAGATCCAGGGCGCGACTTGCGAACATGGTCTGGCAGGCCCTGCCAACGTTCGTAGACCAGCCAATCCACGACGCCCTCTGGGTCATTTGCAATTCGCTCGGCCAGTTCCGGCGTAGCAAAGCTGGCCACATGCTGTTCGGCCAGGCGCAAACCTTTCAAGGTATCGCCGGGGTTCCGACTGATACGGATGGCGATATCCGCCTCACGTCTGTTGAGGTCGAGGATTTCGTTTGCTGCACGGACCCGAAGTGTGACCGAAGGATGCTTTCTGCTGTAGGAATCCAGCACTGGCGCAAGCACATGCGCTATCAGCAATTGCGGGGCTGTCAGGGTTAGCTCCCCTTCCAACGTTTCGTCCCGCCCTGTAAGCCCGCGAAGCATCGCGTTCTCAGCACTTTCCATCTCGGCGGCATGCCGGGCAACCAATTGTCCGGCCTCGGTTGGCCGATACCCATCGGCCAAACGTTCGAACAAGATCTCCCCCGTTGCCGCTTCGGCCCGCACAATGCGACGTGCAACTGTAGTGTAGTTTACGCCCAGTTCATTGGCCGCTGCAGACAAGGTCCGCCGGCGCACAACTGCCAACACCGCCCGATAATCATCCCAGTGAATCTCCATGCATGCAAATTCGCATGCAATAGATGCAAACACACGCGTTTTCGCAATATCCCGCCAAACCTAGCTTTGCCTCACACAAATGAGGACAAAAACCATGATCTACGCATACGCCAAGCTTACCGTGAATAACCCCGATTCTCTGGCCGCCTATCGCGAGCAGGCGGGCCCCGCATTGGCTCGTCACGGCGGCAAGGTTGAACAGGCCACAGCCGAAACAACGGTGTTGGATGGCACCCCCGATCTTCCGGACGTTGCCGCCCTTTTGTCCTTTCCGGACAGAGCGGCTGCCTTTGGCTGGATCAACGACCCGGAGCTGAAAGACCTCCATGATCTGCGCCGCAGCACCGGTGCATCGGACATCGTTTTGCTTGGGTGAAAACAAAAAAAGAGCCGCACTTCTAAGTGCGGCTCTGAATTCCAGTCGGATCAGCGAAGATTAGTTCTTCGCGTAGAATTCGACGACCAGGTTCGGTTCCATCATGACCGGGTAAGGCACATCGCTCAGGCCCGGTGCGCGAACGAAGGTCGCTGTCATTTTCGAGTGATCCGCGTCGATGTAGTCAGGTACATCACGCTCGGCCAGAGCAACAGCTTCCAGAACAACAGCCAGTTGCTTGGACTTGTCGCGTACTTCGATCACATCGCCTTCTTTGACACGGTAGGACGGGATGTTTACCCGCTTGCCGTTCACTTTGACATGGCCGTGGTTCACGAACTGACGAGCGGCAAAGACGGTCGCAACAAACTTGGCGCGATAAACAACAGCGTCCAGACGGCGTTCCAGCAGACCGATCAGGTTTTCACCAGTATCGCCGTTCACACGTACAGCTTCCGCGTAGATGCGGCGGAACTGCTTCTCGGTCAGGTCGCCGTAGTAGCCTTTCAGCTTCTGCTTGGCGCGCAACTGCAAACCGAAGTCCGACAGTTTGCCCTTGCGGCGCTGACCGTGCTGGCCGGGGCCATATTCGCGACGGTTAATCGGGGATTTCGGACGACCCCAGATGTTTTCGCCCATCCGGCGGTCGATTTTGTATTTGGCAGACGTGCGTTTGGTCACGGCTGATCTCCTTCGTTTTGATCGAGGCCCTGCGGGCCAATATGAAGGGCGTTGTCCTCTTGAGGTTCCCCCCATGACAGGCATCCCCTTGCGGGGGCCACCAACACCAATGAAGCCGCGCTTATATCCGCGAAACCGGCAGAGTCAACACGCCCCACCATGCGGCAACGGATTTTCCGCAAAAAAACTGAGAACTATTCGGCCCTGCGCCCGGCGGAAACTGCAACCCGAAGGTCAGCCTCATCTTCATCCTGCCTTGACCGGATCGGGAACGCGACAACGGTGTTCGCCATTCCCGAGGACGTGCGGCTTTGATGTCCGCTTTCAGCAATCTCGCTGATCCAGAGGTCCTGTTCCCGCTCGGGGCAATCACCTTCGAAAACCAGCATCGGAACCGATTCTCCGACTACAGGGAACAAGGCTGCTGTGAATGTTTGTGCGCCGTTGGTCAAAACAAGCAGCCCGCTTGCTTCTTCAGGCAGGTTTTCGATTTGAGCACAATGATCAAGAGTTGCAGCTACACTGCCATGGACATGTCCGGTCCATTCCAGCGCGTGTTCGGCTGTCTCAACCAGGTATCGCGCCTGCCCGCGCCATGACCACGCTGCTCCGATAGACAGAAAGGACAAAGGCGCCGCCTCAAGTCCATCGATTTCCGTCTGACTCCAAAATACTGCCGTTCGACCGTTTTCTCCGGCTCTCATTGTACCCGCCTGCACCTTCAACATTTCACTACTGTCTAGGTATCTCTTATCAACGTAAAATGAGGCGGAAAAGAGACGTTAACGCAACATTAACGAAATTTTAACTTAAGCGAATCGACCATTGACCGAGGCCGAATAGACACTCGTCCAGCCGGTTTGACCGCGCGGGTTTACAGTAGGAAGCTGTTCAGCCACAAGTTTCATGGCACCCCGCAACAAAACAGCAATGGCACTGATCATAACGCTAAAAGTTACAAAATGTCAACACGTTGACCCAACTAAAAGCGGCGCTACGAAGATAGCTTCAGGTGATCGAAAACAGCAAGCGCCCAATCCACAAACCGGGCGCCTTCAATCAGTGGAGACAACACGTGACCGGGAGTATTGAAAGTTCCAAGCCCTTCAGACGGTCGCCGAATTCACCCAAATCGGTTCGCATCTAAGCTATCCTTCGCGGCCTTCGCAGCAAGCTTTGTCTCGCCGGATAAATAAAAAGAATTGAGGTGGATCACCTATAACGAGTCACATTTGGACTTGCCGTAAGCAGACATTGAAATTCCACCTATGGGGGAAGATGCTGACATGAATGATTTCGGCACGAACATTCGATTTTGCGCATCGAAACTGCGGTGAGAAGCGGTCATCTCCAAAATACGTGATGTCAGCATCTGGTCGAAAAGGGCTGCAGATTTTTAACGCTTTGTGGACTCACGCACTTGCCCACGAAGGAAGCGCCCTAAGAGTTGTTTCAATTGTTCGACGCCCTTTTAATCAAACGCATCGATCTGAGGAGTTCATTCTTGTCATTGCCGGTTGGAAGGCAACCCAATCGGAAGCACACATCTCCACTGGGCATAGCTGAACCCTTTTTTTCGAAAATCCAACCAGGGTACGCAAAGACCAGACTGCAATGTGTCGACCTGTCAAGTTGACCATTCTTCCAGGTTTTGCTGAACGAATTGATCGATAGAAGTAGGCAACGAGCCTGTCAATTTGAGCACATTGTTGGTAACGCGATCTTCCGATCCGTCGGCGATTGCGCCGTCCATAGCGGCCAATGTCTTGGCATACTCTTCCGGCAGCCCCAGACTTTGATGACGCTCTGCCAGTTCATCGACGGTTAGGTGATGGTGAGTGATTTGCCGCCCCAATTGATGGCTCAGTGTTTTAGCAACCACATCATAAGAGATCGCTTCTGGACCAGTGAGAATGTAGTCGGTGTTTTCAACTGAGGATGCGACCAATAAAGCTGCGGCGCAGGCCGCAATATCGTTCGCATCAATGAAGCCGATGCGCCCGTCATCAGTTGCCGTGTAAATAGCAGCCTCTTCGCGAATGGGATCTCGATGATGAAGTTCCGAGAAGTTCTGCATGAACCAGGTTGGCCGCAACACGGCCCATTCTTGGGCGTTGGAGCGTATCCAGGCATGTACTGCGCCCATCATGGGTCCGTCTTCTTCCAGCGATGAAGCACTCAGCAGTACAAAACGCGTGACGCCCGCTGCAAGTCCGGCCTTCAGCGCCGCCCGCATTGCCCCTAGTGAATCCACAGTGTCTGTGGGTGCTACGAGATAAACGGAGCCGACACCTTCGAAAGCATCGTTAAACGTCGATGGATCCTTCCAGTCGAAGCGCACGTCATTTTCTACATTGGGGCTACGTGTTCCAACGCGTGAAGAGACACCCTTTTCTCGCAGTTGTTTAACGATGCGACTGCCCGTTTTGCCGGTGCCACCAGTGACAAGGATGGAATTAGTCATCGATAAAGTCCCCCAGCTTAGATTTCAAAACCTCGACCCCTCCGACGGCATTCAGAAGAACCAGAGGGTTCCAGTAGTCGCGGTATCGCACGATGCGCCCGTTCCTGACTTGGACCACCGAGATGTAATTCTGATCATAGCGACCAGCCTCGCCTTTACCTTTGCAAGAGAACTCCAAAACAAAGGTCTCGCCATCTTGGGCTACATGGGTGATCGCAGGGCTCATCGACTCAAAGCTGATGAGGCCGCCTGCCTTTGGCAGATAGGCTGCCATTGCGTCCCGCCCGCGCAGCTCTCGCACGGAGCCTTCTGGCGAAAACGGGAACTCGAACACAATGCCTTCATCACACATGTCCAGGAAGTTCTCTCCAGCGTCTGCGACAATTGCATCCCCGAGGGCACCGCGCAGCATCGCGCCAAAGCTTGGTATCGTGTTTGTGTCAGACATGATTTCTCCTAACTTCTTGTTGGCTCCTTGTTGGGAAGGTTCCGATTTGAGTGGCTAATTGTTTCATGACGCTTCTCCGAATTGCATGATGAGGACGCCTGTAATCGACAGCATTGCCCCGGTGATACGGAAGAAGTCTGTGGGTCGAGGGGCGTTCCCCAAAAGGCCGTTTTGGTCCAAGATAAGGGCCATCGTCATTTGCCCGGCAACAACTGCGGCGATAAAAGCGGCAGCCCCAAAGCGTGGGATCAGAACCATGGTCGCCATCACGTAAATGACACCGATCACACCTCCTACCCACGCCCAGGGAGGAGCCGCATAAAGAGAGGACAAGCTAGGCAATGTCGGGCGAAGCCACGCAATGCCAACAACCAGGCAAACGAATGAAATTCCAAATGATAGTATTGTGGCCCAAAGGGGGTGGCCGGCAGCACGGCTAAGCTCGGCGTTCATTCCGGCATGGATCGGTATCAAGGCGCCGCAAAGCAGAGGCGCAAACCACAAAAGTGCGATTTTCAGATCCATCTTCACGTCCTTTCAAAAACTTCGCGAACCTATTGCGGTGTCGCTCGGATTGCTTCAGAATGCGACGGAACGGTACCGTTTCGACCTATATAGGGGAGAATCACGATGGAACGCAATAGTTCCGACGTAAAAAATATTGATCGGCCGCGCCGAAAGCCGGCCGGGGCCGCCGTTTTGCAAGACACGGTAACGGAAGCCATCCAACGCGCCCTGTTCGAGGAATGGGCGGAAACGGGGTATTCTGCTCTTCGCATGGAGCGCATCGCGGCTCGTGCGGGTGTCGGGAAGGCGGCGCTCTATCGGCGGAGCAAATCCAAGTTTGAACTGGTGACCGAAGCGGTGAAATCAACAGCAACAAGCATCACGCCAATTCCGGACACCGGGTCCTTTGCGAGCGACGTTGCCATGCTGTTGCGCCGGATGGCCGCAACTCTGCGGCACCCGCTCGTGCGACGTATCCTTCCGGATCTTCATGCAGAGCACGCTCGTTCAGATGAGCTTGCGGAACTGCTGGAGACTGTGACGCGTGATCGTCGGGCCCAAGCCATGGTCATGCTGGATAGGGCAGTTGAGCGGGGCGAGCTTTCAGAAGACATCGATCGGCAGATGGTTCTGGATATGCTTATCGCACCGCTCTATTGGCACGTCATTGTTCAGCACCGTTCAATTGCCCCCTCTGATATAAAAAGGTTCTCAGGAATTGTTCTTGACGTTTCGAAGTGAACACCTGACTTCGTTTGAGCATTGCTCAGCACTCAAAGCGAAATCACGTCTATCTCATGGAATCCAGTTTTGGTCTGTGATCGCGTAGTTGAGCGCTTCGAGGTCTTCGGCCAATTGAGTGAATGAAATCGGCCCGCCAAGGCAAACCCTGACCGCTTCATCAGGCGAGCCTGTCACAGTAAAGGCGTTGCTTGGCATGATTCCGACTTGACGATTGGCCATAAGACTTATCACCTCTGCCCGGCTGCAATCCGGAGGTAATGTCAGCCATATATTGAAGGCCTCTCTGCTGCCCTTGAAGGTCAGACTCCGCAGTTTCTCAACCGCCAGGTTTTGGCGACGTCTTGCTTCCTTGCGAACGAAGCTCTGGACTGCCGTCGCGGTTCCGTCCTCAATCCATCGGCACATCAGCGCCGTCGTGATAGGCGAAGCCATGACATTCGATGCTTGCAGCACCCGAGTGAAGTGGCTTTTCGACAAGCCTGACGGGACGACGGTGAGTGCCAGCCTCAACCCGGCGCCCAGGCATTTGGAAAGACCTGCGATGTACCATCCCAATTCCGGAATCTGTTGCGAAATTGGTGGGGGTACATCTGAGGCAACAAATCGATTGGCGTCATCCTCGACCAACGGCAAACCGTGTTTTTGCAATACGGACGCGATTTGCTGACGCCGACCCTTGGGTATCGTAAGCGTCAGGGGGTTTTGCAGTGTCGGGTTCAGGTAAAGCGCCGATGGCGTATGTTCCCGAATGCACGCGTCCAATTCCTCTGGGAGTATTCCACTACTATCTGACCTCACTCCGACAAGTTGGATGCCGAGTTGGCTCGCGATTGCGCGAATACCTGGGTAGGTCACGCATTCGCTTAATACTGTCTGTCCGGGCTTGGAGAGCAATGTCAGGACCGACAGCAGGCTGGAATGCGCCCCAGGCGTGATTGCCAATTGGTCTGCTGTCACTTCGATACCGTTAATACCCATCCAACGGGCTGCAGTCTCCCGGTCTTGTCGGCTGCCGATAACGGACTGATAGCGGAGCAGGGGAACAAGGTTCGCCGCAACATGGGTAAGACCCTGCTCCATGCGGGCGACCAGGGCCGGATCATCTGGCTCTGGCGGCATATTCATATTCGGGTCTTCTTCAAGCGCGCGTCTGGGGTCCGCTCTTTCCGTCGTTTCCTCTGGTTGCCGGACAAACGAACCTCGACCGACAAATGTGTCGATATACCCCCGCTTTGCAGCTTCTGAAAAACCGCGCGACACGGTTGTGAAATCCAAGCCGACCATTTTGGCAACGCTGCGCTGAGGCGGAAGGCGGTCGCCTGCGTCAAGAACACCCGACTCGACATCGTGTCTGATCGCATCAGCGATTTGAATATAGAGCGGTTTGCCATTGTCGCTCAGATTCGGTGCCCAGGTCTTCAAGCGTGGATTCCAGTCATTGTAGCGGATTGATGCAGGTATATTTGCACATTTATAAGCATCTTTTCAACGTAGTATCTCATTTTGGATTAAATTGATTGCACATTGATTGCATTTTGTTCAGCGTTGCGTTATTTGAGGCGCAACAAGAGGAGATCAAGGATGTCCGAACTTACATGCGACGGCCACGGTGACAGCGAAGATCGTCCGATCAAGCCTGCGATCCTCAATGGTATGCGCCTGAAATGCCCCCGATGCGGGGAAGGCAAGTTGCTGCATAGCTACATCAAGGTGAACGATGAATGCTCGAATTGCGGCTTGGACCTGAGTTGCCAACGGGCGGATGATGGACCGGCCTATCTTACGATCCTTATCATAGGGCACCTAATGGGGTTCGCGCTGCACATCGCCTGGGTCACATGGAGGCCAGAACCGTGGGTGCTGGCGATCAGCATGTCGGTGATTGCAGTCGCCGGTGCCTTGGCTCTCCTGCCGGTAATGAAGGGCTTGATTGTCGGTTATCAGTGGGCCAAGCGCATGCATGGATTTTAGGGGCTGAACACCTTTAAATTGTTCTACCCAACAACTAAAAATGGCCGACCCCAATAAGTCGGCCAGTCTTGTTTATAGAAGTTATTGGTTATTGGGAAACTAGGCCGCCAGAGCGACCGAATCCTTTCCAGCAGGGAGCCGCAGTGAGCAGGTGCTGTCCGTCACGGCTTTCCAGATTGCCTGAACGACATCTTCTGCCAGGGTGAATTCTTTTCCTTCTGCGTTCATGAATGCGCCCATGATCTGATCGACAAATGACTTGTAGTCTTCTGGTGTTTCGTTGGACTCTGCCATCAGAGACATCGCATTCTTGCCGAAACTGGTTGTCGGGGCCTGGCCAGGCAAAACGATGTGTGTTCGGATGCCGAGAGGCGCGAGCTCAAGCGCCAGGCATTCCGTAAAGGCGTTAATGGCGGCTTTGCTGGCTGTATAGACCGGTGCAAGTGGCAGTGGCTTGAGAGTGACGCTTGAGGAGACGTTGACGATCACGCCTGCGCCCTTGTCGCGCATTTGCGGCAGCACGGCACGGACCACTTCCATGGTGCCGAACACGTTGGTCTCAAAAATCCGGCGCACGTGATCTTCTGATGTGCCCTCAAAAGGGGAAAGCCAGCCTACGCCCGCATTGTTTACCAAAGCGCCGATGGGGCCCGCTGCTTTCACAGCCTTTGCAATGCTCTGACTGTCCGAAATATCCAGTGGCAGGATCGTCAATCGATCCGAGGCGGGTAAAAGTGTTGCATCCGGCTTTCGCATTGTTGCGATAACCGACCATCCTTGTTCGAGGAAGAAGCGCGCGGTCTCAAGTCCAAATCCCGACGAGCATCCCGTGATCATGACGGTATTCATGGCGTTGTCTCCTGTTGGTGATGTCTTGAAAGTAAACATCTTCGGCAGTATTTTATATAATCAATAGTCCAATTCTTGTTATCAAAGGTCCAAAATGGCGGATCCTTTCTCTGAAATCATCTCCCTCCTTCAACCCAAAGCATCCTATTCAAAACTGGTGCATGCATCGGGGCCGTTTCGGGTCCATCGTGATGATGTAAATGAAGCCTTCTACTGTTCCCTTCTTACTGGACGTGCATGCCTGAAGGTCGAAGGGAAGGAGCCTTTGGTTTTACATGCGGGCGACTTTGTCCTGATCCCTGCCGTCAAATCCTTCACCTTCTCAAGCGTTGATCCGCCACCGCCCGATGATCTGGTCAACTATCCCTTAGAAGGCGAAGACGGAGTATTCAGGCTTGGTTCGACTGATGCGGAACCGGTGGTCCAACAACTCGTAGGGCATTGCACTTTTGCCAGCCCGGACGCTGATCTCTTAATCTCGCTACTGCCTGATCTGATCTTTATTCGCGGTGAGGGTCGGTTGGCTGCGCTGACGGGTCTTGTTCGTGATGAGGCCCGCGCAAACAGACCGGCGCGAGATGTGATCGTCGAGAACCTGTTGCAAGTCCTGCTGATTGAGGCCTTCCGATCTGGCGCTGACACAGCCCCGACGGCTGGCCTTTTGCGCGGATTGGCAGATACAAGAGTTGGCCCCAGCTTGCGTGCCATGCACTCTGCTCCCGCTCAGAGATGGACTGTTCAAGCACTCGCTGCCGAAGCCGGGCTTTCTCGTTCTGCGTTCTTCACCCGGTTTGAAGGGCTTATGGGAATGCCCCCAATGAGCTACTTGCAGAACTGGCGGATGACACTGGCAAAACACATGCTTCGGGCGGGCGATCTGAGTATTGCCGAAATCTCTGCCCAGACCGGATACGGGTCGTCCAGTGCCTTCAGTACGGCGTTTTCCCGCCATGCTGGATGCCCTCCCGCGCGTTACTCAAAGGCAGTTTTGCTGGAAGCTTAGGGTTAAGCTTCTCAGATAACGCCGCCGTTGGCCCGCAATGTTTGACCACTGATCCAGCGACCATCGGGCCCGGCCAGAACCGAAACTGCGGCTGCGATGTCTTCAGGCGTTCCTAGTCGGCCAAACGGGTTCATCTTTTTGATGTTCTCGATCACACCGTCGGGTTTGCCAGCAATGAACAGGTCGGTCCCGACCGGCCCAGGCGCGACGGCATTCACGGTGATGCCACGTGAGCCCAGCTCCTTGGCGAGCACATGGGTCATCGCTTCCACCGCAGCTTTTGTCGCTGCATAGACCCCGTATGTCGGCTGATAGAGACCGACAACACTGGAGGACAGGCTGACAATCGCGCCACCTTCGTTCATGCGGTTCGCTGCCTCACGCATACCGCGAAAGACACCGCCAATGTTAACTGTGCAGTGCGCTTGGAAATCAGCATCAGATGTGGATGCAATTGCACTCAGGCGCATAATACCCGCGTTGTTGACCAGAACATCGACAGAGCCGAATTCTTGTTCTGCAACATCGAACAACCGTGGCATGCAGGATGCTTCTGAAATGTCACCCTGAACCGCGATTGCCTGGCCGCCAGCATTTTTAACTGTGCCCACGACCTGACCAGCCCCGGTCTCGTCACTCGCATAATTGGCAATGATTGCATGGCCATCTTGAGCCAGGCGGAGCGCTATAGCTGCACCAATCCCCTTGCTGGCGCCCGTCACAATTGCAGTTCTTTGTCCGTGTACCATGTCACTCTCCGTTCTGTTTCCAGCGAAGATAAACAGGAAGGCAGATCAGATAATGTACGTTTAGTTGGAATAAAAATTCGGTAAAAGCGAACAATGATCGATAAACTAAAAACCATACGCCTTTTTGTTCGTGTACTGGAACGCGGGAGCTTCACAAAAGCAGCTGCTGACCTGAACATTCCACGGTCTACCGCAAGTGAAGCAATCCAAAGGCTAGAGCGTGACTTGGGTAGCCGACTGCTGGATCGCACGACGCGCCACGTGGCTCCAACCCAAGATGGGCAAGCCTATTACCAAAGATGCGCGTCCATTTTGGCTGATCTGGAAGAAGCAGAAGGTGCATTGCGCGGGCACGAGCCGTCAGGTCTGCTGCGCATCGACGCGCCCGGCACTCTAACGCGGGTTTTTCTACTGCCCCACTTGGCTGGTTTTCTCGCTAAGCACCCCAAAATAACCCTTCAGCTCGGTCAGACAGAGCGCCTTGTTGATCTGGTGCGCGAAGGCGTTGATTGTGTCATCCGTGCAGGCATTCCCGATGACAGTGGTATGATCACACGGCACCTGGCCGATCTCCCCGAAATCACCTGTGCGAGTCCAGAGTACCTTGCAAAGTTTGGCACTCCGACGTCGGTTGACGATTTGAGTGGTCATCAGATGGTTGGCTTTGTGTCTTCCCGCACCGGCACCGCATTGCCGCTTGAGTTCAAGATCAGAGACCAGTTTAACGAAGTAACGTTACCTGCGTTGGTCACCGCAAACGACGCTGACACCGTGCACCATTTGGCTCGAGGCGGGTTCGGGATTGCGCAAGCGCCAAAGTATCGATTTATGGATGACTTGGAGGATGGGAGGCTTGTGGAGGTCTTACCAGATGCACCGCCGTCGCCCACTCCGTTGGCGGCCTTTTATCCGCAAAACCGACAACTCTCGCCGCGTGTTCGGGTTTTCTTGGATTGGGTTGTCAGCGTTTTCGATGAGGCCGCATTTTAACCCAATGTCGATGTCCAATTTACTCGTGAACAATTGTCTGTGGAAACTTCGAGTGATCTTATCATTTCCATCGAACCAGTTGACCGAGAAGGGTGAAGTCAACCGTCGTCCGGAAACAGCCCTAAGCAAATACTCACAAGTAGACTTTGGATTTCCCGAAAAGCGCGACCTTCCGGACATTCGCCGCAGGTGCAACTTGTTTTGCTAAGGCGATGGCCTTGTGCCCAACCATTTTTTGAACTTCCCCTTCCCTCCTCAGATTGGCTCCGACACAGGTGCTGATAGCTGCGGGATTGCGCCAACCTAGAAACTGCGGGATGAAGCGCAGGTTTGATCGTGGGGGCATCCATGATCCATTTGCACCTGATAAGCGGCCGATAGATACTTTAATAGCCAGACAATTCAGCGGCAGTATCAGCAAAAACTCCCTCGAAATCCGTCGCTTCACACTCAATTTGCCTACCGTGTGTCAGAAAGGCTGCGATGATCGCTTGGGTTTTGTCTTCTCTGGCTCGTTCCAGGAAGTGGCGAAGCTCTAGCTCTGCACCTGCGGCTTCATCCCTGACAGACACTGCAACAATCTCCTTTGACATCATGATGTCTCGCAGCGCTAAATTCCGGATCGCACCAAGAACTGCTTCAAGGAAAGTCTCCGCCTCTGCTTCTTCGGAGGTAAGGTCTGCACCTGTCAGCAGGGACTGCAGCGCGTTGTTCTTCCCCATACGCATAGCAGATTACACTGCACCCTGCCCGCCCGTCGGAATGTTGACACCGATTTCCGGCTGGGCAAAGGCAGCTTTCTCTGTGCCGTAAGCGAAGTCGCGAGCCACAATGAACTCGTTTCCGCCTCCGCGAGCGATCTCGTCTACAACAGCAACAGACACTTGCTTCATGGCCATGATGTTGTTGACGATAAGGCCAATTTCGATGATCCCCCCCTGACCGCCAGGAGTGCCGTTGATCGTGTTCAGATCAAGATGAGCAACAAAGAAATGCGGGTTTGCGGACTTGAAGGCTACCGCCTTAGTTTCCCGGTCGCCTTAAAGCGACAAGATGAAGGCGCTCATCTCATTGAAGATGTCTACCGTCCAGGTATTGGCTGGTGAGTTGTCGATTTCCACCGACGCTACACCGCCTTTGGTACGATCTCCGTTCACAAGCGCTGTTTGACGATGTTCTTCAGAAACACGTGTAGCAAATCGACCGTGACCTAGAGGACATGATTTGGCGGTTTGTTGAGCGCTATTCGATTCTGAAGAACGGTTCCCCATTTCTCTCATCCCGAGTGATTTACGCTGCTATTGATGGCCTTTTCCAAGAGGCACTGGCGCGCGTTGTTTCCGGCGATGCAAACTGTGTTGCTAACCTAGAGAATGAGTTGCTTTAACTGTTACCGGTGATTGTAAGCACACGCGAATGAAGCACCGAAACTGCATTTTGCCTTCAATGCGATGGCCCAGAGTTATGTGTAAAAACCGTTTGTCGTTCGAAGTTCAATGACGCCAAATCTGCCTCCCTCAAACGTGCGCTGTAGGCACAACCGGGATGATCCGATCAGGTAGATAAGGCTGACGAAAGACATGCCGCATTTACAAGGGAGACCGGCTAGCCAATGCCCGCTTTGGACATCAATGACTGGTCGCAGCCCAAATCAGACCTTCTCAACCAAGCTTTATAGCGTCCAATATGCGGACAGAGCTGCCTGTCGCTCGCGCGGCGGGTGCCTGCGGAGTAGCAGCAAAAACATCGCTGCGTTGCAACTGGTTTGTCAGAGCGGTCATTTATAGTAAAGAAAAGCACTGATCTTATTGTGCACTTTCACTGCACTCAGACCCAACAAAAGGAACATAGAACTAAGTTGCCATTTTCTGGTGGTTCGACCTGAAATCGCTCCAGTGGCAGAATAACGCTGAGTATTTCCTTACGGTTTTTTACCAAGCCATTTGTTCACCAGCTGTCTCGAAAACTATCTGCCTTAGCTGCGCTAGCGTTGCGAAGAGGGAAACTTCCTTGACTCTATGCTGGCTAAGAACGACAAAAGTGCATTGGTGAAAACTACTCGTCGCCGCGATGCTGCCGGCTTCGATGATCCAATGGCCTTCAGACTAATTGTAGCATGTGCCCCAGCATAGGAACGGGTTTCGCTGGGGCCTTCGTGATGAGCTCGTTCCTCGCAAGCATTCGCACCTGTCATCTGACAAGCCCCAATCATCGTGAGACCCAGGAAAGAAGGCGCCGTATGAACAACACCTCGCTCATAAATAGCGTACTTGATGCCCTATAGATCAGGCGCCAGGCACCGCTTCAATATGTCATTCATCGTGTTTTGGCGCAGCGCTGTTTGTTTGGTCCCGACACTCTTAGTATTGCTTTCAGGAACGCAACTTCCTGCTCAAGTCGCAGGTAATGCCGAAGGATCAGTTTGTGACGAAGGTTTCGAAAAAAAGAACGGATCGTGTCAAAGAACAGACGTACCCGAAAATGCATATTTGACGGGCAGTTCTTATGGCAGAGGCTGGGAATGCAGTCATGGTTTTCGGCATGTCAGAGAACTTTGTGTGAAAGTAAGAGTTCCGGAAAATGCCTATCTTGCATCAACCGGAGATCGATGGGAGTGCAAACGGCTCTTCCGACGAGCCGGAGAAGAATGCGAAGAACTGATTGAACCGGAAAACGGCTACATCGAAACACGGTTTGGTGTTCAGGAAGTACACTGCAACTGGGGTTTTCGTAAGGATAGCCAAGATTGCGTTGCAATAGATGTCCCGACAAACGGTCGTTTGACTGACAAAACTAGCGCGGTCGGATGGACTTGCTTAAGAGGCTTCAGGGCAGTGCAAAGTGCCTGCGAGCCTGTAGCCGTTCCTGATCACGCATATCTTTCGTCTGACACCTATTCCGGATGGAAATGTGAGCGTGGATTTCGCGAATACCAGGACAGTTGTGTTGCGATCCGCGTCCCTTCAAACGCTCATTTGAATCGAAGGGGCGACGGCTGGGAATGCAATCAGCCTTTCACACGACAGAACGATAAATGCACCTAAAGTTTGCCGCGACAATAGGTTGATGGAATTCAACACCGCATGACATAGCTGGAAGGAATAGCTCGTGAACCATAATTCTATTGACGAAAACTTGGGCAAAAGGCTCAACGCCGAAACGGCTCACCGCTGGACCTACAGAATAAAGATTTTTATCGCGTTAGCGGTGTTTGTTACTGCGGCAATTGTAGTGGTGTTTCTCTGATGCGTAAAAATGCCCCTCAAGTAACCCTTAACGACTCAAAGATGTCAGGTCGTGGTCTGGAACAAAGAGCATTTCAGGACCGCAGTGTTCGCAAGTCACGGAACGCTGACGTATCAGGAGTGGTCGAAGAAGAATTTGGAAAGTACTTGATTAAGGCTGGCATTTTGAGCGGCAACAGCGTTGCGCGCGCATTCCCCAAACCACCAGCTAAAACGCAGGCAATGATTGCCGACGCAGTTGGCGAAACACCAGCATTGGCCATTGAAGCCTTAAAAAACATTCTCGAAGAACGAGACAGGAAACGTAGCGGCCAACGTCGTTTGGAGGGAAGCTCCGGCACCTTTGTTCCCAGTGAAAGAGAGTATGCCGAGGCATTGCGCCAGATCAGGCTCACCCCTGCGCAGGTCACAATGCTAAAAGCACTTACAATCGCAGGCAAGGAAGGTCTGACCATTGGTCACTTGTCTCAGGCGGCCGGTTACAAATCGCGCGAGGCGTCCATCAAGGTCTTCAAGAAAATCGGGCTATTGATCGCAGAATATCTGGATCTCGAACTTCCCGAACCCGGATCGGCACAGAATGATGGCGCTGAGAAGGTCCTGGCATTTTCTCACATCGAAAGTGACGACGAACCAGCAACTTGGATCATGCATCAGGAACTGCGCGACGCCGTTCGTTCGCTTCTATGACGTGCGATCCAGCGCCTGCTTTTGAAGTGAACTCCGAACCGGAACAAAAGTACGAAAGGTTGCACACGTAGCTCATGTTGGAGAAAAAACCCTATCCGCTCGAATTGATCTATGTGCCTGTGAAACGGGCAAAAACACTTGATCAGCAAAAAGTTCTAACGATGGCCGAAGATATCCTCAAGAACGGCCAGAAGACCCCGATCCAAATACGCGCGGACAACAAGAGGTTTGTGCTGATTGAAGGTCTTCATCGACTGGAAGCCATTCGCGCCCTTGGCGGCGATACTGTCGAAGCTTATCTGGTGCGCGCCAGACTACACTGAATACTTGTTGGAGCTGGCGTTCGACAAAGCCTCGGAAAATGTCAGTAGGCGCTGACTTTTTTCGTCCCAAAGATGCAATCGTGCACAATTAAAGCTCTCAAACAGAGTAATACGCTGGCAGTTTTCCAACTCAGAATGGTCACGCAAAACCTCGTTTAGCCGATAAAATGGTATTCGGCTGGCAAGGTGGTGAACATGGTGCACACCAATATTGGCAGAGAACCACCGCAGGATGCCGGGCAAGGCATAGTGAGAACTACCATAGAATGCGGCGTTCTGAAGGTTCCACCCCTCTTCCCACTCCCAAGTCGTGTGTTCAAACTGGTGTTGAATGTAGAAAAGCCAAATACCAATCGACGATGCGACAATCATGGTTGGCAGGAAAACATACGCCAACACCTCAAAGCCTCCGGCCCAAAAAACCAGAGCCAATAACCCTGCAATCGCGGCGTTTGTTCCCATCGCGCTTGCCCAATAAAGCCAACCTGACCGCATGAAGCCAACAGGTAAGCGGTTTTGAAGAAAGAACGTATAAATCGGCACGAAACCGAACAGGAAGATGGGATTTCGGATCAGACGATAGGTGGCACGCCCGAGCCAATTCCGATTCTGGTATTCCTCGACGGTCAATGTAGGGATGTCACCCATACCGCGCCGATCAAGGTTGCCGGTTGAGGAGTGATGAATCGCGTGGCTTTGCCGCCAAACGTCATAGGGTGTTAGGGCAAGAACACCCATAACCCGACCAGTCCAATTGCAAACGGTTCGGTTTCTAAAGAAAGATCCATGACCACAATCATGCATAATGATGAAGATACGGACCAGAAATGCCGCATTCAGGATGGCCAGTAGTATTGCGATCCAGACACTAAAAGATAACGCAAACCACGCTAGGGCCCATAGCGCGAAAAAGGGGAAAACAGTGATCGCAATTTCAAAAATACTGCGCTTCGCATCGGCCACACGGTATTGCGCGAGCACCCGCGTCCAGTCTTTTGGTTGCAACTTACATGTTCTCCAACGGCTTATAGTAACCCATTGTGCAAACGGGCACCCCGAAAGGGTGCCCGAAAGAGGTCAGGCCAAAGCAAGATTGGCGGCGCTGTCGCGTCCGTCACGGCCAGATTCGACGTCAAAAGTGACCTTCTGACCGTCTTTCAATTCGCTGATGCCGGAACGTTCAAGTGCTGAGATATGCACGAACACATCGCGCTTGCCGTCTTCAGGCTCGATAAAGCCAAAACCTTTGGTCGAGTTGAACCATTTTACTGTGCCATTTGCCATTGTGGAGGCCTCCAAAAATTTGCCGCCCGCATTATTGCGGCGACTCGGCGTGGTCGGTCTGAATCGAAGGACTGAACGCCGAATTGAGGAGACAGCAGGTCGAAAAAGAAAAACGTAAGCCTTGTGTATATGGACTTCGAGCACGCGCGATACAAGCCTTGATGATGTGGAGGACAACAGAGAATTTGAGCCTGTCTGGCTTAGAACCGGTCTAATAGAGATGAAGCTGTTGCTCTGCGCTCCAAACCTGAAGGCGGCTTGGGTCAGCAGCACAGAAGACTAATGACCGTTTCTAGAGTCTGTCCTGCTACATCCGAGACAGCGATAAGCGTCTGTTTTGGTGCCGTCACCAAACTTTGCAAAGTTCGTTTTCTGCGCGAATTAAACATCGGCGGCAGTCGCGGTTTTCATCGCTTGCTGACGCTTGTTGCCATCAATCCCCTTGAGATTTCGGCGTGCGCTTCCAAACTCGCACTGACAAAAATCAAGGCGCCGGAGATCAACGACCCGGCGCCTTTTTTCCTAGTTGAACCTTAGATTTACGAATTGTGGGCGCTAATGACCTTGCTTATGGGCGCCAAAACCACCGAAATGGGTTCGTATTGCCTGGCGATTCATCAATTTGTGATGCGCCAAGCAATTGAGACCCAAAGTCAAAAAAAATATCCTTGTTTTCAACGCCCAACTTGAAACCAACACCAAGAACGGCGGAATGTTTACCCAAAAAACAAGGTCATTGGCACCCAGCAAAAAAGTCGCCAGAAACAAAAAAAGCCGCTCGTTTGAGCGGCTTTTTTTGAAGTTTTGTTCTAACTAAAGGTCGGAGACCCGGTAAAACTCAGCGCCAGCGATAGCCGGATCCCATGCTGGTCTGATTCCTCTTTCAGCCAACTTTGATCTGAGCCGTTCCGGATCTCTCACCCAGTATCCTTCGATCTGCGACAGCTTTCGAAAGCGGTTCTTAAATTTGTCGAGACTGCCCGGATCTACCAGATCGCACATTTTGCCCATGTGGCGGTACCGGCCACAGCTTTCTGGCCCGCGGCAGCCAGGAACAACGTTGGCGCTCAATAAAAACCGTACAACATCCAAGTGAACACCAAGTTCTCGGGCGGTATCGGAAATCGTCACCCCAGTCTCGCCATCTTGCAAACCAAGCTTGAACGATACCTCAGTTAAGTCAACGAGAACCGAACGAAACTTGAAAAGTTCAGGAAGAAGCTCGACGTTTTCGAGCCCACCCTTCAAAAGCAACGAGACGATGTCTGTTGTTGGAACATGAAGAGCGTCGGCGGCGTCTCCAACATTCGCCATTCCCAAACCAGCATTCACGACATGCTTTCCATTTTTGCGCATCTGTTTCAGTAGGCGGTCGAGATCATCGGAATCGACACCTTTGTGGCGACCGCTGAATTTCTTTTCATCATCTACAACCGGCTTAAGAATCCCTGCTTTCAACAGGTGCTGCGCCTGCGCCCTCGTGCAGTCGATGTAGTCCGGAATTTTTGATACAGGCACAGCTCGGACCAATTTTTTGATCAATTTCTCAGCTTGCAGGACGCGAGCGGTTTGACGCATTGAATCGTGGTCGTTTGAGCCGCGAAGTAGTCCGGATTTTGTCAAAGCACTCCTAACTGTTTTCGGATGCAGAGCATACTTTCTGGCGAGCGACGCTACTGAGTGAACCCTCGCTTGATCTACCACTGAGCCAAATAGCAACGTACCTGGCTCTACTCGGACGTTGTCCAAAATGAACTCCCGAAAAACCTCTTTGAAAGGTCCGATGTGCTTAACACCACGGTCGGCCTGGGCCCAGTGAAAAAGTCCACCGAATGTTCCCTGCGGCCCGGACTGCGACTGGTTCTTTTCAGAGTTATTCAATAGGTATCTCAGGCCTTCTCTAATTCCCTCCTCGCCCCTCGATGTGAACTCGTAACCTACCTTAGCGGCGTGATCCCAGTTTTCTTCGTTTAGCTTCGAAAGCGCGGTATGAGCCCCAAACTCAACGCATGCCCCAAGCATCTCGGTAGAACGGCTCGCCAGATCAATCGGCTGGCTATCCATCCAGCTCGATACCATATGACCTTCCAACCGTTTCTCCACATAGACTTGAAGTTCAGAAGGTCTTCGAGTTTTTGAAAGCGCCAGGATGTCCTCAAGATCCGCAATGTTAGGTTTCAAGTACGAAGTGTCGATCTTCGCACCATTGCTTGTTGCCTTACGCGCTCGAACCAAAGGCACGTTATGATATCGACAGGTTCGAACCGGGCTAAATGTCCAATTGATGCGTGCTGCGCCAACTCTCAATCCGTCTCGGTTGGTTTCAATGTCCGAAAGTAAGCAAGCCGGGCAGAAAGTTTGCCTGTTTCTTAAGAGAAATTCCTGAAAGAAGTTCTCGCTGCGATAACCGTAGACGCGACTGGACACTGGATAATGAGATCGCGCTCTTAGCTGTTCAACAGGAACACCAAAAACTACCGCAAGTTTGAAAAACGCGCGCTGCCGACCAATCATCAGTTCCTGCTGCGGTAAGCCGATCACCCTGCAAAACTCTTCTGCGGAAACCCCACAGTGAAATAAAGCAAATCGATTGACCCAAGACAAAAGGCTCTCATCTCTCAGGGGAGGCAATAGTGGTTTCATGGACGACTCACCGTTTGCTAATCTGGCGGGCTTGACGTTCCGAACGCCGTGCTTCGAATTCCTCAGCACCTGCGTCCAACTCCAAAACGGCCCAATCGTCGGGAACAAAAACGTTCTTATTCCAATCACAGCCTTCCCGCATTCCCCAAGCCTCGGCAAAGTGCAATCGTGTTAGGTCGTCGGAACCCTCTTCCCTTGCGCACTCAATTGCGTCAATGATCGTCTCCACTGCACGCCCAAATCGCTGACGACTTGCAAAAATGAGGCGGCAAGTGAGGTCTCTTTCATTCAGCAGCTTCAACCCAGCGACCTCGCAAAAGCTCTCAATTAAACCCAACAAGTCCGAGTTATCTTTTCCCGCCACAAGAGGTGCAGGCACGACCTTTGTGAAACGCCGATTAACCTGAGGGTCGTAGCTCGTGATTTCTGACAAGCGTTCTGTGCCACTAAGGACGGGAATGACGGCGGAATCGTTTTGCATTAACGATTTCAGCATCTTCAACATGTCATCAATCTCACGCGCAGAGCCAGACAGGAACATGTCATGCGCCTCATCAAACCACAGAACAACAATGCCGAGTAGTGCTAGACGGTACCGAACAAGCTTCCAAATTTCCCAACCCGTCAGCCGCATGGAGACCTCTGCTAAACCTGTTGCGGCTAGAACCTCGCGTCCAAGACTTTTCAGAGTAGCAGGACTAGGCACCTGGATGCGAATATAGCGAGGCCAATCCTCGCCAGATCGCGGTTTTAGTGCCGGATGATTGGACAGCACATGGTTCACAGCGGTGGTTTTACCGCCGCCAGATGCCTCGATGATTGCAACACCCCGTGTTTCCAGGTCTCCAGTAAACCGGAGCGGTTCCGGAATAGGGGCGCCTGTCTGCCATCAGCACCCATGGAACAGACTAGGTTGATTGCGTAGCGGAGGATTTCAGGCTCATCGTAACCATCAG
>NZ_JBXWMF010000034.1:0-54990 GCF_059609725.1 Ruegeria sp. YTSC199
CTTGGCGGTTACGATGAGCCAGAAACCCTCTCTTATCAAATCGACCTAAACTGTCCCATTGGCGCTGACGTCAGACAGTTGCAAAGCTCTCCAAGAGTCTTCGAAGTAAACTCGTGATCAACAAAAACTTGCTCGAGGACAGCTGCAAACCCGTCGAGGTTTTCAATCGATACTCTAATGCCCTTTGATGTGAAGTAGTTTTTCCTGTCAGCTTCTGTGTCAAAGACATCGATTTTTGATCTTAAGTACTCGATGCGTTTCCTGAAGACGTCCCTAGGAGACGGTGTCGGCAGGAAGAAAGACTTCGACGAATAAATGCCAAAAATATCCGATTTTGAAAACGCCCACGCTGACTTGTCGATTATGGGAAAGATCACCAATGCGTGCTTTGCGTGCCTTCTCAGCGCTTGCGCCAACTGAAAGATTTCAGTTTTTTGCTCGAAAGAGAACTCATCTATATTATCGATTATCAAAATAGGCAGTCTTGCACGGTTGGTGACAATATCAGCCAACAGCCGCTTCAAATACCCTTCCCGATCGTTTTCTACACGGTCCTCCAGAAACTTTCCAAACTCGATTTTGAAGGCTGCCTTGTTTGATTTGTAGAGTTCTGCGCCAGCCCCTTCAGCACGCCTGCGGTACTCACGGAAGTACATCCCGACCAAGTCATCCCAAGTGGGTGTACCATTATCAAAAACTTCGCGTTCAATCTCTTCGATCAATCTGTCGATCATCCAGGCTACCATGCTATCCTGATCGCCGGATGCATCTAGACAGCTGACACGAACATCGACGCAGCGGTCTCGCAAGCTCTTTGACAGTGTCTTTCTGAAGAACCGATCCAGAAATGTGGTCTTTCCTGCCCCGGTTGGACCCACGATGAATACTGTTTGGCCTTCGTCGACGTCCACAGAACTTCGCACAACATCTTCAAGATGGCCGTCTAGGTCGCTCGCGGCTGGGTTTATGTTGCCTAAGACCCGCGATGTCATTTTTTCTAGCGAAAAGTCGGCAACCCTACTTTCTCGAGTCTCGACAAAGCATTCAATTAGCAAGTCTGGGTCATCGTCACCTCGCATGCGCCCGAAATACACGTCAAAAACGCGATCAAGATCGAACGCAAGCGCGGACTTTTGGGCAATACGAATTTCAGCCTCATCAAAAGGGCTGACCAGCTTTCGCTCGAACGCGCTCCTTTGATTATGAAGCTCATCAAACATCTGTACATAGACACGCTTCGTTACCTGAGCTCTCGCTAAGAGATCAAAAAATACTGCGAAGTCTTCAAGTACGGCTTCCAGCGAGGGAAATACAAACGCCTCCACCGTTCTGTAGTTTTTGCCCGGGACATGCGTTTTGAAGACTATCCATGAAAAGCCATCCGTGAGCACTGCAAACGGTAGCCCCTCTTCGCTCGCGTACGAAAAGGCTTGCTGTATGCCTGGTGCTGCCGATTTCAACGCCGGGCCAGAAACTCGCAAGGTGCGATACTTCGCCATTTCCGCGACAGCAATTTCAAAGACACCCTGCCGTTTCGCTTCGACTACAAATGTCGGGTTTCCAAGCATGCTCATGAGGTAGTCCGAGTACCCACTCTCATGCTTTCTCTCAGAACCGATATCGGTGGTATCCCATCCCAAGACATCAACAAGAATTTTTGTGATAATTTGTACTTTGGAATCTTCTTCGGACACGATCTGTTCGCGATGGTCATCAACGCTTTTCAAAAGCGCCTGAAGGCGATCGTGAGCTTGGTCTAACTCGGACAAGTGACACTCCAGCTTTTTTGTCTTTGACTGCTTTGCATTAGTTTCAGACCTTTACGGATGACATGCAATGGCTTGGTTTTCGTGGGGCGATCAGACTCTACATTTCTTTCTTGAACCAGCGGGATTTGGACAAGCCAAACGCCCCTGACCGCCAGGGTGAGGGCGCTGCCCTCCCCCTCGGGCAACCCTATTAGACAGCGCCGTGTCCTCGGCTGCGCCTGCGGGCCGCACCACCACTGTCGAATAGCATTGCCTCGCCCCCTCCCGCGTTCGCCACGTGGCAGATCAGCAGGAACAGGCGGCTTCGCCGTCTGATCTGCAAATCAGCCCTGATTTTCCAAAGGAGAAGTCAGATCAAACGAAGCAGTCTGCGGGAGTATGAAAAAAAGGGGGGTGTTGGGTCAGTTTATGACGCAAAGGTCAAATTCGTCTGACGTCCAACAGGATACCAATGGCGGACCGAGGAGGATTCGAACCCCCGACCCCTTGATTCGTAGTCAAGTACTCTATCCAGCTGAGCTATCGGTCCGCGTTGGTGAGGCGCTGTGTAGACCTACCTCCGTGGACGTGCAAGTCGATTCTTCAAAAATATTCTAAAAAGTCACGTCGCCCTGCGGCAGGCGGATTTCAAAGGTTGTTCCCTCGGGTCCGGTCTCGGCCAGAACAAGGTCTCCACCATGTCCGCGCACCAGTTCTTGCGAGATCGCCAGGCCAAGACCCGAGCCCCCTTTGCGCACCCCGCCCTGAAATGGTGTAAACAGATTTTCGCGCGCTTTGGGCGGCAAGCCCGGGCCGTTATCCGTAATCTCGACGCACCAGTCATTCTCGTGAACACATCCTGCGATCGTGATCTTGCCCGGCTTGCCCGACGCCACCAACGCCTGACGGGCGTTGCGCACAAGGTTCATCATCACGCGGAACATCTGTTCCGGGTCTGCGCGGGCGATCAGATCCTCCGGCACTTCGTTGACGATCTCAACGCAGGCATCGGCCACGGCCAGTCTTTCGCTGGCGACCACATCCTCAGCCACGTCTCGCAGGGGCACCATGGTCAGGGTCGGCGCAGGTTCCTCGGCGCGACCAAAGGCCAGCGTGCTCTCGCACAGGGATACAGCCCGGGTGATCGAGTTCACCAGCTTCGGGGCCATGCGCCTCACCAGCGGGTCGTCACTGGCCTCGATCCTGTCGGTGAAAAGCTGTGCCGAGGTCAGGATGTTGCGCAGATCGTGGCTGACCTTGGCCACCGCGCCGCCCAGCTGCGCCAGACGCTCACGTTGCTTCAGAGCCTGTGTCAGTTCGGTCTGTAACTGCTGCAGGGCTTCTTCTGCCTCGCGCAACTCGGTCACCTTGGAGTTGGGGGAGATGATTCCCCGCGCGTCTTCGGGGGCGCTCGCATAGCGTTGCATATAGCCCACGACGCCTTTGATGGGTTTCACCAGCACAACCCGCACGGCCAGAAACAGGAAAAACGCGGTGATGATCGAAATGACAAATGACAGGCCCAGGATGCGCAGCCCATAATCCGTCATCGCCATGCGCAGGGGTTCGCTGTCTGTGGTGACCTCGATCAGCAACCCCGCCCCTTTGACAGGCTCACCGATCACGCGAATGACCTCGTTTTCCGGCGTGAACAGGCGCGCCACGGCATCCCTAATCAATATCCAAGGCCCCGCATCGCGCAGATCATAAGTCCTGGTGATCGGCTCAGGAATTGGAGAGGACAACATCAGCTGGCGCACCTCGTCCCGGCGCAGCACCACGTTGTAGACGCCAGCATTGGCCAGAAGTTCGGCCTCAAGGTCATCGGCCAGCATATCATCAGCCAGAAGCGCAAGCGAAGCGATCTGGGCACGCTCAAGCCGGTTCAGCAGGAAATCTTCGCGAAAACGCGCGATCGAGGGCACAAAGATCAAAACCTCGGCCAACATCACGAAGACCGTCGTCAGGATCAGAAATCGGCCCGACAGCGAGTTCACTAAGCTCTCCCTTTCCGGTCAGGGCATCCAGCGCTGGACGAACCGGACCACCCGTTTAACCGTTTGATTCTCAAACAGCCTTGGCGAGAAATAGGCGCCCGCCACTCTTTTGTTAAGCTCTCCGATCGTCGGATAAGGCGAAACCATTGCAGCAATCTGCCCCATCTTCAGATTATTGGCCAAGACCAGCGACCACAAGTTGATCAATTCGCCCGCCTGATGCCCAACGATTGTGGTCCCGACGGGGCGGCCTTTTAAAACCATGACCTTAATGAAGCCGTTCGTCTTGCGTTCCGAAATGGCGCGGTCGTTATGGTGATAGTCAAAGCGCGCAATCTCGACCTTGTCACCGTGCCGGTCTCGTGCCTGCGCCTCGGTCAGGCCGACCTGCGCCAATTCAGGGTCGGTATAGGTGGCCCAGGGGATATGTGCCGTTTTCGCCTTTGACGGCAGTCCAAACAGGGCGGACCGGATGATAATCCCCGCGTGATATCCGGCCACATGGGTAAATTGCATTCCACCTGCAACGTCACCGATGGCGTAGACCTTCCGGTTCGTCGTCCGCAGCGTCTCATCCACCTTGATCCCGGTGCGGGTTGGTTCAATCCCCGCGGCCGTCAGGTTCAAGCGGTCTGTATTGGCCTTGCGTCCGGCCGCCAGCAGCAGGTGCGAGCCGGTATAGATGTCGCCTTTGTCGGTCACGACCTCGACCAGACCCTTGTTGTTGCGAATCTGGGCGACCATGGCTTTTTCGTGAATCGCCACACCTTCGGCGCGTAGGGTGTCCAACACGATCTCGGCCGCCTCGGGATCGTCTTTGCCCAGCGCCTGCAGGCCCTCGATCACCGTCACCTCACTGCCCAGCCGGATATGGGCTTGCGCCATCTCCATGCCGATGGGGCCGCCGCCTATGATCAGCAGATGTTCGGGTTTTTCACGCAGGTCAAAGATTGTTTCATTGGTATAGTACGGCACCTGATCCAGACCGGGGATCGGTGGAACCAGAGGCGACGAGCCCGTCGCAATCACCACGCGCCGCGCGGTGATCAGGCTCTCACCCGCTTGCACCTGGGTCGGAGAGACAAAGCTGCCAAATTCCCGGATCACCCGGACGCCGAACTCTTCGAACCGCTCCTGACTGTCCATCGGCTCGATCTGAGCTATAACGTCGTGAACGTGGTCCTTTGCGGCAGCGTAGTCGACTTGAGGGACCACATCCGCCACGCCCAGCGCCGCGGCATGCGCCTGCCCATAGGCCGCCTTGCCACTGGCGATCAGGGCCTTAGACGGTACACAGCCAAAATTCAGGCAATCGCCACCCATCCTGTGGCCTTCCAGCAAGATGACATCCGCCCCCATCTGGCTGGCCCCGGCCGCCACGGACAGGCCGCCCGACCCGGCCCCGATAACCAGGATATCCGTTTTCAGGTCTTGCATGAGTTCAGGCGTCCTTTTTGCCACGCAGGGCTTTGATGGCTATCGGCAGAGCAGCCAGCACACACAAGCCGATGATTGGGCCGATGACGAAGGGCTCCCACAGCAGCGAGACATCCGGTGTCTCGCCCCGGTCGAACACACCGCCCAACCCGACGCCGATCCACGTGTAGACGATGCCGCCCGGAATGATACCCAGCGCGGTGGTGATCAGGAAGTTGCGAAACTTCACCCCCACCAGCGCAGGCACCAGATTTGCCACAAAGAACGGCACGACCGGCACAAGGCGCAGCAGAAACAGGACCGAGATTTCATTCTCACGCAGGCCGTCTTTCAGCTTTTTGATCGTCCCTTCAGAGGAGTCCAACCGTGTGGTCAGGGATTCGCCCAGGCCCCAACGCGCCGCCAGAAAAATGGCCGAAGCGCCGATGGTGGCGGCAAAGACATTAAAGACGGTGCCCCCAAACAGGCCGAACAAAAACCCACCGGTCATCGAGGCCACAGCGGCCCCCGGCAGCGAAAAGGCCACAATCAAGATATAAACTGTGATGAATACGGCTGCCATCACCCAATAGTGCGAGTCGCGCCACGCCAGCAACGCTTCGCGATTGTCGCGCAGCGTCTCGAAAGTAAAGTAGTCGCTCAAGGTGAAAAACCCCACTGCAGCAACAGTGAGAATCACAAGCAAAGGGATATGGCGCGCAAGCCCGCTGCGCGGTGCTTGAGTTGTATCGCTCATGAGGCTGTCCGGTTTTGTTCGTTTCATTCTGTCCCCAACATGCGCCGCCCGGGGCCCGCGCAACAGGGACTTCACGCGGCCTTGATGTTTAGGGCCGGGAATGTGAGAGTTTGGGGCGCTAAAACCGTCATTTTGAAACCTTTTGCCCGACGCGGTTACAGAATTGTTGCAAAAGGCGTCAAAACTCCCACCTAGGGGTTTGACTTACCCCCCGCTTCCCAGTAGAGGACGGGCTTCGAACACTAGGGCCAGGCGAATCCGCGCCGCACCCCACCGCTATAGATTGGAGACGGAGCGATGAAACGCACCTATCAGCCTTCGAACCTGGTTCGCAAACGCCGCCACGGTTTCCGCGCGCGCATGGCCACCAAGGCCGGCCGCAAAATCCTGAACGCGCGCCGCGCACGTGGCCGCAAGTCGCTGAGCGCGTAAACCGCTCACCGATCAGGTTATGAACATGACGCCGCCGGAGGCCCCTGTGGATGGTAAGAACCAGCCCGGGGAAACGCCCCCGGCGGCGTCCGTTTGCGCGCCTGAAACTTTGACCGTGCTGAAGAAACGGTCCGATTTCCTGAAAGCTGCCCGTGCGCGCAGGCAGGGAACTTCGTCGATGATGGTGCAGGCCCGCAAACGTGCCCCGGATGAGGGTGCGGGGATTCGTGTCGGTTTCACCTGCTCCAAGAAAGTCGGCAATGCCGTGGCCCGCAACCGCGCCAAACGGCGTCTGCGCGAGGCCGCCCGCGCCGTGCTGCCCGCGCAAGGACAGGATGGATGGGACTACGTTCTGATCGGACGCGCCGAGGTCACCGCAGCACGCCCGTTCGAAGTCCTTCTTGATGACCTGCGATATGCCCTGCGCAAAGTGCACGGGCCGCGGAAATGACTCTGCTGGCACATATCCTTGCCTTGCCTGTCCGGGCCTATCGGCTGGTGTTCAGCCCCTGGGTCGGATTCAACTGCCGCTATCAACCCACGTGCTCGGCCTATGCGCTGGAGGCGCTGGAAAAACACGGGGCCATCAAAGGCGCATGGCTGGCGGCCCGGCGGATCGGGCGCTGCCATCCGTGGGGCGGTGACGGGTACGATCCGGTGCCCGAATGCAAATGCGAAGATTCCGCGTGACCCCCGGTCAGACTTGACCCATCAAAATCCGCACTGAACACTTGAGCTCACACGGCCCGAGGTCCAGATGACATCCGATGCACACCAAAAGCTGCCCACGCATGAGGTCCTGAATCAACCACCCACGCGCGGGGATTGCGACCTTTGGGCCGCCGACCCGGTGCTGCGCAATGCGGTTGGCTTCGCCGCAGGCCGCACCGCGCCTCTGGAGGCATATGGTGAGCAATTGGGACGCGCTGAGACCCGCGGGTTGGGCCGCGTCGCAAACCGGCATCCGCCGGAACCAATGTTGTTCGACCCGGGCGGCAGGCGTCTGGACGAAGTTCGCTTTCACCCCGCCTACCATCGGATGATGCAGATCAGCCAATCCGCCGGATGCGCCGCCCTGCCATGGGACGGGCAGCCGGGTGGCCATACCACTCATGCCGCGATGATCTATATGGCCAGTCAGATCGAACCGGGGCATTGCTGCCCGTTGACCATGACCTATGCGGCTTATCCGGTGCTGGCTGTGAACACGGACATAGCGGCAATCTGGCAACCAAAACTGACAGCACGTACATACGACCCGGCGACAAAGCCAATCACGCAGAAAACCAGCGCCACGCTGGGCATGGCGATGACCGAGAAACAGGGCGGCTCGGACCTGCGCGCCAACACCACCATGGCCACCCGCGACGGCGATCACTGGCGCTTGCGCGGGCACAAGTGGTTCTGCTCGGCCCCGATGTCGGACGGGTTTCTGACGCTGGCGCAGACCCAGGACGGACTGACCTGTTTCCTTGTCCCCCGCTGGCTGGAGGGCGCGCGTAATGCCATTCACCTGATGCGGCTGAAGGACAAGCTGGGCAACAGGTCCAATGCCTCGGCTGAAATCGAATACCACGACGCACTGGCCTATCAACTGGGCGACGAGGGCGCTGGCGTGCAAACGATCATCGAAATGGTGCACCACACGCGGCTGGATACGGCCATGGCTCCGGCGGGCCTGATGCGCGCTGCTCTGGCCGAGGCCCACCACTGGATCACCCATCGCAGTGCCTTTCAGCGCCGGTTGATCGACCAGCCGCTGATACGAGCGGTTCTGGCGGATCTGGTGCTGGACTGGGAAGGCGCGCTGACACTGGGGATGCGCGTAGCACAGGCGTTCGACGGCCAGACCCCCGAGGACAAGGCATTTGCCCGGATCAGTGTCGCTCTGGCCAAGTTCCTGAATAACAAGCGCTGCCCAGTGGTCGTGGCCGAAGCAATGGAAGTACTGGGTGGCATGGGTTATGTCGAGGATACTCTCCTGCCCTTGCTCTATCGCGAGGCCCCCCTGAACGGCATCTGGGAGGGGTCCGGCAATGTAATCTGCCTCGACATCCTGCGCACTCTTGCCCGTGAGCCGCTGGCCGTTGGTATATTGCAAACGGAACTGGACGCCGCAAAGGGTGCTGACCGCACCTATGACGCAGCCCTGATGGCACATCGCAACCGTTGGCCCAATCTGCCGCCTGAGGCCGAGGCGCGCTGGTTTTCCGAACGCACAGCGCTACTGCTCACGGCTTCACAGCTGCTGCGTCACGCGCCCGGCGCGGTCGCGGATGGCTTCATCGCTACGCGCCTTTCAGGCAACAGCGGGCGCATTCCGGGATCGGTGGCCGGGCTGGACACGAAAACCCTGCTGACCCGCCTCGGCTGACCCGCCCACTTGCTCGATTGCGCTGACTGCTGTAGGGGCTGCGCATGTTTGACGAAGCTGACGATATCCATCCGCTCTTTACCGGCGCGCCTTCGACCACCGAGTTCAAGAAGCTGCGCAAACGCATCGTGCGACAGACCCGCGAAGCCATTGAGCAATACGGGATGGTGGACCCGTCGGCGCATGACAAGGACGGCAAACCGGCCCGTTGGCTGGTCTGCCTGTCGGGCGGCAAGGACAGCTATACCCTGCTGGCAGTTCTCCATGAGCTGAAATGGCGCGGTTTGCTGCCGGTCGACCTCCTGGCTTGCAATCTGGATCAGGGGCAGCCGGGTTTTCCCGCCACCGTCTTGCCCGAGTTTCTGGAGCGAATGGGCGTATCTCACCGCATCGAATATCAGGACACCTATTCCGTTGTGATGGACAAGGTTCCGCAGGGCCGCACCTATTGCGCACTGTGTTCCCGCTTGCGTCGGGGCAACCTGTACCGGATCGCGCGCGAGGAAGGCTGCAGCGCCGTGATTCTGGGCCATCACAGGGACGATATCCTCGAGACGTTCTTCATGAACCTATTCCACGGCGGACGTCTGGCGACGATGCCACCGAAACTGGTGAACGAAGAAGGAGACCTGTTTGTCTTCCGCCCGCTGGCCCATGTGGCCGAGGCCGATTGCGAGAAGTTCGCCACCTCGATGAACTATCCCATCATCCCCTGCGATCTGTGCGGCAGCCAGGACGGATTGCAGCGTCAACAGGTCAAGCAGATTCTGGATCAGTGGGAAAAGAACAGCCCGGGCCGGCGTCAGGTGATGTTTCGGGCGCTGACCAACGCGCGACCCTCGCATTTGCTGGACCCGAAACTGTTCGATTTCCAGGGGCTCGTGTTAAACCCCGGCAAAAAAGACGAAAATTCGGGTGAAATTCCACAGTTGCGTTAACGTCTGACTCAGATTGGTTTTCTACGGTTGCCCAGTACGTGCTATGCCTAAACGTAGAGGCCCAGAAAACCGATGTGGAAACGTTTCTCCGTTGAACGCGTTCTCGATACTCTAACTTCCATTCTGAGCGGACCTGCCGCTTTGGCTTTTGTCCCGGCGATCAGCTTGGCGGCTTTCTGGATCGGCGGGGAACGGGCGTTGGTGGTTGCCGCCTTATGCCTGCCGCTGGTTTTCCTGGGTGCCGCGGCATTTGACGCCCGCTCCGACCAGCAGCGCCAGCGGCGCAACCCGCCCGGCGGCATGATGGCCATCGACGCCTTTGCCGCGGAAATTGAAAACACTTTCAAGACATTCGCACCCGGGGGGGTAGATTCAGCCTACATCCTCATTGCGCTGGATGACTATTCGGATTTTCTGGACTTGCACGGCAACGCCGCGGCTGATCATCTGACCGAACAATTCAGCCGCCGCATCCTCTCGGTCATACGCACGCAGGATATCGTGACCCGCCTAGACCAGAACAAAATCGCAATTGGCCTGCAACCTTCGCGCCAGCTGGATCTTGAGGCCTGCATTCAGATGGCCGGGCGCATTCAGGCCGTTGTTGAGGAGCCCTTCACGCTCAACGGTACAGGCGTGTATGTGTCCTGCTCGATCGGGTTCAGCCAGCTGTCCAGCGCCGCTGATGGCCAATACGAAGACTGGATCGACACCGCCTCGGCCGCATTGGGCGAAGCGCAAAGGAACGGGCCGTCGACCATTCGCGCCTTTTCAAGCGAAACACAGCGCCGATCGCGCATTCGTGCCAATCTGCGCAAAGAGTTCGAAGCGGCGCTGGACAACGGTGAAATCCGCCCCTGGTATCAGCCTCAGATTTCGACCGATACCGGGCGCGTGATCGGGCTCGAGGCACTGGCCCGCTGGGAACACCCTCAAAAAGGGGTGTTGAGCCCGCAGGTGTTCCTGCCTTTCGCCGAACAGGCCGAGTTGATGGAGAAACTTGGCCAGGCAATGCGACATCACGCCTTTGCCGCCATGCGCGACTGGGATCGTGCTGGAATAAAGGTGCCGCGGATCGGTGTGAATTTCTCATCCGACGAACTGCGCGACCCGGCCCTGATCGACCGACTGAAATGGGAACTGGACCAGAATGACCTGACGCCCGACCGGCTGGCGGTTGAGATTCTGGAAACCGTGTTCTCGCGGCGACCGGACGATGTAATCACCCGCAACGTGACGAGCATGTCTAAACTTGGAAGCTGCATTGATCTGGATGATTTCGGCACCGGACATGCCTCGATTGCGTCGATCAAGCGCTTCAATGTCTCGCGGATAAAAATTGACCGGTCCTTTGTCGCCAAGGCGGATCGTGACGCCAGCCAGCAGCAGTTGGTCAGCGCCATCCTGACCATGGCCGAGCGCCTGAATGTCGAAACGCTGGCTGAAGGTGTTGAAACTCAGGGCGAGCATGCCTTGATGGCCCAACTGGGATGCGATCATGTTCAGGGCTTCGGGATTGGCAAACCGATGCCGTTTGAAAAGACGATGGACTGGGTTGCCGCACATCAGAACAAGATCAACGGAATGCCGAAGATCGGGCGCAGAACTGGCCCGTAGTCGAAGATTTCCACCACAGAAACGCGATCCGTGACGAATTAACAGGCGATTCCGCTTGACCTTTGGGCCAGCACTCTGTTGAACCCACCGGGTGTGTTTCACTGCTTAAGGTGGCTGTCCCCGATGGACGATCAGAACAAGAATCTCATCCTTGCAACCGCGCTCAGCTTTCTAGTGATCCTTGTTTGGTTCGTGCTGTTCCCTCCGCCGGAACAGGAGCCCACGCCAGATCAGGCCGAAGTTACCGCCGTCGACGGCAGTGAGATTCAAACGCCCAACGCAGCGGGCACCAGCACCGTGGGTGAAGCGACAACTGCCGCCGAAGAAACCCTGCCCGAAGAACAGGCCCCGCGGGTCGAGATAGACACCCCTCGCCTGAAGGGCAGTCTGTCGCTGTCGGGCGGCCGCATCGACGAGTTGCTTCTGAAAGACTACAAGGTCTCGATCGCTGACGGCGCGCCGATTGTTGAACTGCTGTCCCCGGTTGGATCAGATTCGGCTTATTACGCCCTCTATGGCTGGGCTCCGGGGGCTGGAGTGGCTGGTGCTGACGTACCAGGCCCGAACACGCTGTGGACCGTTGAGCAGGGTGAAACGCTGGGTGTCGATGCTCCGATCACCCTGAAATGGGACAACGGCAAGGGGCTCACCTTCCGCCGTACGATCTCGGTGGACCAGGACTATATGTTCACGGTCAACCAGTCCGTCGAAAACAACAGCCAGGCCGCGGTTGGGATGGCCCCCTATGGCATTCTGGCCCGCCACGGCATTGGTGAGGACGGCGACCTGCCCGACCTGAAGAACTTCTTCATCCTGCATGAAGGCGTGATTGGCATGGCCGATGGCACACTGGCCGAGATCGACTACGGCGATGTCCGCGATTTCGACATCGACCCCAACGAACGGGCGCAGGCCGAGGTCTATCAGGTCAAGGAAGACGGCTGGATCGGCTTTACCGACCACTACTGGATGACCACGCTGATCCCCGAACCCGGGACCGCGTTCAAGGCTGCCGCGAAATATGACGCACGCCGCAAGATTTATCAGACCGAAACGGTTCTGCCGACGGTGACCGTTGCCCCCGGTGCGACCGAAGAGGTCACCACTCAGCTGTTCGCCGGCGCCAAGGAATGGGAAACTATCCGCGAATACCAAGCGGAAGGTGTCCAGAAGTTCATCGACAGCATTGACTGGGGCTGGTTCTTCTTCCTGACCAAGCCGATCTTCTGGTTGCTGCACAACATCAATGCCCTGATCGGTAACATGGGCTGGTCAATCATCGGCCTGACCCTGATCATCAAGGCAATCCTGTTCCCGCTGGCGTTCAAGTCCTATGTCTCGATGGCGAAGATGAAGGAACTCCAGCCTCAGATGGAGGCCTTGAAAGAGGCTGCTGGTGACGACCGTCAGAAGATGCAGCAGGGCATGATGGAGCTGTACAAAAAGGAAAAGGTGAACCCCGCCGCAGGCTGTCTGCCGATCCTGATGCAGATTCCGATCTTCTTCTCGCTGTACAAGGTGATCTTCGTCACCATCGAACTGCGTCAGGCCCCGTGGTTTGGCCCGTTCCAGGACCTGAGCGCGCCGGACCCGACCTCGATCATGAACCTGTTCGGCCTGCTGCCCTTTGCTGGTCCGCAGCCCGACAGCCTCATGGCGCTGATCTTCATCGGCATCCTGCCGCTGCTGCTGGGTATCTCGATGTGGCTGCAACAAAAGCTGAACCCGGCCCCAACCGATGCGACACAGGCGATGATTTTTGCCTGGATGCCGTGGGTGTTCATGTTCATGCTGGGCAGCTTTGCCAGCGGGCTGGTGGTCTACTGGATCGCGAACAACACGATCACCTTCACCCAACAGTACCTGATCATGCGCAGCCAAGGCTATAAGCCGGACGTTTTCGGCAATATCAAGTCCGGCTTCAAGCGTACGCCGAAAACGGATGATAAATGACAGCTGAAGTGACCCAGCTTTGCCGGCACCCGATCAAAAGCCATGGTCGGGAAACTGTCGCAACCGTAAACACGATCCCCGGGCAGACCATGCCCGGGGATCGTGTTTGGGCGATTGCGCATGAGGCGTCCAAGGCGGACGGCTCAGATTGGGTTCCTTGCGCCAATTTCAGCCGGGGCGCAAAAGCGCCGCAGTTGATGGCAATCTCAACGCTGTCCAACGGTGAAACCCTGACGTTGTCCCACCCGGACCGCCCGGACCTGATCTTTGCCCCGGACAGCGAGCAGCAGGCATTTCTGGACTGGGTCAAACCTCTGATGCCTGCAGATCGGGCCGCCTCGGCGCGGATTATCCGGGTTCCGGGGCGCGGCATGACCGACAGCGATTTCCCCTCAATCAGCCTGTGCAACATGTCGTCTCACCGCGCAGTTGGACAAAAGTTGGGGCAGGACCTGTCGATCCACCCCTGGCGTGGCAACATTTGGTTCGATGGTATGCCGCTGTGGGAGGAATTCGAGTGGCTGGGCCGTGAGGTTCAGATCGGCGAGGCGGTTTTCCGCGTCCGTGAACGCATCACCCGCTGTCTGGCAACAACGGCCAACCCGGAAACAGGCGTGCGCGATGCAGATACTCTGGGCGCATTGGAAACCTGGGGTCACAAGGATTTCGGTGTCTATGCCGAGGTTCTCAAAGGCGGCGCAATCTCGGTTGGCGACAAGGTAGAATTGCTATGAGCACCCTCCCCTTCCCCCTGGCTGAAGACCCGGACGAATTCGCGTCGGAGCGTGGTCGTAAGCTGTTCGCTGGCGAGTCCGAATTCGTCAAAGGCGTGGTTGCAATGAACGGCCTGCCCGCACCCGACCGGCTGGAGGTCTGCTTTGCGGGCCGCTCGAATGTGGGCAAATCCAGCCTGATCAACGCGCTGACCGGCACCAAGGGGCTGGCGCGCGCCTCGAACACGCCGGGCCGCACGCAGGAAATCAACTTCTTCACCCAAGGCCCCGATCTCTATCTGGTCGACCTGCCCGGTTATGGCTATGCCAACGCCCCGGTGAAGGTCGTGGAAAAGTGGCAACGGCTGCTGAAACAATATCTGAGCGGTCGTCAAACCCTGCGCCGGGCCTTTGTTCTGATCGACTCGCGCCATGGGGTGAAGCCGGTCGATGCCGAGATCATGAAGCTGCTGGATACCAGCGCCGTGACTTTTCAATGCGTGATGACCAAGGCGGACAAGGTCAAGGCCAAGGATCGCGAAAAGGTGCTGGAACAGGTGCGTGGCGCGCTATCTAAACACCCTGCGGCCTTCCCGGAGATCGTGCTGACCTCGTCTGAAAAGGGCGATGGCATTCCGACACTACGCTCGATCATCGCACATCTGGAATGAGCCTGCCGGTTCGCCTCTTCGCCATGTTGACCACGCTGGCGGTGGTGCTGACCGGCACGATCCCACAGGGTTGGATGCCAACAAAGGGCGATGACGGTAGAATGCTGCTGGTGCTGTGTACCGGCGAAGGGACGGTCGAACAATGGGTCGATCTGGGCCCGGACGACCCTATCCATGACGATGGCGACCAGCGCATCATGTGCCCTTTTGCGGGCCTGACTGCGGATGTAGATCTGCCCCCGGTCGGAGCGATCTTGCCTATAGGCACCTCGATCCAGCCCCGCTGGTCACATCGCGATTTCACTCACCGCAGTGCCGGGTTCCATTCCCGGTATGATGCAAGAGCCCCACCTGTCTTCTCCTGATTCACTTCAAATCATGTAAGTCTGCGCAGGCGCTGCGCGGGGCAAATTTTTGAATCCGGAGAATACTATGGCACTAGGTAGCCAAACCCTGAGGGAAACCCCGGCGCAGAACACTGCTGCGCAAAAATTCTATTTCGCCGCCTGGCGGTGGCATTTCTATGCGGGGGTTTTCGTCATCCCCTTCCTGCTCATTCTGGCCGTCACCGGTTTGATGATGATGTTCATTACGCAGTTTGACGGTCGAGACGGCGAAAAGATCGCGGTCGAGGTTCAGGGCGCGGCCCTGACCGTCTCACAACAGGCCGAAGTCGCTCTGACTGAGGTTCCGGGCACCGTCGTCGAATGGATCGGTCCGAAGGCCGCTGATCTGGCCACCGTCTTCCGTATCAAGACCGAGGCAGGCCAGCGCCTTGTGGCTGTCGACCCCTATGCCAGAGAGGTCCTGCAAGTCTGGGATCGCCGCGCAGGGTGGTACGATCTGGCGGACAACGTCCACTCGACCCTGCTAATCGGCACGACAGGGGACCGCATCCTTGAGATCGCCGCAGGGCTGAGCCTGCTACTGATCTTCACCGGCCTTTACATGTGGTGGCCGCGCGACAAGGCCATGTCGGCCTTAGTGCCAAACCTGCGCGCGCGGGGCCGCGCCCTGTGGAAATCCCTTCACGCCGTGACCGGATTTTGGATGTCGCTGCTTCTGGTGTTTTTCCTGATCTCGGGCCTGTCCTGGGCGGGCGTCTGGGGCGGGATGATCGTCCAGCCTTGGAGCAGCTTTCCGGCTGAGAAATGGGACAACGTGCCCCTCTCGGACGAGACCCATGCCAGTATGAACCACGGCCACCAGAACGATGTCCCCTGGGCGCTGGAGCAGACACCGATGCCTGCCTCGGGTTCCGAAGCCGGGATCGACGGCGTTCCGCAGGGTACTCCTGTGAATATCGACGCGCTTGTGGCATTGGGAACCACGCTGGATATGACCGGGCGGTTCCGCGTGGCATATCCCGGTGGCGAATCCGGTGTCTGGACCCTGAATCGGGACAGCATGAGCAGTGACTCGACCGATCCGGTCAATGATCGGACCGTCCATGTGGACCAGTACACTGGAAAGATCCTGGCTGACGTCCGGTATCAGGATTACTCGCTGATGGGTAAATCCATGGCCCTTGGCATTCCATTTCACATGGGCCTGTTGGGCATGTGGAACTTTATCCTGAATCTGGTGTTCTGCCTGTCGGTGATCTTTGTCTGTGTCTCGGGCGTGGTGATGTGGATCAGGCGCCGTCCGCAGCGCGCAGGGCGTCTGGCCGCGCCACCGATGCCAGCGGAGTTGCCCTTGTGGAAAGGGGCCGTCCTGATTGGGCTCTTCACCGCGATGGCCTTCCCTCTGGTCGGTCTGACATTGTTGGCCGTACTGGTTTTCGACCTGCTTGTGGTCAGCAATATCCCGGCGATGAAACGCGCCATGAACTGACGCAACTGGTCGCACCGTTCCATTCGGTGCGGCCATTTCCGCGATCCGGTCTTGGCACAACCTTCCAAAGGTCTAAACGTGCTGTGCCCCATTCACCTCGATTTCCGCACTAGAAATACAAGAGCTTTCCTGAGAGCACCCGAAGTAGATCGCGGCAGCAACTACTTGTGACTGACCCAATCGGCCCAGCGGCAGTTTCTCCACTATTTTTTTCGGAACCAGGGCTCAGGATTGAAGTTTCAACCTCTCCGGGCGCGATAGCGTTCACACGTACACCCCGCATTGTTGACGACCGCATGAAGTTTCCCTCCGACCATTTCTTGCAGAACACCGACTGAATTGATCGTGTCGGCCGGATCGCTCAGAATTGGTTGCACATGGTTTTCTTTTCCTTCCCACTGACAATCTTTGGGCACAGGAGCACGCAGGCATGTAACAACCCGCCAGCCTTGAGCATGGAACCGTCGCACCATCGAGAAATATATGCCCCGGCTGGCCCCGTCAAAATAAGAGCCCGTTGCTCCATACGACGTGTCTCATGGTTCAGAGCGAGCGGGCACACTAACAGCGGCGACTGCACTCACAACAGCGATCTTGGCTTATTCGGCCAAAACGCCTAACACGTGGGGAAGAGGACCAATATATGAAGACACGAGATATGAACCGGGACTGGATTGCCACCGCCGCCACTTTGAACAGCGCCTTGCCATACCTGCAGCGCTATGACGGCGCGATAGTCGTCATCAAACTGGGCGGTCACGCCATGGGCAGCGATGAGGCAATGGAGAGCTTTGCCCGCGACGTCGTGCTGATGCGTCAGGTCGGCGTGAACCCGGTGATCGTGCATGGCGGCGGGCCGATGATCAACGCAATGCTCGACCAACTGGATATCCAGTCCGAATTCGTGAACGGCAAGCGTGTGACAGACAAAGCCACCGTTGAAGTGGTTGAGATGGTCCTGTCCGGCCTTGTGAACAAGCGTATCGTGCAGGCGATCAATGGTCAGGGCGGTACAGCCGTGGGATTGTCCGGGAAGGATGCGAACCTCATGGTTTGCGATCAGGCCGATCCTGCGTTGGGATTTGTCGGCTCTCCGTCCAAGATGAACCCGAAAATCCTGCACGACCTTTTCGCGCATGATGTGATCCCCGTGATCGCGCCCCTGGGTGCAGGCACGAATGGTGAAACCTTCAACATCAATGGCGACACTGCTGCCGGAGCCATCGCATCTGCACTCAAGGCTGACCGGCTGCTGCTGCTGACCGACGTGTCAGGCGTCAAGAACGCTGCCGGAGACGTGGTGACTGAATTGAAGGCCGGTCAGATCCGCGAAATGACGATGGACGGCACCATTGCGGGCGGCATGATCCCCAAAACCGAAACCGCGTTGGATGCGCTCCACAGTGGCGTTCGTGCGGTAGTAATTCTGGATGGCCGCGCGCCCAACGCCGTGCTGCTGGAGCTGTTCACCGAGCACGGTGCGGGCTCGCTGATCCGGCCAGACTGACAATCGTGGCGGAGGAGACATGACCGGACACCCCTTGACCTCCTCTGCAGAAATCTATGACCGCGTCGAGCGGTCCGCTCAGGATGCCGGGCTGATCGTCATGGGCGCGCTGCATCCGCGTCTGACCGAAACCAAACAACTGGACGGGGGCACACTGATCCTGTTGGGCGCGGGACCGGAGTTTTGGCCGGCATTGAAGGCGTCACCTGAATGGCTCGGAGACCACCCGGTTGACCGCTGGTCATCGCGCGTGATCGGGAAACTTGCGCATGAACTGGGAGCTGTCGCGTACTTCCCGTTTGGCGGCCCACCCTACACGCCCTTTATCGACTGGGCTCTGAAATCCGGCCGTACCTTTAGCAGCCCGGTAGGCGCGCTGGTGCATGACACGGTCGGCATGATGATCTCATACCGCGGGGCACTGCATTTCGCCGAGGAATTCACCATCCCCGAAGCCCCCGGTATCTCACCCTGCACCTCCTGCCCGGCCCCCTGCACCCAGACTTGCCCGGTGGGTGCGTTGAACAGCCAGAGTTTCTATGACGTCGATGCCTGTCATGGCCATCTTTCCACTGAGGCGGGGCAAACCTGCATGACCGGTGGCTGCCTTGCGCGGCTGTCCTGCCCGCTCAGCGCGGGCGCCGGGCGCGACCCGGAACAGTCCGCCCACCACATGAGAGCGTTTCACCCGTCATGACCCGCACCCTTATCCTGACCCGCCACGCGAAATCCAGTTGGGACAGCCCGGCACTGAATGATCATGACCGCCCCCTGAACAAACGCGGACGCAAATCGGCCCCGGCGATTGCTGGGTGGTTACGTAGCAACGGTTGGTTGCCGGATGAGGTGCTGAGCTCAACCTCGGCCCGTACGCGCGAAACCTGGGACAGAATGGGGCTGCAGGCCGATAAGGTTTGCTTCCACCGCACGCTCTATCATGCGGACTCCGAGGACATCCTGATCGAGCTGTCAGGTGCCACAGAGCGCAGGGTGCTGATGCTGGGCCACAACCCCGGCATTGCTGCCTTTGCCGCCCGTATCGTCCGGCAAGCCCCGGAGCACCCCCGGTTTCACGACTACCCGACCTGCGCCACAACCGTGATCCGGTTTGACATCGACGATTGGGCGCGTGTCCGTTGGCGCAGCGGTACAGTGCAGGGGTTTATCATTCCGCGCGAGTTGCTGGAATGAAAAAAGGCGGGGCAAAACCCCGCCTTTTCGTCGAATTTACTGAGATCAGTGACCCAGAATCTGGCTGAGGAACAGCTTGGTCCGTTCGCTCTGCGGGTTGTTGAAGAACTCTTCCGGTTCGTTCTGTTCCACGATCTGACCGGCATCCATGAAGATCACGCGGTTGGCGACCTGACGGGCAAAACCCATCTCGTGCGTCACACACAGCATGGTCATGCCTTCCTCGGCCAACTCGATCATGGTGTCGAGCACCTCTTTGATCATCTCGGGGTCCAGCGCCGATGTCGGTTCATCAAACAACATGATCCGCGGCATCATGCAGAGCGAACGGGCAATAGCCACACGCTGCTGCTGACCACCGGAAAGCTGACCGGGATATTTGTCGGCCTGCTCGGGGATCTTAACCTTTTCCAGGAAATGCATCGCGCGCTCTTCGGCCTCTTTCTTCGGCGTCTTGCGCACCCAGATCGGGGCCAGCGTGCAATTTTCCAGAATGGTCAGATGCGGGAACAGGTTGAAGTGCTGGAACACCATGCCAACCTCGGATCGGATCTTGTCGATGTTTTTCAGGTCATTCGACAGCTCGGTCCCATCCACAATGATCGTGCCCTGCTGATGCTCCTCCAGCGCGTTCAGGCAGCGGATCAGGGTGGATTTGCCCGACCCCGACGGGCCCGCGATCACGATCCGCTCGCCCTGGTTGACGGTCAGATTGATGTCACGCAGCACGTGAAAGGACCCGTACCACTTGTTCATGTTGGTGATTTCGATGGCGACCTCGTCGCTCACCTGCATCTTGGAGCGGTCAATTTCGCGTTCAATTGCAAGTTCAGACATGTGTTGAACTCCTTAACGGTGGCCAGTCTGAAGCTTGCGCTCCAGATACATGGAATAACGGGACATGGAGAAGCAGACGACGAAGAACAGAACGCCGATAAAGGCAAACAGTTCCCAGTAGACGCCGTTCCAGGCGGTATCGGCCCGGATGCCGTTGGTCAGGCCAATCACGTCGAACAGACCGATGATCGAGACCAGCGTGGTATCCTTGAAAATGCCGATAAAGGTCGACACGATGCCCGGGATCGAGATTTTCAGAGCCTGTGGCATGATAATCAGCCGCTGCGCCTGCCAGTAGTTCAGGCCCAGACTGTCAGCCCCTTCGTACTGACCGCGCGGAAGGGCAGCCAGACCACCCCTGATCACCTCGGCCATATAGGCAGCCGAGAACAGGGTCATCATGATCATCACCCTCAGGATGATGTCAAAATTGGTGCCCGGCGGCAGGAACAGGTTCAACAGCAGCGAGGCCACGAACAGCAGAGTGATCAGTGGGACGCCGCGGATGAACTCGATAAAGCCCACACACAGGTACTTAACGATCATCAGATCCGACTGCCGGCCGAGTGCCAGAACGATGCCGATGGGCAACGAGACACCAATGGCAACAACTCCCAACAGAATCGCCAGCATGAAGCCACCAAAGTCGCGGCTTTCCACAGAAGCGATGCCGATCGGAATGACAGAGTTGATCGCGTCAGCAACTGAACCGGACGCAAAAAACCACCAAAGAATTGGCAGCGCGGCTGCAAGGATTATCGCTGTCAGTGAACCCGCGACGGGGAGCACAAACTTGTATGCAAGATATCCAATGGCAAGCCCGGCGGCGACCATCAGCGGTCCCCAGATACTACCGCCCCACATAAGCCAAGGCAGAAGGAACGGATAGGCCGCCGTCACGTACAGTAACTTGCGCGGTGCGTTGGTGAACAACACAGGCGCAATCGCGACAAGCAACAGAATGAAGGTCAGGTTCGGCCGGAAATAGGCGGGCCAGCCGCCGGCTTCGGGCGGGTTAGACCACGTTGCGTCCGGATGCGCCGGATAAGGCGGGTAAAAACCGTACAGCAATTGCAGCCACCGGTCCTTGATGACACCCCAGCATGCATGACCATGGGTATCGCCCCATGTCGCCATCATAATCTCACGACATTCCGACAGGGAATTGGCGTTCCAAACGGATTCGAACGTCCATGCCAGGATGTTGGACAGCACATAGTAGACGAAGAACAGCGAGAGGATGGTCAGGATGGCGTTCAGCCAGCTTGAGAACAGGTTATGCCTGATCCAGCCCAGCACACCCACTTCGGATGCGGGCGGAGCCTTTTCCGGCAACATTTCCGTGCGGACAAATGAAACATCACTCATATTACCGCTCCACCAGTTTGACACGGTTGTTGTACCAGTTCATCACCGCCGAAATGCTCAGCGAGATGGTCAGATAGACCAGCATCAGCAGCAGAACGCATTCCAGCTCGCGGCCGGTCTGGTTCATGGTGATGCCACCTAGGGTCCCCGTGATGTCCATATATCCGACCGCAATCGCCAGTGACGAGTTCTTGGTCAGGTTCAGATAATTCGAGATCATCGGCGGGATGATCACCCGCAGAGCTTGCGGCAGGATCACAAGGCGCATGGTCCGACCCGGGCGCAGCCCCAGTGCAGATGCGGCCTCAGTCTGGCCTTTAGAGACGGCCAGAATACCGGCGCGAACGATCTCGGCGATGAAAGCCGCAGTGTAAAGCGACAGGGCCAGCCAGAGGGCGATCAGCGAGTTCCGCAGGTGGGTACCGCCGGTGAAGTTAAAGCCCTTCAGTTCAGGATAGCCCAGGTGGAAGCCCAGTGCGCCCAGCAGAATGGCAGATGGAACGAACAGCAGACCCAATTGGATGTACCAGATGGTCGGACGGTCACCGGTCTTTTCCTGCGTGGCATTGGCCCAGGCCGACACTTTGCGCATGGCGAAGATGCTGCCGCCAAAAACGATCAGGAAGGCGATCAGGTCCAGCGAGACATCAAAGCGCAGGCTCGACGTACCGAACAGGTGGATGTCGCCCAGACCGCGTGAGAAAAGAAACTCGGGGATATAGACCCCGCGATTGGTCACAGCAACCGTGCCGAACAGATCCATCGTGGCTTCTGGATTTTCACCCCGGAAGGCGCGCGGCGCAGGCAGGCTTTCAATCAGGATCGCCATAGCGAACACGATCCAAAGAAGGACCGGAACGTTGCGGAACATTTCGACATAAACCGTCATGATCCGCGCGATCAGCCAGTTGTTCGACAGGCGCAGAACACCAACCATGACGCCGATGATCGTTGCAGTGATACATCCCAGAACCGCGACAACCAGCGTGTTCAGCAGGCCTATGAAGGCCGCACGCAGATGGGTGTCGCGCGAGTCATATTCCAGCAAACGTTGGTTGATGTCATAGCTCGACGGCTCGGCGAAAAAATCGAACCCGACTGTTCTGCCCAGCGTTTCGAGGTTCTGAATCGTGTTGTTAATAATCCAGGCTGCCAGAAGCATGAAACCGATCAATGCAATGACTTGGATGGTCGCAGAACGGTACCGCGTATCGTAAAGGAGCATGGACAGCCGGAAGTGCTCCTTCGGCGGGTCAGTGAGTGTCGTCATGACCTATGTTTTTCCCCGTGCATCCCGGTTTTTCATTGGCAGAGTTGGTCTCTGCTCAGAACGATCCGGGCGTGTTTCTTATGGAAGGAAAAAGGGCGCGGGATGTCCCGCGCCCTTTTCCGTGGATTTTAGCGGAATGGCGGTGCGTACATCAGGCCGCCATCGGTCCACTGTGCGTTCAGGCCGCGTGCCAGACCGATCGGAGTTTCCTCGCCGATGTTCTTGGCGAAGACTTCGCCATAGTTACCACCGACTTTGATCGCGCGCTGTGCCCAGGTTGCGTCCAGGCCCAGCATCTCACCCAGAGTGCCTTCGGTGCCCAACAGACGGTTCACTTCGGGGTTGTCGGTTCCAGCGGCCATCTCGTCGATGTTGGCCGAGGTCACGCCCAGTTCTTCGGCGGCGATCAGCGCGTTCAGGGTCCAGCGGACCACATCACCCCACTCGTGGTCGCCGTGGCGGACGAGCGGTCCCAGCGGCTCTTTCGAGATGATTTCGGGCAGGATCACGTGATCACCCGCGTTTTCAAAGGTGGCACGGGTTGCAGCCAGGCCCGATGCGTCAGTGGTGTAGACGTCACAGGCACCAGCCAAGTACTGCTGCTGCGCTTCGGCGTTGGTTTCGATCGGAACCGGCTCGTAGCTCATGTTGTTGATGCGGAAGAAATCCGCCAGGTTAAGCTCGGTTGTGGTCCCGGTCTGGATGCAGACGGTGGCGCCGTCCAGTTCCTTGGCCGAGCTGACGCCCAGAGCCTTGGGAACCATAAAACCTTGGCCGTCATAGTAGTTGATGCCGACGAATTCGAACTTCAGGTCAACGTCGCGGCTGAAGGTCCAGGTGGTGTTACGGGCCAACATGTCGATCTCGCCCGACGCCAGCGCGGTAAAGCGGGTTTTACCGGTGGTCGGAATGAATTCAACTGCGGACGGATCGTCCAGAACGGCGGCTGCGACTGCACGACAAACCGCTACGTCAAAGCCCTGCCACTCACCGTTGGCATCCGGGCTGGCAAAGCCGGGAACCCCGGTCGCCACGCCGCAGTTCAGCTTGCCGCGCGCCTTGACATCATCGATAGTCCCCGCTGCCGCTACACCAGCAGCCAGGCCGGCGATGGTCGCCACGCCCAAGAATACGGATTTTTTCATTTTTACCTCTTCCTGATTTTCCGCCCCGTTCAAAGGACGGTTCTGTCCGGCACCTCTGGCACCAGAAAGGTTTCCCAAAGGTGTCTCCCCTTTAGTGGCCACGAGTTTGGGCGCATTCATAAACAAACGTCAAGGGTCGGATCAGGGAAAACGATGGGTCAATCCAGAGAAGACTTGCCCAACGTTCTAAAAAATGAGCCTGAGGGATCAATTCGAGAGGTCAAAGAACCGTTTGGCGTGCAAAAAGGCCGCTTTCTTGGTCTCGGCAACCGTATGGGCTTCGTCATCATGGCCCCATTGCTCGATCTGCCACTGCTCATCCAGCCTTGAAATCTGCCAGATTTCATCCGCATCACCCCGGTTTTGCGCTGCTGCAAATCCGAGGATGAGAGAGCCCGACAAGCTGACCAGATCGTGGAAGGCTGCCAGTTGAAAGTCATTTAGCCCATGCACACGCTGCCTGAGCGTTGTCAGAGCCTCCGCCGATTGGGGGCGGTGTAGCACACCGGCCACAGGCAACAGCCGCGCCGACAGCGTTTCGGCCGCCCACTCCAGCACCGGGTCCCATTGTTCCGCCTGACGCCGCTGCAACTCCTGCGGGTGAACCGCGCGGTAGCATAGCAGGTCCGAATCGCCATAATCGGCCAGCATATCTGCAACCTCGGCGTGTTGATGGCGGACTTTGTCGATGGCGGCATTTGCCGAGCGGGTGAAAGGCATCACTGTCGGGTCGATCACTTTTTCCTGAGCGTCCCATTCCGCGGCGACCTCGCCGGCCATGGCACGAGTCGGCAGGACCAAAGCGGCCTTGGCCGGGGTTTTGACGCGGCGACCGTCCAGCTCGATGGTATAGCCACCCTCGGCTTCGACCACCGCGCTCTCAGTCCAAAATCGCTTGGGTTTCCAGTCGCTCATGTTGTCAGGTCCAGATATCGTCCAGCGCGCGGGGCAACTGGTCAAAGGTTTCAATTACGCGGGTCGCACCGTCCAGAGCAGATCGGTCATGATAACCCCAAGTCACGCCAATGCCCGCCACTCCGGCGGCACGGGCCATGTCCATGTCGAACCGAGTGTCCCCGACCATGGCCGTATTGGCCGCATCCACCCCGGTTTCACTGCGTGCCGTGTCGATCATCGACGGGTGCGGTTTGGAGGGGTGATGATCCGCCACCTGGCGGGTAACAAAAAAGCGCTCTAACCCGTGAGCCTCGATCAATGCGTCCAAGCCGCGCTGAGATTTCCCGGTGGCCACGCCCAACAGAACCTCGGGCACCGCATGCAGGGCTTCGACGGTTTCGCGTGCCCCCGGATACAGCGGAGAGCTTGCCGCCCCCTGTTCCAGTCGCTGCGTGTGATAGGCTTCCTTATAGCCCTCGACCAGCCGTTGCTGCACGGTTTTGGGATGTTCGGACGCCAGTTGCGCCATCGCGTTAGGCAGAGACAGACCCACGATGGACAGGATCGCCTCGCGCTCCGGCACCGGCAGGGACTGGTCACCGAAACAGGCGGTCATCGCGGCAACGATACTGCCCTGACTGTCGACCAGGGTGCCATCCACGTCGAACAGCACCAGACGCAGCGGTGCGTTCATTGCAGTTCCTCGAACGGGTCGTCTGCGGCAAGATCCTCGGTCCAGCCGAACGTGTCCCAGCTGTGTTTCATGTGATCCGGCAGCGGCGCGGTGACAGTGATAGTCTTGCGCGTCACAGGATGCTGGAAGGTCGCTTGCCGGGCATGCAGGTGCAGCTTTTTGCTGATGATTCCGCCCAGTTGCGCGCCCCAGCCATCGCCCAGGTTCTCCTGCCCCGAACCACCGTATTTGCCGTCGCCGATGATCGGGTGCCCAATCGCCGCCATATGCGCTCGCAATTGGTGGGTGCGGCCGGTGATCGGCTCCATCGCCACCCATGCGGCGCGTCCGGCCACCCGGTAGAGCGTCGCGTAAAGTGTATGTGCCCGTTTCGCGCCCGGCGTGTCGTTGATCTCGTTCAGATGGACGGGGATCATCTTTTCGCCCTCGCCCTGCTTGCCATGACCCGCGGCCTTGACCAGCCCGGTTTTGATCTCACCCAGATAGGGGGTCGGTACACCAGCCACCAATGCCCAGTAAATCTTGCGCGTATCGCGGTGACGGAAGGCAGCCGTCAGCCCTTTGGCTGCCTCGCGCGTGCGCGCCAGCAGCAGAACGCCAGACGTGTCCTTGTCCAAACGGTGCACTAAGCGGGGGTTTTCGTCAAATCCGAACCGCAGCGCTTCGGACAGGCTATCCACGTGCCGGGTTTGACCGCTACCGCCCTGAACCGGCAAGCCATGCGGCTTGTTCAAGGCCAAGACGTGATCGTCGCGATAGATCACGCAGGACTGGATCATCTTGGCATCGGCATCTGAAATGCGCCGCTCGACCTGGACTGGTTTTTTGTCGGCATCCGGCAACGGCGGCACACGTACAACCTGTCCAGCCTCAAGCCGTGTCGAGGCCTTCACCCGTCCGCCTTCGACGCGCAACTCACCCTTGCGGCACATCTTTTCGATGCGACCTTGGCTGACATGCGGGAACAGGCGACGCAGCCACCGGTCGATCCGCTGGTCGCTATCCCCTTCTGCCACGGTGATCATTTGTACGCCACTCATACCGATATCCCCTTCACGCGGCGGGTCCGCGTGGATTGTTTGCCCTCAGGTGCCTTAAAAAACATGCGCGTCTGTGGCGTGCCGCATCGCAAGAGTCAAGCTAGCGCTAGGACCTGTTCCGCTGGGTTCGAAGTTTGGCAAAGTAATCCAGCCGCTTTTTCAGTTCCCGCTCGAACCCGCGTTCAACAGGCTGATACAGCGCGGGCCGCTCCATTCCATCGGGAAAATAGTTCTGGCCCGAAAACCCATCCTCGGCATCATGGTCATAGGCGTAGTCCGCGCCATACCCCTGATCCTTCATCAGCGAGGTCGGTGCATTCAGGATGTGCTTGGGTGGCGGCTCACTTCCCGATTGCCTGGCCAACCGCATCGCCGCCTTGTAACCCACATAGGCCCCGTTCGATTTCGGAGCCAGCGCCAGATAGACCAGCGCTTGCGCCAAAGCCAACTCGCCCTCGGGCGAGCCCAGTCGTTCATAGGTCTGCCAGGATTGCAGACAGATCGCCTGCGCCTGCGGATCGGCCAGCCCAATATCTTCAACCGCCATTCGGGTGATGCGACGGGCCAAATACCGAGGGTCCTCGCCCCCCGTAAGCATCCGCGCGAACCAGTAAAGCGCGGCATCCGGATCGGAACCTCGCACCGATTTGTGCAGGGCCGAGATAAGATTGTAATGCTCATCGCCCGACTTGTCGTATTTCGCCGCCCGGCGCATCAACCGCGTCGACAGCGCATCCGGGTCAAGCGGCGCATCAACCTTCCACGCGGCGATTTGCTCGATCAGGTTCAACAAGGCCCGTCCGTCACCGTCTGCCATCTCCTGCAGCGCTTCGCGCGCTGGTCCGGTCAGAGGCAAAGCGCGATCCAAATCTTTCTCGGCGCGTTGGGTCAGGCGTTCCAGATCGGCAAGGCTGAGACGTTCCAGCACCAGCACCTGCGCCCGGCTGAGCACCGCAGCGTTCAGCTCGAAAGACGGGTTCTCGGTCGTGGCCCCAACCAGCAGGATCGTCCCATCCTCCATATGCGGCAGGAACCCGTCTTGTTGCGCTTTGTTGAAACGGTGGATCTCGTCCACGAACAGTAGTGTGCCCTGCCCATTCTGACGCCGTATCTTGGCGGCTTCGAAAACTTTTTTGAGGTCCGGTACACCGGTGAATATCGCGCTGATCTGAACGAAATGCAGTTCCGTCTCTTGCGCCAACAGCCTTGCAATGGTGGTTTTACCGACGCCCGGAGGTCCCCAGAACACCAAGCTGGACAAACTACCCGAGGCCAGCATGACCCCTAAAGGCGCATCCAAACCCAAAACCTGCGCCTGCCCGATCACCTCAGCCAGCGCCTGTGGCCGCAACCGATCTGCCAGTGGACGATGCGCGGGCGGTGCAGGCTCAGTCGCCCCGGTGTCGAATAGATCGCTCACGTTCTACAACCGGAACCGCAGGGAAACCGAACGGCCGCCACGCAATACATCCAAATTCACCCTGCGCCCTGGATCGGTCAGCGCATCCACAACATCCTGCGGGAGTCCGATCTGCGTACCATTGATGCTGTTAACTACATCTCCCACACGCAACCCGGACCGTCCGCCATATGGACCTGCATCCACCACAACCACGCCGGTCTGCGACAGCACCAGCCCCATCCGCGAGATGATCGCCGGGTTGATGCGCGAGACCGTCAACCCCGGCATAACCGTCCGGTCGCCCAGCGTAGTCTCATCGGATGCCGGGGTTTCGGGCGCCCTGATCAGAGCGACCTCGACATCCGCACTTTCCTCTCCGCGCAGCCGGGTCACAACCGACGTGCCGCCGACACCCGCCACCGACATGCGGAACTTCATCTCGGCCGGAGAGTTCACTTCGTCCCCGTCCACATGGGTCACGACGTCGCCGACGCGCAGCCCTGCGTTCACCAGCGGGCTTAGGGGGTGAAGGTCAGAAATCACTACGCCCATTGGGATCACCAGACCCAGCGACTCGGCAATATCGGCGCTCATGCGCTGGCCTGCCATTCCGGCCCAGGGGCTGACGAAACTGCCATTGCCCTCTTGCGCCTGCCGCAGGAACTCGGCCACCAGATTGGCCGGAATCGCAAATCCGATACCATTTGACCCGCCTGAACGCGTCAGGATTGAGGTGTTGATCCCGATCAGATCACCATTCACGTCGATCAGCGCCCCACCGGAATTCCCCGGGTTGATAGCCGCATCTGTCTGAATGAAGTATCCGCGCGCGTTGCCCGTGGCCGTTCCCGTCCGTGCCAGTCCGGAAATAATACCTGACGACACAGTCTGGCCCACCCCAAACGGGTTGCCGATGGCAAGCGCCAGTTCTCCTACTTCCACCCGATCGGAATCGCGGAAATTCAGATGCGGCAGGTCTTCGGCCTCTTCCAGACGCAGGATGGCAATGTCGCTTTCCTTATCCCCAAGAACCACTTGCGCTGAATACTCCCGCCGGTCCGTTGTCACCACGCGGATTTCGGTGGCTGTTCCGACAACGTGATAGTTCGACACTACGTAGCCGTCCGCAGACAGAATGACGCCAGACCCCAGCGAGTTCTGAACCCGCGGCCGCGGTTCGGCAAAGCCTCTGCCGAAGAACTCCTCGAAAAACGGGTCCGAGAAAAACGGGTTGGCCCGACCCTGCCTTACGATCTTGGCGTAGATGTTGACGACGGCCGGAGACGCCTGCTTGACCACCGGGGCAAATCCCAGGCTGATTTCGGCCTGCGAAGTCGGCACTTTCGTTTCGGCATTGGCTGACATGGCAAGCGTCGCCAGCATCAGTGAACAGAGAACTTTGCGCATGATCCATCCGTCGATTAATCGCCCATCGGATATGCGTCTACATGGATCGTATTGCAAGCATCTGATCGGTGCGTTAGAGCCTTCAATCCAACGGAGCGTGCAGGCGAGTGCCTTCCGTGATGATCCCGCCGCGCTGTCCCACCTCAATCGTTCCGTAGCGTTGCTTGAAGATTTCGGGCAACTCCCGATCCCCCTCGGGGGAAAGCCAGAGCCTTAGAAGATGTCGGCGCTCAGACGGGTCTGGCCAATCCACGAATCCAGTTCGGTCGTGCAATTGCGAGTGGTTGTACACGAACTGCATGTCCCCGGGTTGCAAACGCATGGAAAGACAGAGATCAGGATCATTCGCCAGCGCATCAAATCGGTCCAACGCCTCGACATGATCCGATGTAAGCCGCATCGCTTCAGGAAATCGTTGCGCACTGTCGATATACTGCCTTTGGTAGAACACCGTCAGCTTACCATCGTGCCAGGAGAATGGCGGGATCGTCATATAGGGCCCCATACCGTCCGGCACTTCCCCTCGTCTGTCGGTCGCAATGGGATCAAATAACAGTTCCAGCAATTCCGGGCATTCTGACCGCATCCTGTTATAGATCGTCTCGGCACTGACCAGAAGCGAGTCCCCGCCCTCCTTGGCCTCGCGCAGGCACAGCAGGCCGACGATATCGGCGCTGTCGGTGTGAAATGTCTGACGCTCGTGCGTTTGATAAATCCGGGTATTCGGATCGTTTGCATCCGCCCCGATATCGCGGACATGCCCCAGAATGTGACCCTGAGCGTTCTGCGAACGGGCCGATCCCAGATGAGCACCAACACCGCAGAAAATCGCAGCCGCCATCTGTTGCGTGTAATCCTGCACCGGAAGGCCGCGTATCACCTCGAAGCCAATCCCGTTGATCAGCTTCTCTCGCAGCCTTGCCAGATGCCGATCAAATCGTTGCAGGGGGAAGGCGGCCTTTGTGATCTCGCCGATATCTCTTCCCAGGCTCAGGTAACGACGGGCGGCTTGCTCAAGGTCCTCAATATCGTCCGCTGTTAGATCAATGATCCATTCACTCTGACGCATGCGCATGTCCTGACCGGTCCAGACAGACGGGCCGATGAGTTCGCCTGGTAGTTTCCTTAGTATTGCCATCATCCGTCCTCCACGCCCACCTTACAACGCGAAGCCTGCGGGGTGGGGCTTCTTCGTCGGAAGTAACCACAAACTTTTTGTTTGTGACACGCATAGGCACAAAAAAAAACCCCGCGTCCGGGACGCAGGGGTTCAGATTAGAAAGCCGGGCTTTCTTATTCTTCGTCTGCAGCCTCTTCGGCGGCAACGCGGGCTTTGTCGGCCGCGCCTTTGGCGTCCAGATCACGATCAACGAATTCGATGATCGCCATCGGCGCCATGTCGCCATAGCGGAAGCCAGCTTTCAGGATGCGGACATAACCACCCTGACGCTCGGCGTAGCGGGGCCCCAGAACCTCGAACAGCTTTGCGACGTCTTTGTCTTCCTTCAGCTGCGATGCGGCCTGACGGCGGGCGTGCAAGTCGCCGCGCTTGCCCAGAGTGACCAGCTTTTCGATGATCGGGCGCAGTTCTTTTGCCTTGGGCAAAGTTGTTTTGATCTGCTCATGTTCGATGAGCGAGCCAGCCATGTTCGCAAACAGCGCCTTGCGGTGCTCATGAGTACGGTTCAGGCGGCGGTAACCACGTGCGTGACGCATTTTCTAGTTCCTTCTTTCGCGTTTTGCTTTGTCTGGCCGGCGATGCGTGTCACCGGCTCTCCTTGGGGCGGAAGTGCCCATATAGTCCCCGGCAGCCCGGGCATTGGGGAAGACGCGCTTAGAACGCGTCTTCGAATTTCTTGGCCAGATCTTCAATGTTGTCGGGCGGCCAGTCCTCGACATCCATGCCGAGGTGCAGACCCATGCCGGACAGCACTTCTTTGATCTCGTTCAGCGACTTGCGGCCGAAGTTCGGGGTGCGCAGCATCTCGGCTTCGGTCTTCTGGATCAGGTCGCCGATATAAACGATGTTGTCGTTCTTCAGGCAGTTTGCCGACCGGACCGACAGTTCCAGCTCGTCTACTTTCTTCAGCAGCAGCGGGTTGAACTCCAGACCATCGTCTTCGTCCTGGCGGCCAGCCGATTCCGGCTCGTCGAAGTTGACAAAGATCGAAAGCTGGTCCTGCAGGATACGCGCGGCAAAGGCCAGCGCGTCTTCCGGCGTGATCGAACCATCGGTGTCGATCTTCAGGGTCAGCTTGTCATAGTCCAGAACCTGACCTTCACGGGTCGGCTGAACGTCATAGGCAACCTTTTTGACCGGCGAATAGATCGCGTCGATCGGGATCAGGCCGATGGGCGCGTCTTCGGGCTTGTTCTTTTCAGCCGAGACGTAACCCTTGCCGGTGTTGACGGTCAGTTCCATGAACAGATCGGCACCATCATCCAGGTGGCAGATGACGTGATCGCGGTTCAGAACCTCAATGCCAGCGCTTTCGCTGATGTCGCCCGCGGTAACAACTGCGGGACCTTTGGCATTGATCGACAGGCGCTTGGGGCCTTCGACTTCCATGCGCAGGGCGACCTGCTTGAGGTTCAGGATGATGTCGGTGACGTCTTCACGAACGCCTGCGACCGAGGAAAACTCGTGCAGGACGTTGTCGATCTGAACGCTGGTGATGGCCGCGCCTTGCAGCGAGCTCATCAGAACGCGGCGCAGTGCGTTGCCCAGAGTCAGACCAAAGCCACGCTCCAGCGGTTCAGCAACAAGAGTTGCCTGACGCGCAGGGTCGTTGCCCGGCTTGCCTTCCAGCTGGGTCGGCTTGATCAATTCAGCCCAATTCTTATGGATCATGTAATCCCTCCATTCCTGTCCGCGCCCCATGACCAACAAGGTGCAGACGCCCGAGGTTCAAAATGACGTGCTGGGGCCGTGCAAAAACACAGCCCCAGCTCAATTCAAAATCGCTTAGACGCGACGACGCTTCGGCGGACGGCAGCCGTTGTGAGCGATCGGAGTCACGTCGCGGATCGACGTGATGTTGAAGCCCACAGCAGCCAGCGCACGCAGAGCCGATTCACGACCCGAACCGGGGCCCTGAACTTCGACTTCCAGCGTCTTGACGCCATGATCCTGCGCCTTTTTGCCTGCATCTTCTGCAGCCATCTGAGCGGCGTAGGGTGTCGATTTCCGCGATCCCTTGAAGCCCATGGTACCGGCAGACGACCATGCAATGGCGTTGCCCTGTACGTCCGAGATCAGGATCTTGGTGTTGTTGAAGGTCGAGTTCACATGGGCAACGCCCGATGCGATGTTCTTGCGCTCTTTGCGCTTAACGCGAGTCTTGTCACGTGCCATCGGTCAGACCCTCCCTTATTTCTTCTTACCGGCAATGGCCTTTGCGGGGCCTTTGCGGGTACGAGCATTGGTGTGGGTACGCTGACCGCGAACCGGCAGGTTGCGGCGGTGACGCAGACCGCGATAGCAGCCCAGGTCCATCAGGCGCTTGACGTTCATCTGAACTTCGCGACGCAGGTCACCTTCAACGGTGAAGTTCGCATCGATGTGCTCGCGGATGGCCAGAACTTCGGCGTCGGACAGTTCATTGACGCGACGGTGCGCTTCAATGCCTACGGCTTCGCAGATTGCTTTGGCCGAGGTGTTACCGATACCGGTGATATATGTGAGGGCGATAGGTACCCGCTTTGCAGTCGGGATGTTTACGCCGGCAATACGTGCCACGTGTCACTTTCCTTTTTTGTTGCGGTTCCGTAACTCCGGAACCTTTTTTCACAACACTTGATCTTGGCAGTGACGCCAGAGGATCCAGCATTATTCGAGGTGGTCGTTGCGAACGAAACGAATCCCGCACGCGGTCGTGATTCCCATAGGGATGTGGGTCGATATGGGCTTTTGGTGGGGCCGTCAAGCCCCAACCTGAAGTCAGCCCAGAACCGCCTCGATCGAGGCAGTCACTTCCTTGATGTCGGCCAGGCCATTGACCGGGCGCAGGTCGCCCTTGGCATAGTAGTAACCGATCAGCGGCGAGGTCTTTTTATAGTATTCCATCAGGCGCGTGCGCAGGCTGTCTTCGTTGTCATCCGCACGGCGCTGGAAGTCATTTTCCTTGCCGCAGTTGGTGCATTTGCCATCGGCCGGGATCGGCTTGGTGATGTCGTTATAGACCTCACCGCAGCCGCCGCAGGTCGAACGTGCCGTGATGCGCTCCACCAGCGCTTCGTCGTCCACACGCATCTCGATCACGGTATGCAGCGACTGGCCCAACTTGGTCAGCAGCGCCGCCAGAGCATCGGCCTGCGCCAGCGTCCGCGGGAAGCCGTCAAAGATGAAGCCGGCGCCAGTTTCCGTGGTCAGCTTCTCTTCGATCAGGCCGATCACGATCTCATCGGTGACCAGCTTGCCTGCGTCCATGATGGCCGCAACCTTCTGGCCCATCTCGGTACCCGAGGTCTTGGCTTCGCGCAGCATGTCGCCGGTGCTCAGCTGAACCATGCCGCGTGTTTCGACCAGGTGACGTGCTTGCGTCCCTTTACCAGCCCCCGGGGGCCCAAGAAGAATGATGTTCATCGACGAGCGGGTCCCTTCCTGCCGCGTTTCTTACCCTTGCCGCGCAGTTGGGACTTTTCGATCAGCCCTTCGTATTGATGCGCCAGCAGGTGGCTCTGAACCTGTTGGATCGTGTCCATGGTCACAGAGACGATAATCAGAACCGAGGTGCCGCCGAAATAGAACGGAATGGCAAACTGGTTCCGCAGAATCTCAGGCAGCAGACAGACAGCCGCCAGATAAGCCGAACCCAGAACCAGCACGCGGTTGACCACGTATTCCAGATACTCGGCGGTTTTCTTGCCCGGACGGATGCCCGGAACAAAACCGTTCTGCTTCTTCAGATTGTCCGCCACATCATCCGGCTTGAACGACACGTTGAACGTGTAGAAGTAGGCAAAGAACACGATCATCGAGGCAAAGAACAACAGGTACAGCGGCTGTCCTGGGCCGAAGTTGGCTAGCAGCCACGACATGATCGGCCCGCTGGTCGCGCCCGATGAAAAGGTCGAGATCGTCACCGGAAGAAGAAGTAGCGAGCTTGCAAAGATCGCCGGGATCACGCCCGCCGGGTTTACTTTGACCGGCAGATGGCTCGAGCCGCCCTCATAGATCTTCATACCGGCCTGGCGGCGCGGGTATTGGATGTGAATCTTGCGCAGTGCGCGCTCCATGAACACCACAAAGGTAATCACGGCGATCACCATCACGATCACACCGACGATCACGGCGGGGCTGATCGCACCCGAGCGGCCCGAGGCGAAGAACTGCGCCAGAGCAGCCGGAACTTCGGCGATGATGCCGACGAAGATGATAAGAGAGATCCCATTGCCAATGCCGCGTGCGGTGATCTGCTCACCCAGCCACATCAGGAACATGGTGCCGCCGACCAGAGTGATCATGGTTGACAGGCGGAAGAACATGCCCGGATCGGTCGCCAGATCGCCCGATTCCAGCGAAACAGCCAGACCATAGGCCTGAACGGTGGCCAGCGCCACGGTGCCGAAACGGGTGTACTGGTTGATTTTCTTGCGGCCCTGCTCGCCCTCTTTCTTGAGCTGTTCGAGCGCGGGAACCATCGATGTCAGCAGCTGCACGATGATCGAGGCCGAAATGTAGGGCATGATGCCGAGGGCAAAGATACCCATCCGCCCAAGCGCCCCGCCGGTGAACATCGAAACCATGCCGCCGATGCCCTGCCCCGCCTGCTCCATGAACTCACGCAGAGCCTGTCCGTCGATACCCGGCACCGGAATAAAGGTGCCTAGGCGATAAACGATCAACAAACCCAGCGTAAACAGGATGCGGTTGCGCAGATCGGTGGCTTTGCCAAGGGCAGACCAGCTTGTGTTGGCTGCCATTTGTTCTGCTGCTGATACCATAAATCGGTCTCTCTTATGGAAACGCCGCCCGGAACCGTTTTCCGGCTCGGACGGCGTCTTGGAAAACTCTGAGGTCTATGTAAGCGGGTCTGCGCCCGCTCACAAGCGCTTACTCTGCCGCAGCAGCTTTTGTGACCGTCAGTGAACCGCCCGCTTTTTCAACTGCCTCAACAGCAGCTTTCGAAGCACCGGTTACTTCCAGGTTCACTTTGGCGCTGATTTCACCTTTGGCCAGAACACGGATACCGTCCAGCTTGCGACGAACCAGACCGGAGGCAACCAGTGCGTCCTCGGTGATCGCGGCTTTGGCGTCCAGCTTTCCGGCGTCGACGAATTTCTGGATCAGGCCCAGGTTGATAACGGCAAATTCTTTGCGGTTCGGCTTGTTGAAGCCACGCTTGGGCAGGCGTTGGTACAACGGCATCTGGCCGCCTTCATAGCCATTGATGGCTACACCCGAACGGGATTTCTGGCCTTTGATACCACGGCCACCCATTTTACCTTTGCCGGAACCGGGACCACGGCCAACGCGGGTTCGTTTCGGGTTCGCGCCGGGATTGTCGCGCAATTCGTTCAGTTTCATTTCGCTTCTCCTAAGCCGGATATAGCCCCCGAAGCGTGATGGGCCAAACACGGCATTTCTTGGTTTTGATTCTCGTGGGCGGAAACCCACCGGAGGCGTATAGGCCCCTAACCCCCGCTTGGCAAGCCCGCGGTGCGCTGCAAGATCAGTCAGCCTGCTGAGCCTCGGTTTCATCCTCACCCTGTTTGATAATTGGGGCAGCAAGCGGATCGATGCCATGTTTCTCAACGAGCCTTCCGACCAAACTGTCAGGATCGGGTTTGCCGTCATACTTTTCCCGCATGATCGCCCGCATACGCCGGCCATACAGGTGGATGGAAACCGTGTCGTCCTTAAAGAAATGGTCGATTTTAGCCCCTGGCCGGGCCAAGGCCCGCCGACGCGTGTAATTGAGCGGATAGAACACGTGCTCGGGCAGTGCGTGTTTGATCTCACCTGTTTGCCTCAACGCCCATGTGAATGCACTTGGCCCCCAGACACCCCAAAGCTTTTCCGGCACGTTCACAGGCTCGCCGTTCTGTTGCGCCTCTTTCAGCGGTTTGCGATGACGAGGCGGCAGCCAGGGCGGAATAAAGTACGGATCGTTTGTGAACTCGATCAGCTTGGCCAGTGTTTCGCTATCCTGAGGCAGGGCAAGCACACCAATAGCCACATCGCCTTCGAGATAACCGTAATAGTGGCCGTTTTCCGTAGTGAATGGCTTGAGGCAATAGGCGTCAGTGTCCGCCCAGATCAAGTCACTCTCTTGCGCCAGCATGCGATACCGGAACTTGTCCGAGTGCGGCGCAGGGCTTCCGGTTCTGCCATGAGTCACAAACTCGGAGTCGGGCAAAACTTCACGTGCATCCCGGTGTTCCACCCCTTCGGGAATACCTGTCACGGTCCCATAGGTGTACAGACGTACATGTTGCCCGGCATCCAGATAGGACTTGATGCACAACTGCTCGAGAAAGCTCAACGGTCCATCGACCCACAGCATTCCGATCTGGTACTCGCGCGCCATGAAAGTGTCTTTCCAAAATTCTACCGGCTTCAATTAGCCACCCAATCCGCATGTGGCCCAATAAGGGTGCCGTCGCAATGCTTGCCGCCCAAAAATATCCAGCCTGTGGCGGGATGGACCCTGAAACCAAAAGAGGCGCCAAACGGCGCCCCTCGGTGAGTGGTGTGTTCTTGATATTTACGAGCAGTAAACGTGTTCGCGCGCGATGTCTTTGATATCGCAACGACGGACGCCGATGTCGTTCAATTCACGATCAGTCAGATGCTGCAATTCTGAATAGGTGCGGTTGTATTCGGCGCGCAGGACATAGGCCTCTTTCACCTTCGCGAAAGATTCTGCGATGCGTGCGATCAGGTTGTTGCCGCCATGAGTGGTTGTTGCTGTGTAAGCCATATCTGAGTTCCTTTACTAATCGGGGCGTATTCCCCGATGATTTCTGTACTGGTCCTTTTGGAGACAGGGTTCAGATAGGCCCACTGGGTAACGCTAACAACCGAAGTTTCGGTCTAGCCGGTATGCGTATGGTGAATGGCGGAGCGAAACTGGTACTTGATGCAAAATGTGGTTTGTGTCCGTTTTACTGGACAGACCCACCTTTCGAACAAATGTCATCATAGCCAGTTTAATCACCGTTCGAGAGGCGTAAAAAAGCTTGTCATCTTGAGATATCATGAAGCACTTTGTGCGGACTGAAGCTGGTTTCAGTCGTACGATTGATAAGGTAGAAGATGGCAGACCCGGTTTATTCAAATGAGCTCGAACTCCCTTGCGGAATGCGATTGAAAAATCGTTTTGCCAGGAGCGCCATGACGGAAGCGCTTGCCGGTCCTTGCGATAGGCCGAACACAGGCCATCAAACGCTGTATGAGCGCTGGTCAATGGGCGGGATGGCGATGCAGTTGACCGGCAACGTTATGGTCGACAGGCGCTACCTTGAACGTCCGGGGAATGTCGTTGTCGAAGACGAAAACGATCTGGGCGCACTGAGGGACTGGGCGCGCGCGGCCAAATCGGGTGGCAGCCTGGTCTGGATGCAAATCAGCCATCCGGGGCGCCAATGCCAGATTATCGTGAACAAGCGACCGCTGTCCCCCTCAGCCGAGAAGCTGCGCATCCTAGGTCTTTTTGGGAAACCGAAGGCCATGACATCTGAAGATATTTTGTATGCAATTCAACGTTATGCGCAAACTGCGGCCATCGCAAAAAAGGCAGGGTTCGACGGCGTGCAGATACATGCTGCACATGGCTATCTTATTAGTCAGTTTCTGTCGCCAATCACCAATCAGCGCACTGACGAATGGGGGGGCTCGCTCGAAAAGCGCGCGCTGTTTCTGCGCAAGGTCTATGAGGGTGTGCGCGTTGCCGTGGGGCGTGACTTTCCCATTGCAGTCAAGCTGAACTCGGCCGACTTTCAGAAAGGTGGCTTTACCATCAAGGACAGCTGTCAGGTTGCGCAATGGCTTGAACAGGACGGCATTGATCTTATCGAGTTGTCCGGCGGAACCTACGAACAGATGAGCTTCGTAAACGGAACCGAAGAAAAACAGCGCGACAGCACAATCAAACGCGAGGCGTATTTCATGGATTATGCCCGCGAAGTGCGCAAGGCGGTGAGCGTTCCAATTATGGTCACAGGCGGGTTTCGCAGCGCCGCCGCGATGGAGCAAGCGATTGCGGAGGATGGGATCGATATGATCGGTCTTGCGCGCCCTTTATGTGTTCAACCAGATGCGGTTGCCAAAATCCTCGACGGTTCAGTTGAGCGAATTGGTATCGAAGAAGATGGTCTGGTGATCGGGCGTGGGCGGTTCGGAGTGAATGCCCGGAACTGGTTCATCAATTTGGTCAACACAGTCGCTCGGGTCGAGTACTATGTTTGGCAAATGACGCGAATGTCACGTGGCTCAATGCCCCAGACCGACGCCCGCCAAAACGCCATCGGTTGCTTTTTGTTGTACCTCAATCGCACAACACTTCTCGGGCTGCGCCGGAAATTCGCGCGACCTCGCTAGGCTTTCCCGTCTTCCAAATACGCGGCCAGCCATACGCAGTTCAGAATGCGAAGCTTTGGGTTCAAAACGGGCCAACGGATAATCCGAGGCGCAAAGAAAAACGCCCCCGACCGTGTCGAGGGCGTTTCTATTTCATTCAATGCACTCGCGCTTAGCCGCGCTCTTCGACGATCTCTACCAGATGCGGGATCTTGTTGATCATGCCGCGGACCGAAGGAGTGTCTTCCAGCTCACGGGTTTTGTGCATCTTGTTCAGGCCCAGACCGATCAGGGTTGCGCGCTGTTCGGCGGGGCGGCGGATCGGGGAACCGACCTGCTTGACGACGATGGTTTTTGCCATTGCTCGCTCTCCTTATGCTTCAGCAGCAGCAGGCGCTTCGTCCCGCTTGGGCAGGATGTCAGCAACCTTTTTGCCACGACGCTGTGCAACCGAACGCGGGCTCTGCTCTTTCTGCAGGCCGTTGATGGTGGCACGGATCATGTTGTACGGGTTCTGCGAGCCCAGCGATTTGGACACAACGTCCTTGACGCCCAGCATTTCGAACACGGCACGCATCGGACCACCGGCGATGATACCGGTACCTTCAGGTGCGGTGCGCATTACCACTTTACCGGCGCCGTGACGGCCCTCGATGTCGTGGTGCAGGGTCCGACCTTCGCGCAGTTGCACGCGGATCATCTGACGCTTGGCTTGTTCGGTCGCCTTACGGATGGCTTCAGGTACTTCTTTTGCTTTACCTTTGCCAAAGCCGACGCGGCCTTTCTGATCGCCGACAACCACCAGAGCGGCGAAGCCAAAGCGCTTACCACCTTTTACGGTTTTCGACACACGGTTGATCGCAACCAGACGATCTGCGAATTCCGGAGCTTCGTCGCGGTCACGGCCACGTCCCCGGCGGTTCTCACGTTCTGCCATTTTGGCATCCCTTTTACTGTGGCGCTATCGGCGCCGTTTGTTCAATCCAAGTGAGCCCCGACTGTTGCCGAGGCCCCCGGATCATCGGGGCGGATCGAAACCCGCCCGCAAGTCTTAGATCTTCAGACCACCTTCACGCGCAGCGTCGGCAACTGCCTTCACTTTGCCGTGGAACAGGAAGCCGCCACGATCGAAATAGGCCTCTTCGACGCCTGCCTTCTTGGCACGCTCGGCGATAGCCGCGCCCACTTTGGTGGCCGCTTCGACGTTGTTCTTGCCAACAACGCCCAGATCCTTTTCCAGGGTCGAGGCCGAGGCCAGGGTCACGCCACGCACGTCGTCGATCAGCTGAACAGAGATGTTCTTGTTCGAACGGTGTACGGACAGACGCGGACGACCCGCGTTGACCTTGCGAAGTTTGTTCCGAACGCGCAGGCGGCGCTTCAGAAACAGGGTTCTTTTGCTGTTTGCCATTGTTTGCGTCCTTACTTCTTCTTGCCTTCCTTGCGGAAGATGAACTCGCCCTTATAGCGGATGCCCTTGCCTTTGTAGGGCTCGGGGCGGCGCCATTCGCGGATTTTGGCCGCGACTTCGCCCACCTGCTGCTGGTCGATACCTTCCACAACGATCTCGGTCTGCTTCGGCGCGGTGATGGTGACACCTTCCGGAGCAGTGAAATCAACATCGTGGCTGTAACCCAGGTTCAGCTTCAGGGTGTTGCCCTGCATCTGCGCCCGGTAACCAACACCCTGGATCTCCAGCTCTTTTTTGAAGCCGTTGGTGACGCCTTCAACAAGATTGGCAACCATAGTGCGGCTCATGCCCCACTGCTGGCGTGCGCGCTTGGACATCCCACGAGGGTTGATCTGCACAACATTGTCTTCAACCGACAGCGTTACGTCATCAGTTGCAGTGAAGCTGCGGGTGCCTTTCGGACCTTTAACTTCGATGGTCTGACCCGACACAGAGGCGGAAACGCCGCTGGGCAGCTCGACCGGTTTTTTACCAATACGAGACATTGCAGACCTCCTTAGAAGACGGTGCAGAGCACTTCGCCACCAACATTGTTGGAGCGAGCGTTTGCGTCCGACATCACACCTTTCGGAGTGCTGACAATCGACACGCCCAGACCCTGACGGACCTGCGGGATGTCATTGACGCCCATGTATACGCGACGACCGGGCTTCGAGACCCGCTTCAGTTCGCGAATAACAGGGGTGCCTTCGTAGTATTTCAGGCTGATTTCTATGGCCGGATGACCGTTTGAACCGGTCGTCGCTTCGTAGCCACGGATGTAACCTTCGTCCGCCAGCACGTCCAGAACCCAACCACGCAGCTTGGAAGCCGGGGTGGAAACGGTGGACTTGCCGCGCATTTGCGCGTTGCGGATACGGGTGAGCATATCGCCGATAGGATCGTTCATATCTATGTCTCCCTTACCAGCTCGATTTCACCATGCCGGGGATCTGACCAGCAGAACCCAGCTCGCGCAGCGCGATACGGCTGACCTTCAGCTTACGGTAGTAAGCGTGGGGACGACCGGTCAGCTGACAGCGGTTGTGCAAACGAGTAGCCGAGCTGTTGCGCGGCAGTTTCGCCAGTTTCAGACGCGCTTTGAAACGCTCTTCCATCGGCTTGCTCTCGTCATTCGCGATTTCTTTCAGCTCGGCACGCTTTGCGGCATATTTGGCCACCAGGCGTTCGCGCTTCTTCTCGCGTTCGATCATTGCTTTTTTAGCCATGTCTCAATCCTCCCGGCGCTTACGCGTTGAACGGCATGTTGAAAGCTTTCAACAGTGCCTTTGCTTCAGCGTCGGTTTTCGCTGTGGTGGCAATTACGATGTCCATGCCCCAGACTTCGTCGACCTTGTCGAAATCGATTTCCGGGAACACGATGTGCTCTTTCATGCCCATGGCAAAGTTGCCCTGACCATCGAAAGACGGCTTCACACCGCGGAAGTCACGAACACGCGGCATCGCGATGGTGATCAGACGATCCAGGAATTCGTACATCCGGTCGCCGCGCAAGGTCACTTTCGCACCCAGCGGCATGTCTTCACGGACGCGGAAACCCGCGATCGACTTCTTCGCCTTGGTTGCAACGGCCTTTTGACCGGCAATTGCAGTCAGATCCTCGACAGCAGCTTTCGCTTTCTTCGAGTCTTTGACAGCTTCGGCACCACAGCCGATGTTCAGAACGATTTTTTCCAGCTTGGGCAGCTGCATGTCGTTCTTGTAGCCGAACTCTTCTTTCAGAGCGGGGCGGATGGTTTCAGCGTACTGAGCTTTCAGACGCGGGGTATAGGTTGCGTTATCAAGCATCGATCACGTCCCCCGTGGTCTTGGCGAAGCGTACTTTCTTGTCACCTTCCATGCGGAAGCCAACGCGGGTTGCTTTGCCGTTTTTGTCCAGCAGTGCCAGGTTCGACAGCTCGATAGGGTTTGCCTGAGGCAGGCGACCACCTTGCGAGGTTTGCGACTGACGGGTGTGGCGGATGGCGATGTTGATGCCATCGACAACAGCTTTACCGGCTTTCGGGTCAACCGAGGTGATAGTTCCCTCTTTGCCCTTGTCCTTGCCGGCCAGCACGACGACCTTGTCGCCTTTGCGGAGTTTAGCAGCCATGATTACAGCACCTCCGGAGCCAGCGAGATGATTTTCATGAAGTTCTTGCCGCGCAGTTCACGAACAACCGGGCCAAAGATACGGGTACCTATGGGCTCGTTGTTGTTGTTCAGGATGACGGCGGCGTTGCGATCAAAACGGATCGCGGTGCCGTCTTCGCGACGGACTTCCTTGGCGGTGCGCACGACGACGGCCTTACGGACGTCCCCTTTCTTTACGCGGCCGCGCGGGATGGCTTCCTTCACCGAGACGACAATGATGTCGCCGACGGAGGCGTATTTACGCTTGGAACCACCCAGGACCTTGATGCACTGAACTCGGCGTGCGCCGGAGTTGTCAGCGACATCCAGATTGGTCTGCATCTGGATCATGTGGTTTCTCCCGACCTGTGGGGGCTGGTCTCGTTAGATCCCCCAGGGTTTCGACAAATGGAAAAATCCCGGAAGCTTACGCTTCCAGAACTTCCCAACGTTTCGTCTTCGATTTCGGCGCGCATTCGATGATGCGTACGGTGTCACCGACCTTGAAGGCGTTCTTTTCGTCATGAGCCCGGTATTTCTTGGACTTACGAACGGTTTTGTGCAGCAGCGGGTGCTTGAAACGGCGTTCAACCGAAACAGTCACGGTTTGCTCGTTGGCGTCGCTGGTTACGATTCCGGACAGGATACGCTTGGGCATAGGATTACTCCTCCGATGCCGCAGCAGCGGCCTTTTCGTTCAGAATGGTTTTGACGCGGGCAGCATTGCGGCGGGCCGCTTTGATACCAGCAGTGTTTTCCAGCTGACCGGTTGCCTGTTGAAAGCGCAGGTTAAAGCTTTCTTTCTTCAGGTTGGCCAGTTCCTCGCGGAGCTGGTCCGGGGTCTTGTCACGCAGTTCTTGGGCGTTCATCGCCTTTTTCCTTTGCTCAAAACACCAGAAGGCCCCGTACACGGGTCACCTTTGACCTGGTGGATGAATGATAGACATGCGAATCCCCCGACTCAGCCGGGGGACTTGCAGGATGCCGCCGTATAAGGGTTTAGGGAGTGGGGGGCAAGGGAAAGTTTGACGTCTTCTCGATGGCAAGGGAATTAGATGCTCCCGGTCGCCGAACGGGTTACCAATCACGAAACTTCCGCGAAGTTATCCTCATCCAAACTCAGGCCAAGGTCTGTATTGCCAATGGGCCGCGTTCGGCGCCCAATGGAGCAGGCCCACAAAGGCCTGAAGCTCACAGAGGAGGTAAGAAAATGACCAGCCCTTATTCAGGAGGATGTGAACACGTCAAGATAGTCGCGACGGCAGAACCAATAGACAACCATGAATGCCACTGTGATGTCTGTAAGTCCGTGACCGGACAGCACACAACCCATGTTGCGTTCTTCAACTACTCAGATCTGTCAGCAGACCCCGAAGATAAGATGAACCGTCAACCATTCAACGCCAACAATCCCGATGGCCCTTTAGAGCTTTGCACATGTTCTGAGTGCGGGGCCGCGTTGATGCTGGATGATAAGCAAAAACGCATACGCGTGGCTGTACCCAACGTTATGGGGTATGATGACAGCAAGTTTCCGGCAGCGACATACCACGCGTTTTACGATGAAAGCAAAGGGTACCCCAAGCCTGATGACGGACGACCGGTATTTGAAGCGCTCCGTCCAGAGTTTGCTTGGCCTTCACCTGCCACCTGACAGGGCTTTCGTTCATTCTGAGTGACTTACGCCAGAGCGATGTTCACAGCCGACTCGCGACCGTCACGGCCGGGCTCGATGTCGAATGTTACTTTCTGGTCGTCGGCCAGGCCGGTCAGACCCGAGCGCTCGACAGCAGAGATGTGTACAAACACGTCTTTGCCACCGGTCTCCGGTGCGATGAAGCCAAAACCTTTAGTTGTGTTAAACCATTTTACGGTGCCATTGGCCATATCCGTAGTCTCCTATTAAATTGCTGTCCGCGGAATTGCGACAGCGCGGCGTGGTCGGTCTGGATCGAGAGACTGAACGCCGAAGAACGGGAGACAGTGGTCGAAAAAGAAAAACGTTAGCGCGTCTCACATGGGTCATGTCTGGCAATATTGCAAGACATATTCCTAAATTAGGTTGAAACGTGAATACCTTCGGCGACAGTTCGCTAGTCCCACCGATAGTTGAAACTGACGCTGATCCGCTCGTCCTCGGCCATGTTCATCGGCACCTCATGGCGCAGCCAGCTTTCCCATAGCAGGACGTCACCCACCTTAGGTTTCATATAGATGAACGGCTGCAAATCCCGCCGCCCGCCCTTCAGGCGTGTCGGTGCGGCCATCATGCGGCCCGAGCGGGGGTCTTCCAGTTTCAGAGCGCTCGCCCCTTCTGGCATCGAAACATAGGTCGTGCCCGAGATGACGCTGTGCGGGTGCAGGTGGCTGGAATGCATGCCGCCTTCGGGCAAGATATTGATCCAAAGATCCTCCAACTTCAGGTCGCCCTCCCCCAGATCGAACTCCAGATCTTTGGCAAAGGCCGCCACGTGCTGGTCAAGCACCTTGACCAGATCGGAGAAGATAGGGAACCGCCACGGCAGATCGGTCAACGAGGCATAGCTGGTATAGCCGGGATAGCCGTTCTCCTCACACCACTCCTGCCCGGCTTCATCATCCTCGGCGATGACAAGGCAGGAGCTTTCCAACTCTTCCGCGTCAATCTTGGGATCGAACTCGGACAAAGCTGCGCGATAAAGACGGGTAACGAAGAGTGATTCAATCTGTGCCATGGGCCGGGCATAACCCAAGCCCTGATCCGAGGCCAGCCCCAGCTAACCCTTAGTTTTTGACCGGCCCCAAGCCGCAGCGCGGAATCGGGCGTCCACCATCTGCGTAAGCCAGGCACAAGACGATCTCGTCCGGTTTCGGCGCGTCCGGAACGCTCAGCGTCATGGTGTCGAAATGGTCAAAGGACCATGGGTTGTCCTTGTGCCCTAGGGGCAGATCGATCGCACATCCCGGTGTTCCAAGTTTGGCATTAGATGTGATGACGGCCTCTCCTCCACCCGCTACACCGCGCATAGGAGCGCCGAGTTTCGGGTGAATCAGTGCGCCGCCATGTTCGAGATCGCCGTTTATGCCGACTATCGCTGCTTTACCGTACGAAATCGGAGAACCGTCGAGTTGAGAAACGGCCTCGGCCGCGAGGTCTGCCCCGAGAGTGCCACCAATATCGAACAGCTCGGACAAGTCTTCCCTGAACCCACCGACCAGCGGGTTCTGTATAACAGCCAGAGCGGCAACACGGCAGATCGGAGCGCATGGTTGCCCCAATTGGTCGGTGGTTATGACCTCCTTGATGAGCACCTTCTTGCGCAGCTGAACCATAAGACCCTCCCATTCACTTTGGGCAGCCTATGGGGGCTTTGGACAAACGTCGACTTTTTTCACGGAACGGTGGGAAGGGTCACATAAAGCTGATGCAAAAGAAAACCCCCGCCGGTTTCCTGACGGGGGTCAATCTTGTCACGAACGGGGTTTCCCCCGGCCGCTTACCAGTCTTCGCGAACCACGACGCGACTCTTGATCGGCAGCTTCATCGCGGCCAGGCGCAGGGCCTCGCGGGCGATGTCGTCATTGACGCCGTCGATCTCGAACATAACACGGCCAGGCTTGACCTTGCATGCCCAGCGGTCGACCGAACCCTTACCTTTACCCATACGAACTTCGATCGGCTTTGCAGTGACCGGAGTGTCGGGGAAGATGCGGATCCAGACACGACCCTGACGTTTCATGTGACGCGTCATGGCACGACGTGCAGCTTCGATCTGGCGTGCAGTTACACGCTCAGGCTCAAGAGCTTTCAGACCATAGGTGCCAAAGTTCAGATCAGAGCCGCCCTTGGCTTCGCCCTTGATCCGGCCTTTGTGCATCTTGCGGAATTTAGTACGCTTTGGTTGAAGCATATCTTTCCCTCCTTAGCGACGACCGCCACCAGCACCACGAGGTGCAGGGCCGTCCTGGAGTTCCTGTGCTTTACGGTCACGTGCCTGCGGATCGTGCTCCATGATCTCACCTTTGAAGATCCAGACCTTGATCCCGATGATCCCGTAGGGGGTCATCGCTTCGGCATGTGCGTAATCGATGTCGGCACGCAGAGTGTGCAGAGGCACGCGGCCTTCGCGGTACCACTCGGTCCGTGCGATTTCGGCGCCGCCCAGACGGCCAGCGACGTTCACCCGGATACCCAGGGCGCCCATGCGCATGGCGTTCTGAACCGAGCGCTTCATGGCGCGACGGAACGAAACACGACGTTCCAGCTGCTGAGCGATGGACTCGGCAACCAGCTGCGCGTCAAGCTCGGGCTTGCGCACTTCGACGATGTTCAGGTGCAGTTCGCTGTCGGTCATACGAGCAAGCTTTTTGCGCAGAACTTCGATGTCTGCACCTTTCTTGCCGATGATGACACCGGGACGTGCAGTGTGGATCGTAACGCGGCACTTTTTGTGCGGACGTTCGATGATCACACGGGCGATTCCGGCTTGCTTGCACTCTTTGTTGATGAACTCACGGATCTTGAGATCTTCCAGCAGAAGATCACCGTAGTCCTTGGTGTCGGCGTACCAGCGGCTGTCCCAGGTGCGGTTGACCTGCAGGCGCATGCCGATCGGATTTACTTTATGACCCATTAGGCTTGCTCCTCAACTTGACGCACCTTGATGGTGATCTCCGAGAACGGCTTCATGATCTTGCCAAAACGGCCACGGGCACGCGGACGACCGCGCTTCATGACCAGGTTCTTGCCAACCCATGCTTCGGCGACGATCAGTTCATCAACGTCCAGGTTGTGGTTGTTCTCGGCGTTGGCGATTGCGGACTGCAGGCACTTCTTGACGTCCTGCGCAACACGCTTGTTCGAGAAAGTCAGGTCGGTCAGAGCCTTCTCAACTTTCTTGCCGCGGATCATTTGCGCAACCAGGTTCAGTTTCTGCGGGCTGGTACGGAGCATGCGCGTTTTCGCCATTGCTTCGTTTTCAGCCACGCGGCGGGGGTTCTTTTCCTTGCCCATGACTTACTTCCGCTTCGCTTTTTTGTCAGCGGCGTGACCGTAATAGGTGCGAGTCGGCGAATACTCACCGAACTTCTGACCGATCATGTCTTCCGAGACGTTTACGGGGATATGCTTCTGGCCGTTATACACACCAAAGGTCAGACCCACGAACTGGGGCAGAATGGTGGAACGACGCGACCAGATTTTGATGACTTCGTTGCGGCCCGACTCGCGCGCTGCTTCGGCTTTTTTCAGCACGTAAGCATCGACGAAAGGACCCTTCCAAACAGAGCGAGACATGGATTAACGTCCCTTCTTCTTGGCGTGCCGCGAGCGGATGATCAGCTTCTGGGACGCTTTGTTTTTGTTGCGGGTACGCTTACCCTTGGTGTCCTTACCCCAAGGCGTAACCGGTGTACGGCCACCCGAGGTACGACCTTCACCACCACCGTGCGGGTGATCAATCGGGTTCATTGCAACACCACGAACCGACGGACGAACGCCTTTGTGGCGCATACGACCGGCTTTACCGAGGTTCTGGTTCGAGTTGTCGGGGTTGGACACGGCACCGACGGTGGCCATGCATTCCTGACGGACCATGCGCAGCTCGCCCGAGCTCAGACGGATCTGAGCGTAGCCGCCATCGCGACCAACGAACTGAGCGTAAGTACCGGCCGCACGTGCGATCTGACCGCCTTTGCCAGGCTTCATCTCGATGTTGTGGACGATGGTACCGATGGGCATGCCCGAGAACGGCATTGCGTTGCCCGGCTTGATGTCGGCCTTGGCCGAAGCCACGATCTTATCACCAACAGCCAGACGCTGCGGAGCCAGGATATATGCCTGCTCGCCGTCTTCGTATTTTACCAGTGCGATGAACGCGGTCCGGTTCGGGTCATATTCGATCCGCTCGACGGTTGCCGCGACATCAAATTTATTCCGTTTGAAGTCAACGATCCGGTAGAGACGCTTTGCGCCACCGCCGCGGCGGCGTGAAGTGATCCGTCCGGTGTTGTTCCGGCCGCCCGATTTGGTCAAACCCTCAGTGAGAGACTTGACCGGACGTCCTTTCCAAAGCTCCGAACGGTCGATCAGCACCAGCCCGCGCTGGCCCGGCGTCGTCGGCTTGTACGACTTGAGTGCCATGCTTTCTGTCTTCCGTTTAGCAAGTGCAGGGGGTTTCCCTGCTATGTGATAGGCCCCCGTAGGTGCCAAGGGTATAGGGCCCCGAAGGTCCCCGGTTCAAAATATCAGAGGCCCCGGAACGAATCCGAGGCCGTATGATTGGGTGCATTTAGCAGTGTTGGGTGTGGGTGTCTATAGGGCGTGGTGTATTCTTTTTGGCGCACATTTGAACGTTTGCAATTACCCAAACCGCGCCCAATTGCGCGATAGACAACCAAGTCCGCGCACGGTCACCTTTGGCAAGAAAAACTGAGGTCTCTCCGCTAGGCCTTGTCACTGGATACTGAAGTCATGTTCCAGAAGGGGGGCAAACCTTCGCCGTGCGCGTGACCAGTCAAAATGAAACAGCGGGTCGGGTATTCGCCAGCTTTCACCATAGCTCTGGGCCAGCAAGGCGGATTCGTCTTGGGGCAGCATGATTTGCCCGTCGTTGAATGTCTTGAGCGGAAAAATAGCGCTCTCAGGCAGCGCGTTCAACGAGTAGGGATAGACACTGAAGCGCCCGTTTTCAGTCCAAGCTGGAAATAGGTCAATATCAATACCCAGACTGTTTTTAACTTTAAAGATCGGAGAGCTGCGAGCCATAGGCGTGGCATCCAAACTGCCATTTTCCAACAAGGCTTTTTGGTAAAGAGCCCATTTCTTTGGTACATCTTCAAGCGTGCTCTCACCCAAATGCACTGCGAAATCGATATCATCGTCATGGTCGATCAGCCGGCCATCCCGGACATAGCCCAGCAACGCACCGGCATAAAGGATCAGGGGTTTGCCTAGTTGGACAATGGGCGCCAACTCCGCATCAAGTTTAGAGAAGATATCACCGGCATTCATTTCCCCGAACGTTCTGTTGTAGCCATGTGGCGTAATAAAATCAGGATGAAGAGCTTGCTTTATACATTCGAAAAACGCCGCGAAACGGTCTTTCTGCCCCATGCGCGCATAGCGTTTCTCCATCCGCTTTAGCCTGCCATGGGTCCGGGCGGCCCTAATTCTCTGGTGGCAGCAAAGTAGCAGATCAATTTCTTCCCAATCGTCAGACAGTGCCGGATTGTTTAAACGCTGAACAGGGTCTTGCAACGCTTGAACGGCCAGCCGAGTTTTGCGTGGGCGCGGCAGTCTGGTCTGGGCAACGGCATGTTCGAAAACCAAAGCGCGCAGTGACGCCAGTTGTTTGATTAGGTCTGCTTCGGTCATAAGTTTTTTTCGTAGATTGCCCGCGCGACGATCGCATCCTCTGCCTTGTATTTCGCGAACCCTACCCCCTCAACACCATATAGTTTCGCGAACTGGCGCTGCTTCATTTTCTCGTCCAAATCTGCCGCGCAAAGATAGCGCCGGAAATGTGGCGCAGCTACTTTTGCTGTATCTCGGTCCGCTAACGTTCGATATTCAAACGCGACAATGTCGCCCGGCTCGCACCCCCTGTGGAGGGCATCAATCAGCGCCTCTTGTTCGTCGTCGGTGATCGCATGTAAAAAGAAACGTGCATACACACAAACCGCCTTCGCGCGTCGATTCAACAGCACCTGCCGAACCATCCCGTCCTTGAGGTTCGATCTGACAAATTCAAGACCATCACCGCCCTGCGTATCTTTGTGCTTTGTCGCTGACGCGACAGCTGCTTCTGATGCATCCAGACCGGTTACGAGAAATCCATGTCGTGAAAAGAAAAAACTGTCACGAGCGTTGCCGCACCCGATGTCAATAACGTGCGCTTTCCGATCAATTTCATTGGCCACAAACGCTGCAAACTGTGATGGTAACGACAACTCCCATGACTCTGCAGAATTCTCGTAAAACTGGTTCCAAAAAGCGAGACGGCCATCCGACCGAACCTGTTCAGATGAGTTTAGGGACATTAGTTCTTTCTTTCGCGCAAGTTGACGCCACTGGGTCGAAATTTGTCAGACATCCAACGCAACTGCAATCGCTTCATCGAGCATCGGTTTCGGTCACATTATCTTTGACCGTTAAACAAAAAAACCCCCGCTTTCGCGGGGGTTTTTATCTCTTTTCAAAGACGAGTCCGATCAGAGACCGGTGCTCACGTCGATGGTGTTACCCTCTTCCAGGGTCACATATGCTTTTTTGACGTCTTTCCGCTTGCCCAACTGGCCGCGGAACCGCTTTACCTTGCCTTTGGTGATGGTGGTGTTCACCGCCTTCACCTTGACACCAAACAGCGATTCAACCGCTTCTTTGATCTGCGGTTTGTTGCTGTCGATCGCCACTTCAAAGACAATCGCGCCATTTTCGGACGCCATGGTCGACTTTTCGGTGATGATCGGCTTGCGGATCACGTCGTAGTGTTCTGCCTTCGCGCTCATTTCAGACGAGCCTCCAGTGCTTCGACAGCCGCTTTGGTGAGCACCAGGGTGTCACGCTTGAGGATGTCATAGACGTTTGCGCCCATCGACGGCAGGATATCCAGACCTTCGATGTTCTTGGACGCTTTCAGGAACCCTTCGTTCACGGTTGCGCCGTCGATGACCAGAGCACGTTTCCAGCCCAGGTTTGCAACCTGTTTGGCCAGAGCCGCGGTCTTGCCTTCGGCTTCGGCGTTCTCGATCACGACCAGTTCACCTGCCTTGGCTTTGGCCGACAGAGCGTGGCGCAGGCCAAGCTTGCGGAACTTCTTCGGCAGGTCATGACCATGCGAACGCACCACGGGGCCTTTGTAGATACCACCACCGCGGAAGATCGGCGCGTTACGGTCACCATGGCGTGCGCCACCGGTGCCCTTTTGGCGATAGATCTTCTTGGTCGAGTAGCTGGTTTCCGAGCGGGTCTTGACCTTGTGGGTGCCGGCTTGCGCGTTGTTGCGCTGCCAACGGACCACACGGTGCAGGATGTCCGCGCGCGGCTCGAGGCCGAACAGGTCTGCATCCAGCTCGATGTTGCCGGCTTTGCCGCCGTCCAGTTTGATTACATCAAGTTTCATGCTTCACCACCTTCCGCGGGAGCTTCTTCCGCAGGTGCTTCGGTTGCAGCCGATTTCACAGCAGCCGGGAAAGGCAGGCCTTCCGGTGCTTTCTTCTTGACGGCGTCCTTGACGGTGACCCAGCCCGATTTCGGTCCGGGAACGGCGCCTTTGATGAAGACCAGACCACGGTCGGCGTCGGTTTTGACGACTTCCAGGTTCTGGGTGGTTACACGGGCGGCACCCATGTGACCGGCCATCTTCTTGCCTTTGAAAACCTTGCCCGGGTCCTGACACTGACCGGTCGAACCGTGCGAACGGTGGCTGATCGAAACACCGTGCGAGGCGCGAAGACCACCAAAGTTGTGGCGCTTCATTGCACCGGCAAAGCCTTTACCGATCGAGGTACCAGAAACGTCAACTTTCTGACCTTCCAGGAAGTGTTCTGCCGAAATCTCGGCGCCCACATCGATCAGGCCATCTTCAGAGACGCGGAACTCGGCCAGCTTACGCTTGGGCTCGACCTTTGCAGCGGCATAGTGACCGCGCATGGCCTTCGAGGTGCGTTTTGCCTTGGCAGCACCTGCGCCCAGCTGAACGGCGGTGTAGCCGTCTTTGTCAGCGGTACGCTGTGCAACGACCTGTAGGCCGTCCAGGTGAAGAACGGTCACAGGAATCTGCTTGCCGTCTTCCATGAACAGGCGGGTCATGCCAACTTTTTTTGCGATAATACCAGAGCGCATGAATAATACCCTCCGATCTTACGACTGCAGCTTGATCTCGACGTCCACACCAGCAGCGAGGTCGAGCTTCATCAGCGCGTCAACGGTCTGGGGGGTCGGATCAACGATGTCGAGCAGACGCTTGTGCGTGCGGATCTCGAACTGGTCGCGGGATTTCTTGTCAACGTGAGGGCCACGGAGAACCGTGAACTTCTCAATCTTGTTCGGCAGCGGGATCGGGCCGCGCACGTTCGCGCCGGTCCGCTTGGCAGTGTTGACGATCTCTTGCGTGCTGGCATCCAGAACGCGATAGTCAAATGCCTTCAGCCGAATACGGATATTTTGGCTTTGCATAATAACAGCCTTTTATCAGGCGTTGAGGTTGAGAGGAGGACAAGCGCGCATCGCCAACCCTCATCGAACCCAAAAGGCGGGAATCACCCCGCCTTGATGTTCTTATTGAGAACTCGCGCGAAATACAGGGGTGCGTGGGGTTTGGCAAGGGGGAAATAGCTGTCCTTGGCAACCCGATTGCCACCAAAGAAGTGCGCTTCAACTGTAACCGGGCTTTTGTAGTCCCTCGTAAAGACCAGCGGCCAAATTCATGTCCCAATCATCTGAGGGTACCGTTCGCCACTCGTTGTCTTCTGACCAAACGCCGTTCCGGCACTGAGCAAACAGAATTCTGAGGAAGTCTGACTCAAACGAGCACATTCTTCCTTTCAGTATTTCCAACGTCTGTACTGGCAGATTTACGAGTGCAGCGGCGATACTTTCATCATCTGCAACTTCATACTCTGACAAACTCCAACAGTGTTCATACACCAACCAAGGCCCGAATGCGTCCGTCCAAGCCCAGCCACGGGAAGTCCTTTCCATGTAATCGCAAGAACAAAAGGCCTCGCATATTCTTGTCGTTGAGTTGCCTTTAGGAACCACCGACACGTAATGGTCGGCAAACTCGTCGGCGTAGTGCGAATGACAAGCGAAAGCTTCTAGCAGTTCGTCAAGATCATCACGTCGATAATCTGTTGGCAGCTCAATGCTCTGACCGGCTTCCCAGGTAAGCAATCCGTAGATACCCTCAGAGCGCATTAACCCTGTACGAGTAAAGGCACAAAAGCCATGTTCAAAATTGGATTGTGCCCCGTGATGCAAGAGTGTGGGCCCCGGTGAGCTGTCCTTCAAACGCCAAGACATCTCCTGTGCCAACCAAGGGAGAATAGCTAAGGCCAAGGATCGCTCATTAAAAGTTGGGACTCTGCTCATTAGGTAATTGCCGCGCTTTAATATCTAACTTTGAAAGTTGCTATCAATCAAATAGCGCCATCGCCCACCGACCGCAAATTAGTGGAGATCCTTCGAATAAATTCCGCGCCAATGGCTCACTGTTAGCTCTCCGCCGGTTCTTTGGACGCATATCGGGGCGCAATGACCTTGTCATAAAACACAAAGGCCAACGGCGTCAGTACCATCGACAGCGCTACGACAATAATCAGCGTGTTTGCGAGATCAGCGCTCAGCACATGGGTTGCGACCGAGAAAGACAGCAACACAAACCCGAACTCTCCAGCCTGCGCCATCCCCAGCGCAAACAGCCAATTGTTCGCACCAGTCACACCAAACAATCGGCCAAGCCCAAAAAGAACCACGGCCTTAATAGCCATCACGCCAAGGGTCAGCGAGACAACCAGCCCTATGTTATCAACCATCAATCGGAAATTCACCGAGGCTCCGACGCTGACAAAAAACAACCCCAGAAACAAACCCTTGAACGGGGTGATCTCTTTTTCCAGCGCATTGCGATATTCGCTGTTGGCCAATACCACACCCGCAATAAACGCTCCCAACGCGGGGGTCAGTCCCACGGCCATCATCAACACGGCAACACCGACCACAATTGTCAGGGCCATGGCTGTGAACAGCTCGGGCAGTTTCGCGGATTCAACATATCGGAACACTGGTCCGGTTAGATAGGCCCCGCCAACGATCACCAGAATGATCGAGCCAAGCGTGACAAGCGCCCTAAACCATTCAGGCAGGCCCCGAACAAGATTCAGCGAAAATCCGGTGCTTGTCGTAGGTCCATGGCTGACGGAGCTGGCCCCCATCGCAGCAAGATCAGGCAGCGCCAGCAATGGTAGCAAAGCCAGAATTGGGATCACAGCAATGTCCTGCATCAGCAAAACGGAAAAGCTGGATTGCCCGCCGCTGCCCATAAGTAATCCTTTTTCATGCAGTGTCTGCAGCACGATTGCCGTAGACGACAATGAAAAAATCACCCCGATTGTCAGCGCCGATTGCCAAGGCTGACCAAGTGCCATCGCCAATCCCATTATGGCAAGAGAGGTGCAGACCAATTGCAAACCGCCCAGCCCCAGTAGCCTTTTCCGCAAATCCCAAAGCTTCTTTGGCGCCAACTCCAGCCCAATCAAAAACAGCATCATTACGACGCCAAATTCGGCAAACTGCTCGAGGTTCCCGACATTGATTTTTTGCGCGGACAGTGCCGGACCAAGAAGCATTCCGGCAATCAGGAAACCCAACACCGAACCAAGGCCAAGCCAGACGGCGATGGGAACAATGGCAATGCCCGACCCAAGAAGAATAAAAGACAGAAAAAGATAGTTTTCCATAGAAGTTCAACTATTGCTTGCAGAGTTATCTTACAAAAGCCGTGCTTTGGCGGGCCAGATTACCTTACTCTGAACAACCCCAAATCGCAGAACAATCAAGGCCGCCCAGCACATCTTGTTGAGCGGTTTTCAGCACATTGTTAAACGCATTTTGAAACCTGCGCATTGAAAAAGGCCGCCCCTTTTGGAGCGGCCTTCTTAGGCTCACCGATGTGCCTGGCTGAAGCCCGGCCTAC